>MNUP01000010.1 GCA_001871075.1 Candidatus Desantisbacteria bacterium CG1_02_49_89
TATCTACCAGTT
Source organism: Candidatus Desantisbacteria bacterium CG1_02_49_89 (assembly GCA_001871075.1). Lineage (GTDB taxonomy): Bacteria > Desantisbacteria > UBA1551 > UBA1551 > UBA1551 > UBA1551. The sequence continues at coordinate 13 of MNUP01000010.1, forward strand.
CCCTTATCTTTACGGTCATGTCGGAAACGACTGCCTCAACTTCGTCTGTCTGGCACCACGCCCTTGCCGAAACAGTCAGCTTATCCCCTGTCGCGCTGCTCACCACAACGCCTGTAGGCGGCTCCTTCAGGATCCTTGCGTCGGATCTGAAAACAGCCAGGATGCTGTCCGAGATCTTCGCGAAGTCTTTCCCGGAGTTGACCTGGACAGGAATGCTTATCCTGCGTATCTTGTGGGTGCTCAAGTTCTTGATCTCGCCTGCAAGCAGCTTCGCGTTGGGGAAGATTATCCTGACGTTATCCGGCGTATCTATGATGGTTGAGGTTATCTTTATCTCCTTGACCTCCCCTGTTTCGCCGTATACCTCAACCTGGTCCCCGGTCTGGAACGGCCGCTGTGCGAGTATCATCATTCCGGCAACGAAATTCGAAAGAGCCCCCTGGGTCGCAAGCCCGACAACAAAACCTATTATCGCCAGTCCCACGACAAGCGGAATTATATCTATCTCGAACCTTGTCAGCGCCATTATGACAGCTATGATGATTATAACGAAAGATATGGACCCTGCGAGGAAACCGCGCGTGGCAGGCGGCATATCAGTGCGTTTCAGTATGTTGTTTATGAACACCGAAAGCAGTCTGGCAATCACCACTCCCACCAGCACGATCACTATTGCGGTGATCACGCGCCAGGTATACTGGCTCAGCGCGCTTGTCATTTCTTCCATTGTATTATTACCTCCTTGATTATGATTACAGTGATTATTAACTAATGATTACGGTGATATTAAAATAATCACTGAAATCATCTTTAAAAAATCACTGTAATCTTATCTTCTCTGCATGGCGATCTTGCCGGTGCGCGCCAGCTCCTTTATGCCGAACGGCCGCAAAAGGTCCAGGAGCGTCTGCACCTTCTTCGCGTCCCCGGTGATCTCCATGATCAGGGTTTTGGGCGCAACGTCAACGACTTTGGCGCGGAAGATCTCCGCTATCTGCATTATCTCTGACTTGGCGGCGGCATCAGCCGTGTTCACCTTCACAAGCGCCAGCTCCCTTTCAACGGAATCCGCTCCGGTAAGGTCAATAACCTTTATTATGTCAATTAATTTGTGCAGCTGTTTTATCACCTGCTCCAGCATCTTTTCGTCCACATTCACCACTATGGTCATCCGCGAAATGGACGGGTCTTCGGTTTCCCCGACGGCAAGGCTGTCTATGTTGAACCCCCTTGCGCTGAACAGGGTTGATATGCGGGCCAGGACCCCGAACTTATTTTCCACAAGGCAGCAGATCGTATGTTTCATGTCGTTCCTCCAATTAAATTGCCCCCGCAGGTTTTTACCCCTATAGATTTTTTATGAAATCTACACACAGGGGTTCTTTGGGAATAAAACCTATACGCGGGGATTCTTTATGAACAAAATTAAAAATGCAAAATTACACAAACTTGAATTTTTTCCTAAATTTTTAAAACTGGATGTTGCCACTACTTTCTATCTAATTCCTTTTATTTGCTTTTTTAAATCTGCTCTAATTTCATTTATAATTTGTTTATATTTTTCCTTTTTTTCTTTGTTACATTCGATTAAACAATTAATATCCTGAACATCTTGACTATATACTTCACTGTCTTGCCTATAAAGCTCGATAAGCTTTGTTTTACCAAATTCATATTCTCCAAATTGCTTTAATAAACTCATTAATTTTTGATAATGCTCTTCTTCGATAAATAGATAGCTTTTTTCTATTTCATTTATTGTTGTTTCCAATTGCCTAGAAAATTCCTTAAGATTTTTCATATTTGCTTTCTCCCAAAGAATATCTGCAGACAATTTTAAACTATATAGGGAATGCCAAAGATCGTTATATAATTCAAATTGACGATTCGAATATCGTAAAGACGTTTCTTTTAAAATATCTAACTCTAATTTATAATTTTCTATTTCTTTTTGATATTCTTTTTTAATTGATTCTAAATATTTTACTGCCCATATTTTTCCAATATAGGTTGACAATTTCCAAAAAATAAATCCTGCTCCCCCTACCGATATAGTCACACTTGAAATAACTTTAAAAATTTCTACAAAACTCATACTAATTACCTCGATTACAAATTATTATATATAATAACATAAGATAACTTAAAATTCACTTTAATTTTGACATTTTCAAAGAAGACCTGACACGTTTGCTTTTATTATTTATTTTTTTAGCTGCTTCTTTAGCTACGATTCTTACACATTCATCCGAATCATTTTTTATAGTATAATTTAAATGTTTTAACACAGATTTATCGCCAATATTGCCAAGAACCTCTGCAACAACCAACCTGGTAGAATCCTTCCAATCCTTTAATGCTTTAATTAGAAATGGGATTGCTGCTGGACCGATATTGTATATAGCTGTGGATATACTGATCTCGACTGATACATCTTTATGATTTAAGGCATTAATTAGCGCCGGGACGGCATCTTTTGCTTCTGGGCCAATTTTACCTAAGGCTTCAGCAGCGTACATTTTGTTTGTTCTTTCTTCATCCTGTAATAGCTCGACTAATTCTGGGACTGCGTCTTTTGCGGCAGAGCCAATTTTACCTAAGGCGAAAGCGGCATCACTTCTAACATCACCAACATCTTCGTATTCAGGCTTATGTTTTAATGCTTCAATTAACATTGGAACTGCGTCTTTTGCGGCAGGACCAATATACCCTAATGCTATAATATAATCTTTACAATCTCTTATATCCTTATTCTCATACTCGTTTTTTAATGCTTCAACTAATACCGGGACTGCGTCTTTTGCTGTTGGACCAATTTTGCCTAATGCTCTTGCAGCGCTTTTTCTGACATCAGAATCTTCATATTCGTTTTTTAATACTTTGATTAACGCTGGGATTGTACCTTTTACCTCAGAACCAATGTTACCTAATGCTTCAGCAGCATATTGTTTAACATTCCCATACTCATAATTTAATACGTTTATTAACGCCGGGACGGCATCTTTTGCTTCTGGGCCAATTTTACCTAAAGCCTTAGCAGCTTCACTTATGACTTCTTCATCACTGTCATCTTCATTTTTCAATGCTTCAATCAACACAGGAATCACGGATTTGTCGCGCATTTTTCCAAGGGCTTCGGCAGCGCTGGATCTGACCCACTCTTCCTCATCCTTTAATGCTTCAATCAGCGCAGGGATTGCAGATGGATCGCCGATTTCACCCAAAGCATATACTACCATCCGCCTAAAATTTTCCTTATCTTTCAATAACTCGATCAACGCTGGAACTGCATCTTTTGCGCCAATGTCGGCCAAGGCTTCTGCGGCACATCCTATAACAAAATGATCTTTATCCTTTAATGCCTCTATCAACACTAGCTTTGCATCACTTGCTCTAATTTTACCTAAAGTTTTAGCAGCAAATCCTCTGGCATCCCCGCTCTCCTGTTCATCTTTTAATATTTTAATAAATGATGAAGTTATATCATTTGGTACAGACCAAATATTTCTTAAAGCAATAGCGGCAACCATCCTGACAATATAATTTTTATCTTTACATGCTTCAAGCAACACTGGGCGTGCGTAAAAACCAATACGACTCAAAGCTCGGGTAATACTATCTATAACATCTTCGTTATAATTATCTTTCCTTAATACTTCTTGCAAAATAGGAATAATGGAAGTATTACCCCATTCTTTTAAAGAATCAGCAGCTTCAATTACAATCTCAGGTACCTCGCTATTAAGTGCTTTTATAATATCTTCTTTTTGTTTCATAAGATTACCTTAATAGTCTGAATAATTAAAAAAATCTCGATTTTAAAATTTGAATTGTTTTAAAATTTTTGGTTCTTCTACAAATGTTGTTATATAATACAATAAATGCCACGAGTATATAATAAGGGCCTTTGCGGAACAGACCTAAGCGCAGGCGCAGAAGCAAATTCCCGATTGCGATAAGGAGGAAAGCCGAAACTGACCGACGAAGCTTGTTTCAGCGCACCCCGATAAGAGAATTTCGGAAGGAGTATCCCCTTAGAGCAATCGTGTGGCTCTCAAACCGAACTTTCAGAATTTGCCTGCGCCAAAGCGTAGTCGTGGAGCAAAACCCTTATTCCATATATGAGTATATATTACATTGGCCGACAACATTTGGAGAAGAACCGAATTTTTTTACATTTTTAATTAAAACCAACTCTCATTTAAGCTAAGCCGCCCATCATTTCCGAAAGCGGGGAACCCGCGGGCACTATCGGAAAAACGTTTTCCTCGGGTGCCACGTGAAAATCAATGACCGCCGGCAGCGGCGATTTAATGGCTTTTTCGATGGCAGGGGCGACTTCTTCGGGCTTTGTGACGTTGACACCCAGCGCTCCGTATGCCTCGGCTATCTTCACAAAATCAGGATTCATCATGCGCGACTCTGAATAACGTTTCTCGAAGAACAGCTCCTGCCACTGGCGCACCAGCCCCAGGAAACCGTTGTTCAGCACCGCGACCTTGACCGCGATCTTGTACTGCACCGCAGTGGCAAGCTGCTGCAGGTTCATCTGAAAACTGCCGTCGCCCGCGATGTCAAAAACCGTCATATCCGGGCAGCCAACCTTGGCCCCTATCGCCGCTGGGAACCCGTAACCCATTGTGCCAAGGCCCCCGGAAGAAAGCAGGGTCCGCGGTTTTGTGAACTTGTAGAACTGCGCCGTCCACATCTGGTTCTGGCCGACCTCCGTGGCGATTATCGCCTTCCCCTTCGTGATCCTGGAGATCTCCTCAATAACGAACTGGGGCTTTATTATTTTCTTGTCCTGCTTATACGTGAGAGGATATTCCTTTTTCCATTTTTCAATTTTTTCCACCCACCCGCTGATATTCCCCTTCTTCACGATCTTGTTCAGCTCTTTCAACACGTTCTTAACGTCCCCGACGATCGGGATGTGCACCTGCACGCTCTTGCTGATGCTTGTGGGGTCGATGTCAATGTGCGCGATCGTCGCCTTGGGAGCGAAATGGCTGATCTTTCCGGTCACCCTGTCGTCAAACCTTGCCCCGATGCCTATAAGCAGGTCGCATTCTATAACAGCGTAATTCGCGTACCTCGTCCCGTGCATACCGAGCATCCCCAGGGAAAGCGGCGAAGTCTCGGGAAAACCACCCAGGCCCAGGAGCGTTGTTGTCACGGGAATCCCTGTTTTTTCCGCCAGCTCTTTAAGCTCGTCCGCGGCATTCGAGATTATGACTCCGCCGCCCGCGTAGATCAACGGGTGCTCGGCTTTTTGGATCGCCTCGGCAAGTTTTTTTATCTGGCCCTGATGACCGGTATAAGTCGGGTTGTAACTGCGCAGGCTGATCTTTTCCGGATAATGGAACTCTGCCGCTGCCATCTGCACGTCTTTTGGAATGTCGACAAGGACAGGCCCCGGCCTTCCTGAGGAAGCAATGTAGAAAGCCTCCTTTATTGTGTATGCCAGGTCCTTGACGTCTTTCACGAGGTAATTGTGCTTGGTGATCGGGCGCGTAATCCCCGTTATATCCGCCTCCTGGAAGGCATCATTGCCTATCAGGGGGGTAGCAACCTGCCCTGTAATTGCGATAATCGGGATGGAATCCATATAGGCGGTAGCAATACCGGTAACAAGGTTGGTGGCGCCCGGGCCCGACGTGGCAAGGCAGACGCCGGTTTTGCCTGTTGCGCGGTAGTAACCGTCAGCCATGTGGGCTGCGCCCTGCTCATGGCGCACGAGGATATGTTTTAACGGCGCGCCGTAGAGAGCGTCGTAAATGGGAAGGGACGCGCCTCCGGGATACCCGAATATCACATCAACTCCTTCCTTGATCAAACTTTCGATAAGTATCTGTGCTCCGTTTTTTTTCATTATGACTCCTCGATTACGGTGATTTTTAAAAATGATTACAGTGATTATTTTAAATAAATTTTCAAATCGCTGAATCCGCCTTTTGCCGCACCTTCGTATGATACGGGCGCAGGATTATTTTTGTTGTCCCTGTCTGTTTCATAAGTTCTGGCAACGGATTCTCCCCTTTTTATCTCGCACTTCGCATCTATTGATACTCTGCCGCGCGGGAACGAGGGGGTTATCCTCGCGTTGTAAAATTTTATTTCCCTGTCACCTTCCATGCCTTTGAACACAACTTCCTCGATGATCTCCCTTCCTGTACCGCCGGCGGACGCTTCCAGGTCTTTCCAGATAAGTTTGACAGTAAGAACGGGTATTGAGCCTGCGGGGCATTCTTCAGGCAGGCATACCTTCCCGCCTGAGCTTATTGTCTGCGCCTGCTGGGCCCCGGCTGCGACAGAAAATACCATTAGAAACATTACAGACATTAAAAACATTTTATTCATTTTTTCCTCCGGAAACGTTTAACCTCTTTAACTCTTTGAGTATTTCTTTAAGCAGGGCGAGCACAAGCCTGCGAAACTGTATAGTGCTGGAAAGCTTCGCCCACTTTCGCGGATTCTCCTCGGATATATATTCCTCAAGCACTTCAATTATGTCTTTCATTAAAAGCTCCGTTTAACCACAGGTGAACACTGCAATACTTTCTTTTACAGGGATTCAGCGGGATTTAAACTACAATATTCTCAGTTTTTTGAATCTCTTTCGTAAGATCCCTGCAAAAAGCCTTTTTCGTGCTTTCGTGGCACTTTCGTGATTTCGTGGAAATCTGTGGTTAAAATACTATTTCGGTGATGGCATTCGGCGGCACTTTCGCCTTGACCTTCCTGCCGTCAGGAAGCATTATCTTTTTCTTCACGGGATCGTTAGTAGTATTAAGGTACAGGACTCTGTTCTTGTCAAGCACGGTCGCGTATACCCCGTCCGCTTCGCCGTCCGGGTTTATCAGGCCTTCCTTTTCAATAAGCCTTGAAAGCTTGTCAAAGAACTCCTGCCTGTTTTCCCACTTCACCGGCACGTAAAGGGTTTTACCTTCCCCAATGGATTTTGTTCCGCCCGAAATCTTGAACGTCCTTTTGTGGTATTTCTTATCCCCGCCGACCGTTTCAAGCTGGCCGAAATCAAGGGCGGCAAGCGCTCCCCCATCCTTTACCCATTCCCTTATGGTCCTGATATCCGCATCTTCAAGCACGGCGCCGTGCAGCATGATCAGTATGCTGTACTTTTTCAGCGCCCCGTCCCTCAGCATAGTTTCGTCCACATAGTCGTAATCCAGTACATCCCTCAGCGCGGACGCCTTTTCGAAAAAGCCCTGCCAGTCCAGCGTGAGCGAAACGTTTGGATACCACAGTGCCGCGTCCACGGTAGGTTTCGCCGCGAATATATATTTGAAATTTGCCTTCTGCGCGCTGATCGTCTGCTCTGACTTGATCACGTTGGGGTTGTAATCGTGCAGCTGCCTGGCGCCTGAGGCTGTGGCGTTGTAGATCCTCACGGCTATCCCCTTCTCGTCCTCTGCGCCTGCCGGCTCAAACCCGTAATACGCGTTGTAAAATTTACCCGCTGAACCCACCCATCTTGTTATTACGAAATTGGCTGCGTAATTGGAGCCCTCGTTGGTAATGCGCACTCCGGCGCCGTGCTTCGCGGCCACCCTGCACTGCTGCGCGAAATCAGAGCCGTGCTCAGGTATCGCGTCACCCCCCGTGCAGAGATAGATCTCCGTGTCAGGAAAATATTTCCGCGTAAGCCCTATCCACCAGTCTGACCACCTTGTCATAGAGCCCCGGTACCACTCGACGAAATCCAGCCAGCGCCTCCTGCCTTCAGGTCCCAGGCTTGCGGTCTTTTTGCGGTACTCTATGAACGCCTCTCCCCTTGCCGGAAAATCTATCTCGTCAAACGCTTTGAACGCCGCGCCCCACGCCTTGTTAAGGCTGCTTATCCTCCTGTATTTCCCGCTGAAGTATTTCCTGAAATCCGCGAGGGCGTAATCGTCGTTGCACCAGAATCCCTGGTGGTTATGATATTCGCCGGGGCCCTTGAAAGTCCACCCGCCCCCGGTCACCGAATAAATCGCCTCGCCGTAATCACCCTGGATCCCGAGGAGCACGGACTCTATGACATTCTCTCCCCTGTATTTCTTCGCGAATTCAGCGATAAAACGCTCTATCCATTTCGGGAGGTTCGGGTTCCACAGCGATTCAACCTTGCTCTGAGTGCCGTGTTCCAGGCATATGCAGCCGAAATGGTCAGGTGTCTGCCTGAACCAGTTCGGGATCGAGTATGCAGGGCCTACTATAAGGAAAGGGACCCATTTCAGGTTGTTCCTTTTAAGTATGTCCACCTGCTTGTCCCATACCGACCAGTCCCACTGGTCCTTCCCCTTATCCTCAACGGTCTGCCAGGTAACATAGGATTCGATGCTCGTGACGCCAAGAGACCTGTAAAGCTTCGCCTTTTCCTCGTCCGCGTCATTTCCGAAAGTGTATTCCATCCCGCCGGGCCACAGTTCTTCAGCCATCTGTTCCTCCTTAAATACAGTATCAAAGTGTCAGAGTATCAAAGTATCAGAGTTTTAACACGCCAACACGACAGTTCTTCTGTTTTTCCGTTACACGTTACACGTGACACGTTACACGATGAACACAATGCCGACCGAGACCGCGCATTTGATGGAATCCGGGTCAACGCCGCGCGCCCCAACGGAATAAATATCCCATCCTGCTTTTGTCGCGGTGCGGAAAACGTCTATGCCAGCGCCTTCCATTGAAGGGCGGGATTTCAGCGGGAACCTGCACCTGCCGCTGTCAAGGGACTGGCAGTACTGGCCGCCGCACAGCGCTGTCTTGCACCCGCCCGCTCCGAAAGCTGTGGCGAAATAATACCCGTCGCTGAAAGCAAGCGATTCAACGCTGCTTCCGATCTCGTGGATCTTTCCCTGGTGGCGCATATGCCCCGCAAGCCACTGCTTGTCGCCAACGAAGTCCTCTTTGGGCTCAACTTCCGTTTTGAAAAGCACCGCGTATTTGAACTTCCGCAAGGTCCTTCTCATCTCTGAAACAGGCGGAACGTGGGGCGGGCAATTCGCGCTTTCCCCGTAAAGGTGGCACCTTGGCACAGCGCACTTAAGCCGCACCCTGTCGTCGAAAGCGACAAAATAAGCAGGCACGACCTTCGCGGCCTTCGCGCCCAGGTCAATAGCCGCTTTCCTGTATTTCTCAAGGTCTTTTTTCAGCTGTTCTTTTGAAACCTTAAGAGTGATCTTCCTCGCCTTTATCTTTTCCATTTAGTACCTTTTCACCACAGAAGATATTGTAACCACGAATTTCCACTAATTTCCACGGATTTTTATATTATTTAATATCAAGCTTTTAGCATTTTAAACTTAGTGAAAATTCGAGTTAATTCGTGGTTAAAAATTAGTTTTGTCCTAGTTTTATTCCTTTTATAAGCGGGTGGCCGGCAAGGTATTCCTTCGCTGTCATTACCCGCTTGCCTTCCGGCTGCAGTTCCAGGATCGAAAGAATGCCTTTGCCTGTGGAAATAAGGATCTCATCTGCTTTTATATCAATGATCTCTCCCGATGGTTTTGCAAGGCTGAAGCCTTGCCCTACGTAAACCGATGATCTAAAGATCTTAAGGCGTTTGCCTTCTAAAAAAGTAAACGCGGAAGGTTCTGGATCCAGGCCCCTGATAAGGTTGTGTATTTCCTGCGCCGGCTTTGACCAGTCTATCCTGCAGTCCTCTTTCTTTATCACGGGCGCGAGGGAAAAACTGCCTTCTCCGAAGCTTTCGTTCGGAGTCCGTATTCCCCCGATGGACATCGGGGGACATCGGACCTGCTTCCTATAGGAAGCGCTGCCGGATTCAACCATCTTCAGGGTTTCGCACAGGAGCTGCACCCCTTCTAAAGACATCTTCTGCTCAAGGCTTCCCTTTGTATCGCCAGGCAGTATCTCCATTTCTTTCTGCAGGATCATGTCGCCGGTGTCTATGCCCTCGTCCATCCGCATCGTTGTCAGGCCTGTTTTTTTCATTCCCCTGATAACGCTCCAAGCGATCGGCTCAGGTCCCCGCAGCTCGGGGAGCAAAGACGCGTGCAGGTTAACACAGCCCTTTGCCGGGATTTTCAATATTTCCTTCGTTAGTATGTGGCCGCTCGCAACCACAACTATCAGGTCCGGCTTCAGTTCTTTCAGCCTGTCCGTGGCCTCGGAGATCTTTTCCGGCTGCAGGACAGGAATGCCCAGCTGTCCTGCCGCGAATTTCACGGGGGGCGCGGAGACCTTCATGCCCCTGCCCTTCGGTTTGTCGGGCTGGGTCACGACGCAGGCCACCCCATACGCCTTTGCTATCATGTTCAGGGACGGCAGGGCAAACTGCGGCGTCCCCATGAAAATAATCCGCATCCAACCTCCGGAAGATGCTAGATCCTAGATCCTGGATCCTAGATCCTGGATGAAGGAGTTTATTTTAATAATTCCTTAATCTAGGATCTAACATCCCCGCCCTGAAACCTTAGGGCGAGGCTCGCCCAGGCATAGGCCATGGGCGGCAGCATCCAGGATCTGCATTTAGCGATAAGCTATTTCAGGGGAGTAATTTTTACTTCAGAAAACTTGGCTTCGGTGTTTTCGCCTTCAACGTGGCTTGTCACGGCAAGGCCTGCGAGCACGCTCTTGCCCATGCTTATCTCGATCTCTCCCGCCTCGTTCCACTTCTTGCCGTCGCTTGACCAGGATCCGGCGAACTTGCCGCCTGTCTTTTTCATCTTCAGGTATATCGGATATGAAAACTCGCCTGCTTCAACGTGCTGGCTCATATCGTTTTCTTCGGGCCTGTACTGGAACGCAAGGCCGTGCTGGGGAGTTGCGACCAGCATCGCGTGCTTTGAGCCCGGTTCTGCGCTCTCTCGTATCATAACACCTGCTTTTGACCATTCAAAAACTTCTTTCAGACTGCTTATCTTCGCGGACACCTCGAAATTGCCGCTCATCTTCTGGTAAACGAACCTGAAGCCGTCTGCCAGGTCCCAGATGTCAAGGCCGCCCGCTTCCACGACAATGGAATCCTTTCCCATTATGGTCTTGCCGCCGCTTGTCCCTATGTCCTTGCTTTCCCAGTTCTCCGCGGCTGTCAGAACACCTGCCGCGCAAACCAGCACCGCCAGTAACAATACGCTCTTTTTCATGCTACCCCCTGTTCTCGTGCGTCGTGCTTCGTTCTTCGCACATCGTTAAAATCTCAGTGTTTTCAGTGCCTTCAGTGGCAAAACTGTGTTAACCTGTGTTCACCTGTGGTTAATATTACTTCGTAGTGGCGATCTTCAGGGTCCTGCGCGCAAGGTCCGAGATCTTCGCCCTGAAAAGGGATTCATTGCCGCTCACCACAGTGCTGGAAAGCGTGTCGTTCAGGGGCGCGATCCATTTCTGCGGAAGGTTTTTCGCCCCAAGCATTGCTCCGGCGACGGAACCTGTTGTCGCGCCGTTGCAGTCCGTGTCAAGCCCGCACATTACGGCAATCGATATGGTCTTTTCAAAATCCCCTTTTCCGTAAAGCAGGCCCAGCAGCACGATGCACGCGTTATTTATCGTATGCACCGGGTGGTAATGCCCGTATTTCTCCATCATTTTTTTAAACGCGCCTTCCCATGAAGTTATTTCCGCGCTCCACTTTACCATGTCCTGCACTGCTTCGTAAAGCCTTGAAGTGCGGGGGATCTGGCTTGAGCCTATCCTTATTATCTCTTCCAAGCTTGAAACCGAAAAAGCCGCCGCTATCATTGCCGCTACGAACATTTCACCGTATATGCCGTTTTTCACGTGCGAGAGCGAGGCTTCCCTGAAAGCGAGTTCTGCCGCCTGCAGGGGTTTCCCGGGAGACGCATAACCCCAGAAATCCGCCCTGATCTGCGCGCCTATCCATTCCCTGTAGGGATTATGGAAGAGCGGGACCTCGTCAATATGCAAGCCGTTCGCAAGGTTCAGGTACGCCTGCCTTTCCGCGGTGCAGACGTGGAAGAACGGAAGCGAATACAGCCAGAAATTGCCCACGTCCGATGTGGTAAAATTCAATCCCTTTGACTCGGCTATCAGAAGGCCCGCGGTAGTGTAATTAATATCGTCGTCAGGCTCCATGTACTGGATATGCTCCCTGGTAGACGCGGGGCACATTCCTTTTACCTCGGTTCCCTCTTTGTCCAGCGATTTCTCGGGGAAGTAGTTGTCAAGCGGGTATGCCGCCGCGTTTTTCAGGTATATCCTGATATTTTCCTCTGTCCATCCCTCGACCGGTTTGCCCAGGGCGCATCCGGCGCACCTGCCCAGCCACGCGCCGTAGATCCTGTCATAGAGCTCCTCTTCAGAAAACCTCATCGGGAGGATATCCCTTCTCAAAGCAGGCCTTTTCCTCAGGATACGGTTAAAATCTGAAGGTTCCTTATAGGGGAAATCCTTTTTAGGCTTGAGGCGCATTAACTTCCTGTAAACGCCCGCCCTTGCCTTGTCATCCTTTGCCCTTGCAGCCATTTCTGAAAAACCCGATATATCGCAGCCCTCTTCCTGGCGCTGCTTCAGCTCTTCTTTTAAAAGATTCTGCACGTTCGTCCATCCGGCCAATTTTCCTCCTATCTTTTTTAAATAAAATTATGAGTTACGAGTTATGAATTATGAATCAACTGCATGGTATTAAATTTAAATAGAACTCCTTGTTTTTGACTCATAATTCATCATTCATAATTCATAATTAATCTTTGATATGCAAAACATAGTCTTTTAAAAGATCCTGGGCGCTGTTGCTGACCCCGGATCTGTCAAGGTCATATAAAGCTTTGCGCAGATATTCCGTGCCGATCGCTTCTGAATGGCGCAACGCGCCTGTTTTTTCTATGAGAACGCGCATACCGGACGCTCCTTTTTTCCCCGCGCCAAGGGCAAGGACGAAAGGAAGCGTCTTCTTGTTCTTTTTAAGGTCGCTCTGTATATGAAGGGAACGGCTGCCTTTATCGCCGAAGCCCGAGATATCGTTAAAAATCTGGAACGCCATTCCCGCGTTAGCCCCGAAACTTCTGTAGCATTTAATTATCCCGCAGTTTTGGGTTGAAACAAGAGCGCCTGAAACAGGGGCGGATTCAATAAGCGCGGCTGTTTTCTCCCTTATCATCCGCAGGTATTCGCCTATTCCTACCCGGGCTCTTTTTTCAAAGGACAAATCGAGCATCTGGCCTTCACACATACGGTAGCAGGCAGAATTAACCGCAGAGGATACAGAGTTGATAACAGCCGGCTTCAGGCCTGAATCAAAAAGACCTGAAAGGGCAAGGCCTACCAGCGCATGCATCGCGTCCCCGGCGTTGATAGCCTGGTTCGCGCCCCACTTCCTCCAGACCGTCTGCCTGCCGCGCCTGAATTCGTCCCCGTCCTGTATGTCGTCGTGGATAAGCGAAAAATTATGTATCAGTTCTATCGCGACTGCCGCGGGAAGCGCTTTTTTATAGCTGCCGCTGATCGCTTTTGCGGTTAGCAGACACAGAACGGGTCTGAATCTTTTACCCTGAGCTCCAGTGGATTGGTTTTTCAGCAAACCCAACTGGTATCCAAGCATCTCCCCGGCAATAGGGATATCGCAGAATTTCTTCAGCGTTATGGTAATTTCCCTGTTTATCTCATCCCTTAATTCATTTATAAGTTTCATATTTTGGTATTTTTTCGTGATTTCGTGGTACTTTCGTGTTTTCGTGGAAATCAGTTAAATCAGTTTCGCGTATTTCGCCAGATACCCGGTTTTTACCTTCGGCGCGGGAGCCTTCCATTTCGCGAGCCTTGCCCTGATCTCCTTTTCACTTAAGACAAGGTCGAGTTTACGGTTTTTGATATCGATGTTTATCCTGTCCCCGTTCCTGACAACCGCGATCGGTCCGCCGACCGCTGCTTCCGGCGCCACATGGCCGATGCAGGGGCCCTGCGTGCCTCCGGAGAACCTTCCGTCCGTAATGAGCGCGACGCTTTCCCCCATCCCCATTCCCGTAAGCACGGCAGTAACCGAAAGCGTTTCCGGCATTCCGGGAGCGCCCTTATCGCCTTCGTAACGTATAATGACAACGTCCCCTTTTTTGATCTTCCTGCCCATGACAGCTTTCATCGCTTTTTCTTCCCCGTCAAAAACCCGGGCGCGGCCCGTGAATTTCCACATTTTAGAGCTAACGGCTATCTGCTTGACAACCGCTCCTTCAGGCGCAAGGCTCCCGAAAAGAATAGCTATCCCGCCCTCTTTATGGTACGGGTTTGATCTATTGTGTATGACCGCGGAATTCAGCACCCTGCCTTTCCGCGCGACCTCCAGTATGCCCCTTCGGCCGTTCACCGTAGGCGAAGGCTTAAGCCCGTCTTTCAGGACATTTAAAATCGCCGGTATGCCTCCCGCATATTCCAGGTCCTCAAGAAAATATTCGCCGCTGGGGCGCAGGTTTATGATATGGGGCGTGGACCTGCTGACCTTGTTGAAAACTTCAAGTGGCAGGTCTATATCCAGCTCTTTCGCGATGCGCGTAAGATGGAGGACAGTGTTTGACGAACCTCCCAGAGCCATATCAACTTTAATCGCGTTAAGGAGCGCGTTTTTTGTCATTACGCTCCTGGGCAGTATATTTTTCCTGACCATCTCCACGACTCTTTCGCCGCTTTCCTTGGCGATCCTTTTCTTTCTGGCTGAAACCGCAAGCGCGGTGGCGCATCCCGTGAGTGACATTCCCATTGTTTCCGTGATGCAGGACATAGTGTTGGCGGTGTAAAGGCCCTGGCAGGAACCGAAACCCGGGCATGCTTCCATCTCAAGTTCATCCAGCTCTTCCCCGGAGATCTTACCGGCTTTCGCCCTTCCCACTGCCTCAAACGTGTCGTGAACAAGGTCAAGCCTGATCGTGCCTTTGTACCTGCCGCAAAGCATGGGCCCTGCGGTGACGACAACGGTCGGTATGTTCAGGCGCGCGGCTGCAATAAGACAGCCGGGCGTGATCTTATCGCAGTTTGTGAGCAGCACAAGGCCGTCGAAACAGTGCGCCCCTGCGACAGATTCGATAGTATCCGCGACTATTTCCCTTAAAGGGAGCGAATACCTCATTCCCTTGTGGCCCATGGCGATGCCGTCGCAGATGCCCGGGATCCCGAAGATGAACGGCACGCCGCCGCCGGAGCATACTCCCCGCTCTATGAACCTTTCAAGCTCGCGCATCCCAACATGCCCGGGGATAATATCAGTGAAGCTTGACGCTATGCCGATGAACGGCTTTTTCATGTCCGATTTCGAAATGCCCGTTGCGTAAAGCAGCCCGCGGTTCGGGACCCTTTCTATTCCTTTTTTAACTGTATCTGACCGCATTTATTTCCTCCTTAGTCCGTTGGATTAATAATCGTCGGAAAAGTTATAAATTATGAGTTATGAATTATGAATTAACTTCATGGTATTAAATTTAAATAAAGATCCTTGTTTTTGACTCATAACTCATCATTCATAATTCATAATTGGGGTTGAATCGATGAGTGTATGTCCGGTTCCCTGACATAAACCGGCTTTAATCTAAAAAGATCGTCGCCCTTCCTGTTCTTCTGCAATTTCCTGTAACCTTCAAAAGCAATAGTGCCTGCTTTCGGGCGCCACAGTTCTTCAGGCGCGAATATTGCCTTACCGCCGAGTTTTTCTTTTATCGCGTCCCCGTATATCCTTACTGCATTGCCGATAAATACCGTCGGACGTCGGACGTCGGACGTCGTAAGTAAATTCAGTAAATCCTCAATGCTTAATACTGAATCTTTCATTACTTTTCTTAACTTTGAGCTTCTGTCCTGTATACTTATACACTTATCCACTTGTCCACTTATCAACTTGTTCCCTTGTAAACTTGTAAACTTGTAAACTTGTAAACTGTATAAGGAAGTATAGACCTGCTGTTTCCTCGCGTCCGTTATCACGCATATTTTAAATCCCCCGCCATCCCCCCTTTCATAAAGGGGGGTAAGAGGGGATTTTTCATTTTTTTTGCTGGATACCGCATTTAAAGCAATCACATCCAGCGTTCCCACGGCTACTATCGGAACATCCAACGCCTGCGCGAGCGCTTTCGCTGAAGCCACTCCAACGCGCAGGCCCGTGTAACTGCCCGGGCCAATGGATACGGCAACAGCATTGATGTCCCGGATCTTCAGCTTGTTTTTTTTCAGGATCCTGTCAATGAAGAATACCAGCTTGGAGGAATGCTCCCGGGGAGTTCTTTCGCTTGTTTCATCAAGTAATCTACCGCGGTCAGCCAGGCCAACGCTGCAGTATTCCCCGCTTGTATCGATCCCAAGAACTACGAAGCATTTTTTGACGCTGATTTTCACTGATTTTCTCTGTGCCCTTGGTAATAGTATTAAAAGACAGTTTACTGAGTTTATAGAGTTTACATAGTTTACAAAGTGTAAACCGTGATAATCTGTGACAATCTGCGTCTAAAGTTATTTCGTACTTTCCTCGCCCATCCTTTCCAGGTGGGCGAAGTCTCGCCCGCTGTAAGACGGACGGAGTGATTTCGTGGAAATCAGTAATTCTCTTTTATTTTTGCCTAAGATCTCAATTTTTATTCTAACGCATTCCGCCGGCAGCAGTTCTTTCAGCCTTTCCGCCCATTCGATGACCGCTGCGCCGTCACCGTAAAAAAATTCTTCATATCCCAGCGCGCGGACATCATCCGTGCTGTTAAGGCGGTACAGGTCAAAGTGGTAAAGAGGTATCCTGCCCTTGTATATGCTCATGAGCACGAACGTGGGACTTATTACCTTGCCTTTGACACCCAGGCCTTTTGCCAGGCCCTGGATGAACGTGGTCTTGCCGCTTCCGAGGCTCCCTGTCAGGCAGAGTATATCGCCGGCTTTCAGTTTTTTAGCAAAGCCCTTAGCAAATTTTTGTGTTTCTTTCGCACTGTTTGTTATTATTTTCATTTTTTATGATTGCAATGATTTCTTTAACTTTCAACCTTCAACCTTTAACCTTTAACTTTTTAGCCTGCCGCTGCGCGCTTCCCTTCTTCCGATAAAAGGAAACAAGGGTCTTCTTCAAGCTTTCTAAGGGTAAAATCCATCATTTCTCTTGCCTTGATAAGCTTTAAAGATGCGTTACCGGACAGGCCGGCTTTCATTATTCCCCGGCTGAGCAACAACGGTTCCATCTTCGGAAAATCCCGCACGATCCCGTAACGGTGTATTTTTGTCCTGGCAATGATCTTCCTGCCGCTTCTATCTATTATAACGGCATCCACAGGTTCCGGCTGTAACTGGTAATCAACCCCGGCAAGCTCTTCCGCGCAGTGGAACGTGGTAAAACAAGCCAGCCCGATGCCTATCATAAGCACGTAACCGTTATCCGCTGAACATAATTTGTCGTAAGGGCTGCCCTTGCCGCACGGCGTGCTGCAGAGCTGGTGGCCTTCTGTCAGAAATTCCGCCTGCCTGCCTATTGCCGCGACAGAATGCGTGGGGCCCAGGCTCCTGACCGCGTTTTTCCTTTTCCTGAAGGTCTCGGGGATCGTCCCTGTCCAGCAGGGAGTATTCAGAACATCGAACACAGGCGGGCTGGCAGCTGTCAGCTGCGCAGAACCTGTCAGGGTCGGCACCAAAACGGTTCCGCTCGCGCCAACCGTTTCTATTAAAGAGTCTATGACGGCATCCGCCCCGCCTTCCACCCAGCCGAAGCTTTTCAAAGAACTGTGGACGAGAACATTTGATCCTTCTTTTAGCCCGGTATTTTCAACAAGATCCCTTTTTATTTCCTGCTTTGTTATTATATTCATAACGGGATTACGGTGATTATTAACTACTGATTACGGTGATTTTAGAATAGATTACGGTGATTATAAATAAAAAATTGCGGTGATTAAAAGTGCGAGAAGCCTAAATTTTTAGCGGTTCTCTTTCTGCCCTTATTGTCAATGATAAAAAGACTTTTGTCTTTTATGATCTCGCCGACTGCCGTAACAGGAGTGCCGGTCAATCTTGGCACCAATGCCAGGACCTTCTTTAATTTAGCCGGCGGGACAGTGAAAACAAGCTCGTAATCCTCACCGCCTGTCAGTACTAACTTACGACTTACGACGTACGACGTACGACGGATAAGTTGCTCTGAAACAGGGATCATGTCTTCATGGATCTTGGCGCCTGTGCCGGATTCCTGGCAGATGAACCCAACCGAAGCAAGAAGCCCGTCGCTTGAATCTATCATTGCGGTTGCCAGCTTGTTCTTAGCGATTATCCCCGCCTCTTTTACTCTTGGGCTTGGCATTAAATGCCTTTTTATAAGATATTCGTGGTTTTGGCGATGCACGATGCACGATGCACGATGAACGGTTTTTTTAAGGAGCTCAAAGCCAGCCGCGGAGTCGCCGCAGGACCCTGTTACGCAGATCATATCTCCGGGCCTGGCACCCTTGCGCAGAAGAAGGTTCTTCTTTTCAACTTCGCCGATCACGGTCGTATCTATTATTAAAGAATCCGATTTGCTGATATCACCGCCGATAACCTGAACGCCTTTACTGCAATGGGACAGTCCCTCCCGATGACCATCGGGATGGGACAGTCCCTGACCTGCGGCGTTCATCCCGCGGTATAGATCATCTATGAATCCAACGTCTTCTTTACCTGTCAATCCCAGCGTTACAAGCGCGTATTTTGGCTTCCCGCCCATTGAAGCGATGTCGCTCATGTTTACAGCCATCACCTTCCATCCTAACATGAACCCGTACGACGTACGACCCGCAAGGGCGACGTACGACGGCAAACGGGCAAGGAAATGCACGCCCTCAATAAGGATATCGGTAGTCCAAAGTAAACATTTACCGCGGGAAATTGGAATAACGGCAGTATCATCGCCAATTCCGATCAAACCACGTGTAACGTGCCCGCTCCGATTTATATCGGGGCGAGGTCTCGCCCCGACTGACGTCGGGGCGGATAACGTGTTACGTGTAACGCGGCTACGGATGCGGTCAATGAGCCCAAATTCCCCTAAATCCTTGATTTTCATACGAGTTTAACCACAGGTTAACACAGTTTAACACAGTTTAGATACATCAGGGCTGAAGCCCTGAGTTATCCGCCCCGATGTCAGTCGGGGCGAGACCTCGCCCCGATATAAATCGGGGCGGGCAATAAAATTCCTTGTTGTTGCGTTGACACGTTGATACGTTGACACGCTGACACTGCATTTAAAGAAGGCCGCGCAGTTCTTCGACTTTCGGAAGATCCGAAAGGTCTTTAAGCCCGAAATAAACAAGGAATTCGTCGGTGGTCCGGTAAAGGAGCGGCCGACCGAGTACTTTCTTACGGCCCGCTATTTTTACCAGCTTCTTCTCAAGCAGGCCGTGCAGGACTCCGGACGTATCAAGGCCCCTGAGCGCCTCTATCTCCGCCCTTGTGATCGGCTGTCTGTAGGCTATGATGGCAAGGGTCTCAAGGGACTGCTTGCTCAATTTAGCAAGGTTCTTGGAAGCGTAAAGCATTTTTATCCAGGGCGCGTATTCGTGTCGCGTGCACATCTGGTAGCCCTCTGCGATCTCAACTATCTTGAAGCTGTGCCCCCTGCTGTCGTATTCCTGTATCAGTTCGGAAGCGAGCTTTCTTGCTTCTTCCGGGGTTATGCCTATAAGCTTTCCTATCCTTTCGGGAGTAAGGGGGCTGTCCGATACGAAAAGAAGGCTTTCTATGACGGATTTCAGGGGCAGTTCCTGCGGCGATTCGGCGGCCTGCGCCTCTTCCTTCTTCTCCATTCCGACCCCGGGAGTCGGAACGGTTTGTTTTTCCTGGTCCTGCGCGTCTTCAGTTATGTTGTCATCTGTTTTATTCTCTTCCATTATCTCCGCCTTTTGATCTAAACTTGTATTTTTATCAGTTCAATGTCCGCGAACATTTTTTTCTGCACGGCCCTGATGATCTTCTCGAGTATCAGCTCAAGCAGCGCGAGGAATGAAACTATTATTTCGATCCTTGAATGCGAGGTCTTGAAAATATCGGTGAATTTTATCACCGGGTTTACCGCAAGCATTCTGGATATTTCCTCCATCTTCTGTTCCACGGTCACGGTGTCCCGCGCGATCTCGGTGAATTCCTGTCTTTTTGCCACGTCGGTAAGCACGGTCTTGAAAGCCGCGACAAGGTCAAACAGGCTTGCCTCAACGTATTCTTCCTCTTTCAGGCCTTCCGGGACCGGCCGGGGGAACATCTGGCTGGCTATGACCGCTTTTTCTTTTAATCCCTCCGCGACCTGCTTGTATTTTTCGTATTCCTGCACCTGCTTTTCAAGGGATTCCTGCAGCTGCTGTTCCTCCGCCTCCAGCACGGGCTCCTTGGGGAGCAGCGCCTTGGATTTCAGGTACACCAGGCTTGCCGCGATAACCATGAACTCGAGCGCCTCTTCCACGTCAAGTGTATTTACCGCCGAAAGGTGTTCGAGGTACTGGGATGTGATCTTCGCGATCCATACCTCGTAAATATCCACTTCGTTCTTCTTGACGAGCTCGAAAAGCAGCTCTATCGGCCCTTCAAATCCGTTCGCTTTTACGTTCAGTGCCATCTTTTCTCCAGAAAATCAATTATGAATTATGAATGCTGAGTTATGAATCAACAGCAAGGATTTTAATTTAAATTAACTCCTTGATTCATAATTCATAACTCATAATTCATAACTATCTGTTACGCTATTTTCATTGCCTGCCGCACTTCGTCCATTGTCGCGCGCGCCATTTTGCCGGCCTTTACAGCCCCTTCGTTAAGTATATCCCTGACCTTGTCCCTTGTCCAGTGCTTCTGTTTTTCCTGTATGGGAGCGAGGAATTTTTCAACGTAACCCGCGAGCCTTTTCTTGCAGTCCGTGCAGCCTATCCTGCTTGCCGCGCAATCGCCCCGCAGCGCCGCGGGCGCATCCTTCGGCCCGAAAAGTGTGCAATAAGTAAAAACGTTGCACAAATGCGGATGCCCCGGGTCGCTGAGCTTTATCCTTGCGGGGTCAGTGAACATTCCCTGCACCTTCTTCGCTGTTTCCTGCGGAGTTTCGTCAAGGCTGATGTAGTTATCGTATGATTTACCCATTTTTTTCTGGCCGTCAAGCCCAAGCAGCTTTGAGGTCGGGGCTAGCAGGCCCTGGGGTTCGGGAAAAACTTCCCCGTAAAAATAATTGAACCGCCTGGCGATCTCGCGCGTGAGCTCAAGGTGGGGAAGCTGGTCCTCACCCACGGGCACCGCGTTGGCCTTGTACATCATTATGTCCGCTGCCTGCAGCACCGGGTACCCGAGCAGGCCGTAGGAAATGTCCGCCTTGCCTATGTGCATGTCCCTGACCTTTTCCTTGAATGTGGTGCACCTTTCAAGCCACGGAACAGGCACAAGCATTGACAGAAGCAGGTAAAGCTCGCTGTGCTCGCGCAGCTCCGACTGCACGAAAACCGTGCTCTTCGCGGGGTCTATGCCGGCAGCGAGCCAGTCCCTTACTATGTAATAAATATTGTCCTGGTAATCCTTTGTGTCAAGGTGGTCTGTGAGAGCGTGCCAGTTCGCGACCATATAATAGCACTCATATTCGTCCTGCAGTTTAACCCAGTTCTCAAGCGCACCCAGAAGGTGGCCGAGATGCAGCCTGCCTGTAGGCCTCATACCGCTCAATATCCTTTTTTTACCTGTTTCTTGCTTCATAAAGGGACTCCTATCAGCCTGGCAAGAATTGTTATTATCGGCACGATCAACATGGAAAAAAATCCGCTCATTAGCAGCAGCAGTATAAAGAACATCCCGAATGGCTCAAGCCTGCTGTAAAGAACAGCGAGCGGCATCGGAAGCAGGCCTATGAGTATCTTGGAACCGTCCAGCGGTGGTATCGGTATAAGGTTAAACACGGCAAGCACAAGGTTTATCCCTGCCAGGTTTATGAGAAAAATGTAAAGCAGCGAATCCGGGTTTATGATCCCGATCCTCAGCAGGAGAACCGAGATCAGGGCGAGAATGATATTCACGCCCGGCCCTGCCAGAGAAACCCATATCATATCCCTTTTCGGGTGGCGCAATGCCTGGAAGTTGACGGGAACGGGCTTTGCCCAGCCGATAATGAACCTGGATTTGAAAAAAAGCAGGGCAAGCGGAAGTATCACAGACCCGATAGGGTCAATGTGCGCGAGAGGATTGAGTGTTATCCTTCCCATAAGCCTTGCAGTGGGGTCACCGCACTTCTCAGCGACCCAGCCGTGCGCGACTTCGTGCAGGATCACCGCTATCCCAAGAGCGATCAGCTGAAGAACTATAGTCACAATACCTCCCCATAACTACAGTGACAAGTGATCCCCCTGCTTTTTCATGAAAGCAAGAAGGGGGACTCACTTTAAGTGGCAAGTAACAAGTGACAAGTTTATTTGCTGGATGCTAAATGCTGGATACTGAAAGATAAATGTAATAATCTGTGTGAATCTGTGTGAATCTGTGTCTAAGTTTACGGGATTGTCGGGAGAGAACGCTTGAAGGCGTTCTTTTTTATCCTGTCCCTGATATTCTTTATGAAATCCCGGCTGAAACCCATAGCTTTAAGCTGGCCCGGCATTTTCTTACGGTCGATCATATTGAAAAGCAGTCTGTCTGCGTCTTTATACCTGAACCCCAGCTCTCCCTCATCTGTCTGGCCCTGCCACAGGTCCGCTGTCGGCGGTTTTTTAATGATCTCTTCCGGGACTCCCAGGTATTTTGCGACCTGCCAGACCTGGGTTTTGTATAAGCAGCCAAGCGGCATTATCGCGCACGCGAGATCCCCGTGCGCCGTACCGTAACCAAGAAGCAGCTCTGTCCTGTTGCTGGAACCGATTACAAGCGCCCTGTATTTCGCGGAAAGGTCATAAAGAACAGACATCCTTTCACGCGCCATTTTATTCCCGACACGCACCCTTGACGCATCCTTGAATTTTCTAAAATACGCGTCTATCTGCGCGGTTATGTCAACATTCAGAGCGTTGATGCCCAGTTTTCTAATAACAAGTCCCGCGTGCTTTATAGATTCTTTTGAATTTGACCTGTGCGGTATGGTCACTCCCCACACGTTTTTAGGACTCAGGGCTTTTGCCGCGAGGAATGCAACTACGGCAGAATCCACGCCGCCTGAGATCCCCAGTATCGCGCGGCTGAACCCCCTTTCACGCGCCTCTTGCTTTATGAATCCCGCAAGGCGCCTGCTTGCTTTCCCCGGATCGATCTTCAAATCCTTCATTTTACCTCATTGCGTATTAATTCAGCCACGGATGCCCCCCTGCAGCTCCGATGAAACTGGAGCTATAACTCAGGGACCTTCGGGTCAGGACCAAGTTAATGACCCTACGGCACGGATTAATCCTAAGAATTATTCCTTGCTTTTGCTCTGACACGTTGATACGCTGATACGTTGACACGTTTATTTAAGCCACTCTTCTTTTCAGGACAAGCGAACCCAGCAGCATCATGAGAAAAGCGAAAAGTATAAGCATAACGAATTCAAAACCTATCTGCCCCAGCCCGAAACCCTTTATCATCACCCCTTCTATCGCAGAACTGGCGTAAGTAAGGGGCATAATATATGATAAAGGTTTTAAGTATCCCGGCAGGTCCCTTATCGGCCATATCAAGCCGGACAGAAAAACCTGGGGCACAATGACGATCGGTATGAACTGCACTGCCTGTAGTTCGTTCTTCGCGAAGAAAGAAAGAAGTATGCCCATATTGACCGCGCCAACTGCGAAAATCGCGTTAAGGGCAAAAAGCAGGTAGATGCTTCCCATATAATTGATCTTCAGGACGTAAAGCGTGAAAAACAGGACCAGGGCTGACTGGGCAAGCGCGAAGATGCTGAATCCCAGCGAATAACCCAGGATGAGCTCCATCTTTGTCAGCGGCGAGGCAAACAGCCGCTCCATCGTGCCGTACGCCCTCTCCCTTAAAAAGGAGATTATGGTCAGCAGGAAAGTAAGAAAGAACACGAAGAACGCGATGAACACCGGCGAAAAGTAATCTATATTCGTGAATTTTTTTCCGCCGTAAACGTACCTTGTGTCGATCTCAACCTTCAGGTTCGTTTCAAGCGGGGTGCCCTGTATCAGCAGGCCCGGTATTGTTTTAGAGAAGAATTTTTCAAACTGGTTCTCAAGGACGACTTTCTTGGAATAGCTGGTGCCTTCTATGACAAGGCCGAACCTTATTCCCTTTCCGTCAATGATGTTCCCGGAAAAATCCTCAGCGAACAGGAGCAGGCCGTCAAGCCTGTTTTCCCTGATGACCTTTTCCGTGTCCCCGCCCGCAAGCTCGATGATATCAAAACCGCCGTTCTCCTTCAATCCCTCAACGAATTTCTGGCCCACGTTTATTTTTACTTTCTTTATGACAGGTATGGGCGGAAAGGTCCTGGGCGGTTCCACAATGGTTCTTTCCGCTCCTTTGTCGCTGTTAATGACCCCTACTCTGATATTGGCTGATTCTGTCTTGAAAAGTATCCCGAATAGCGTGAAGACGACTATCGGGACAATAAAAACAAGCGCGAGCGTGCGCTTGTCCCGCAGGAACTGCCGTATTATCCTTAAAGCCATTGCAGCGATCCTGTTCACTTGTATGCTTCTCTCTTTTTCCCTATTCTTCTTCCCCCCTTAAAATTTCCTTGTTCTCCTCCCCCCTTGTGGGGGAGGATTAAGGTGAGGGGTTATTTTCCCGATGTCCTTATCAGCTCCAAAAACGCCTCTTCCAGGGTCTCTTTTCCTGTCATTGACCTTATCTCGCCTGGCCTGCCCTCCGTGAGCAGCTTGCCTTCCCTGAGGAAACCAAGCCTCGCGCACTTCTCCGCCTCGTCCATCTGGTGGCTGGATATAAGTATTGTCACGCCTTCTTTTGCCAGGCGGTTGAAGTAATCCCAGAATGAAACCCTTAAAGCCGGGTCAATCCCGACAGTGGGCTCGTCCAGCAAAAGCAGCTTCGGGCTGTGCGCCAGGGCGCACGCGAGAGACACCCTTTTCTTCGTGCCGCCGCTAAGGTTCCCGACAAGCTCGTCCGCTTTATCAGACAGCTCAAGCAGGTCAAGAAGCTCTGTTATTTTCTTTTTCAGTGCGTTCCTCTCAACGCCGTAAAGCGCGCCGAAAAACGATATGTTCTCCCTTACTGTAAGATCTATATACAGGGACTCGCTCTGGTTCATGTACCCGATCTGAGCGGCTTTCTTGAAGGGATTAGCGCTTCCCATAACACTGATCGTTCCCGATGTAGGAAGGAGCACACCGACTATAATGCGGATAAGGGTTGTCTTGCCTGAACCGTTAGGCCCCAGCAGTCCGTAGAGCTCACCCTCTTTTATCTCAAGGTTCAGCCCGTCCAGCGCCTTCACGCCGCCAAAATTCTTTTTAAGGTTCTCAGTTTTTATAACCATACAAGATTTCCACGAAATCACTCCGCCCGTCTTTCAGCGGGCGAGACTTCGCCCACCTGAAAGGATGGGCGAGGAAAGCACGAAAAGATTCAGCCACGGATTTCCACGGATTTCAACTTTGTATATAAACTTGTGTACTTGTAAGCTATATTTAAATTTCAACTTTTAAAATTTACAATTTGAAATTTGCAATTTGCAATGTTTTCTTATAACCACAAATTCCTATCAAGGCTGCGGTACTGTATCGCCTCGGAAATGTGCTGCTCTTCTATGCCGCTCTTGCCTTCCAGGTCCGCTATCGTGCGGCTCACCTTCAGGATCCTGTCATAAGCGCGCGCGCTCAGCCCCAGCTGCTGTATCGCTGATTTGAGAAGCTCCATGCCTGCTGCTTCAAGCCTGCAGAATTCCCTGACGTCTTTCGTGCCCATCCGCGCGTTGCAGTAGATCTTCCTTCCCTTAAATCGCTCTTCCTGGATCCTGCGCGCCTTCTCCACCCTTGCCCTTATGTCCTTTGAACTTTCTGAGGAAGTATTGTCAGCCATATCCCTGTATTCAAGCGAAGGCGCTTCTATGTGGATGTCGATCCTGTCCAGCAAGGGACCGGATATCCTTGAAAGATATTTCTGGATCTGGTGGGGCGTGCATGAACACTCCCTTGACGGGTGCGTGAAATAACCGCACGGGCAGGGATTCATCGCCGCGACCAGCATGAACCTTGCCGGATACGTCAGGGAGGTAAGCGCCCTTGATATCGTGACATTGCCGTCTTCAAGCGGCTGGCGCAAAGCTTCAAGCACGTTCCTGTGGAATTCAGGAAGCTCGTCAAGGAACAGCACCCCGTTATGCGCAAGGCTCACCTCGCCGGGCTTCGGGATCCTTCCTCCCCCGACCAGGGCAACGTCCGAGACCGTGTGGTGCGGAGCCCTGAAAGGCCGGGTCGCGATCATAGCTTTTTCTGAAGGCACAAGCCCCACTATGCTGTGCAGCTTTGTCGTTTCGATCGCCTCGTCAAGCACCATAGAAGGAAGGATAGTGGAAAGCCTGCGGGCAAGCATTGTTTTGCCTGAACCCGGCGGCCCTACCATAATACAGTTGTGCCCGCCTGCTGCCGCGACCTCAAGGGCGCGCTTTACGTGATACTGGCCTTTCACGTCGCTGAAATCCACTTCGTATTCGGAAGCTTCCTTCCACGCCTCCTTTATGTTATATGAATAAGGCTGTATCGTTGACTTCGCGCTGAGGAATTCGCATGTTTTATTCAGGTTGTCAACCGCGAACACGTCAAGATCTTCCACAATGGCCGCTTCTTTCGCGTTCTCCGAAGGTATTACAAGCGACTTTTTGGCTTTCTTGCCTGCGATGGCTATGGGCAGGGTTCCGTTTAT
>MNUP01000074.1 GCA_001871075.1 Candidatus Desantisbacteria bacterium CG1_02_49_89
CACGACTATCCTTCTTCTATATTCATTGTTCCTCGTATATCCGGTTGCATCAATAACCCTTCCTTCTATGCTGGTTGGCGGAGTGGTGATATTGACAACAAAGTGCCCGTCTCCGAGGGTTTCACTGAAAGTAACGGGTGAGAGCCCGCTGGTGCAGTTCAACCGCCAGATGCCGTAGTCCACTCCTGCCTCTGCAAGATTGGTCGCCACCTTGTCAAGCCTGCTCCTCTTGCCCAGCCTGTACTGGGTAGTCGTGGTGAGAATCAGAGCTGTGCTTATCATTGCGATCAGCACTATTATTATTAAACCTGTGATGAGGGCGACCCCTTTTTCGCCAAGTTTCATACAACCCCCTAATTGCGCTTGTTGCGCAGCCTGACTGACGTAGATATAATTCCTTTCTGGAATTTACCGAAGCTGGCATGCCTGCGTATCCTGAGCGTTACCGTGCATTCCGTAATAAGAGATGTTGTTTCGCTGTTATAGGAAAATATCGGCCTGGGATCCTCTGAACTGTGGTTATCTATGTAGGTACAAAGGGTCCAAAGAGAATTGGTGTCATTACCGCTCACCTTATCGCCCCAGCCGCGCCTCCTGCTTCCAGTTCCTTTTACCAGCCTCATTTTCAACTTCGCGGGATTTACTCCTGTATCCACAAAATACGTTATCGTATCACACCAGTAAATGGGAATGCTGCCGTAGGTGTCCATATTGGGCAGAGACATCACCAGGGTATTCGGCGATGCGTATAACACGGCCTTTGCTTCTTTTATGTCTATGGTCATTTCCTGAATGACCGCCCTTAGATCCTGGTTTACCTTGGACTGCGTGTCTATCCATGAATATTGCCGATAGCTGAAGTTTATAAAAGTATACGCTCCCACAAGGATTATGGAAAGGACCGCGAAAACTATCATCATTTCAAGTAAACTCATGCCTTTTTGGTCTGACATAGCTGCTTTCCTTGTCAGGGATTTATCCCCTGCCGTGTAATATATGTGACTATCGTATCGTGCATTATTATGTCGCTGGACCACTTTTTCCAGGACATATTTATAACAACCAGCTTCAGCCATCCCGAATCGGGGTCGACTTCAGTAATGGTCACAGTCCCTGCCGCATCCCGCAACTCCGGTTCGTTGGCCGTGAAAGTTTCGTTTGTTATAAGATAAAAACTCTCATCCCGTATGCTTTCCATTTTTTTATGCATTATCTCCGTTGCTATATCGTTCTCTTTCCCTCTCTGCCCGACAATGCCGCTCTGTTTCATCAGCTCCCCCACGCTCCAGAGCGCTATTGTAACAATAAGTATAGTCATCATAAGTTCTACCAAAGACATACCGCTTGAACTGTTTTTTTGCATTTTCTCCTCAATAAAAAAGCCCATCTACCGCGAATGGCGAGTTGCCAGCAGCAAATGGGCGAATATTCACATTTTCTATATGCGCTTTAGGCGGCCTGGCAACCCACCCCCTGTCTGTTCCGATCTTATATCGTAGCAAGGGGGATTGGATCCATAACTTTGCGAGCCTCGGTTTCCCGGGGTTTGCTCTTTTCTAAACAGGTTTCTTTTACCTTTTCACATACTATTATAGCACAAATCCGCTTAAAAGTCAAGTGAAAAGTGAATGCTGGCATGCCCAGAACTGATTTCTACGAATTGAAAGAACGGATTCCTGCGGATCAAGAGATCGAATTTAGACAGATAAGCAGTCTGTAACTCAGGCCTTTAGGCCTGACTACAGCTCTTCTATCCGATACATCATGGAACCGGAAAATGAATACTCCTTGAAAGTATTAACCAATCTTTTTCTGACAGGATTATTAAATATGTATTTCGCGGTCTCAAGCAGCTCTTCTTCTTTTCTGAGGATATGGTCATAGTAACTTAAATGCCATAACTTTTTCTTAAATTGCCTGATAAACATAAAACCGCTTTTTTGCTTAAAATCCTTTATAACCCTTTTAAGATCTGATTTTGGGGATTTGCTTAAAAGCAACAAATGGAGATGGTCCGGCATAAAACAATAAGCAGCAATATTGAAATCGGGCAGAATGGTTTCTCCTAAAATTGATAAAACTTTATTCACCGCCTCAAAAGAAGTAAAAACTTCTTGTCTTTTGCAGGTCAAAATAGTAATAAAATAAGCATGGGTTCCTTTATAATCAAATCCTTTGAGCCGGGGACGTTTTGGAAAAGGTTCAACGTGTTTTAGAGGCATAGTATTTAA
Organism: Candidatus Desantisbacteria bacterium CG1_02_49_89; assembly: GCA_001871075.1. Classification (GTDB taxonomy): domain Bacteria; phylum Desantisbacteria; class UBA1551; order UBA1551; family UBA1551; genus UBA1551. Next base: position 2,232 of record MNUP01000074.1, read on the forward strand.
TCAGACCTGAAGGTCTGAGTTACGGTCAAACCTAAAGGTTTGAGTTACGATCAGACCTGAAGGTCTGAGTTACGGTCAAACCTAAAGGTTTGAGTTACGATCAGACCTGAAGGTCTGAGTTACGGTCAAACCTAAAGGTTTGAGTTACGGTCAAACCTGAAGGTCTGAGTTACGCACGACGCACGACTAATGAATCAGCGCTTGCGTACGCGCCGCACGGCGGAAGCCACCGCGGGAACAACTCTTCTGTCCAGCGGATTAGGAATTATATAATCGGGACGCAAATCCCTTTTGGATATCAGGCCGGCTATCGCGCGGCTTGCCGCCATCTTCATTTCCTCGGTTATCGCTTTTGCCCTTGAGTCAAGCGCGCCGCGGAAGATGCCCGGGAAACCAAGCGCGTTGTTTATCTGGTTAGGGAGGTTTGACCTGCCTGTTGCAACAACCCTTGCGCCTGCCTTTTTTGCTTCATCAGGCATTATCTCGGGAACCGGGTTTGCCAGCGCGAACACTATAGGCCCGGGCGCCATCGACCTGACCATTTCCCAGCTGACAAGCCCTGCCGCCGAAAGCCCTATAAAAATATCTTTGCCCCTGATCACCCTGCCAAGAGCGCCCTTCTCAAGGCGCAGGTTTGAGATCTCGGCGATCTCCTGTTTCGCGAAATTCATATGCTCGAACCTGCCCCTGTAAACAGCGCCCGCGCGGTCGCACAGCACTATGTTCTTAACGCCCGCGCTTATCAGGAACCGCGAAACCGCAATGGCGCCCGCTCCCGCGCCGTTGACCGCTATGCTGACCTCGGATATCTTCCTTCCCGTGATCTTCAGGGCATTCAGCAGGCCCGCAAGCACCACCACGGCGGTGCCGTGCTGGTCATCGTGGAAAACAGGGATATCAAGCTGTTCTTTCAGTTTCCTTTCTATCTCAAAGCACCTGGGTCCAGAAATATCCTCCAGGTTTATTCCGCCGAACCCCGGCGAGATCATTTTTACGGTCTCGACTATTTTTTCAATATCGGTTGTCGCAAGACAGAGAGGATAAGCATCCACTCCGGCAAGGACCTTGAAAAGCACCGCCTTCCCTTCCATTACAGGCAGAGCTGCTTCAGCGCCTATATCTCCAAGCCCTAATACCGCTGTGCCGTCCGTAACGATCGCGACTGAGTTCCATTTATTGGTGTATTTATAGACATTGCCGCGGTCCTTATGGATCTCCTCGCAGGGAAACGCGACGCCCGGCGTGTACGCAAGCGCGAGGTCATGGCCGGTCTTCATCCTGACACGGCTCCTGATCTCTATGACACCGCGGTATTTTTTCCGATAAGCTAAGGATTCTTGTTTTAATGACATATACTCAAACCTGAAGGTTTGAGTTACGTAACTCAGGGCTTTAGCCCTGATATTTCTCAAACCTTCCTCCTTTAAGATTGGCGGATCTTCGAAAAGGTTTGAGTTACGTAACTCAGGGCTTTAGCCCTGATGGTTTCAGGCCTCCCTCCTTAAAGATTGGCGGATCTTCGAGAAGACCTGAGTTACAGCTTGTCTATTTGAAACATCATGGAACCGGAAAATGGATATTCTTTAAATGAATTAACTAATCCTTTTCTGACAGGATTATTAAATATGTATTTCGCGGTCTCAAGCAGCTCTTCTTCTTTTCTGAGGATATGGTCATAATAACTTATATGCCATAACTTTTTCTTAAATTGCCTGATAAACATAAAACCGCTTTTTTGATTAAAATCCTTTATAACCCTTTTAAGATCTGATTTTGGGGATTTGCTTAAAAGCAACAAATGGAGATGGTCCGGCATAAAACAATAAGCAGCAATATTAAAATCCTGAAGGATAGTTTCTTTCAGAATAGATAAGACATTATTTACTGTTTCGGGTGAGATAAAAATTTCTTTTCTTTCATGTGTTAAAATAGTAATAAAATAAGCATGGGTTCCCGTATAATCAAATCCTTTAAGACGCGGACGTTTAGGAAAAGGTTTATCGTGTTTTAGAGGCATATTATTTAGTCAAACCTGAAGGTTTGAGTTACGGAGACTGCGTAACTCAGGGCTAAAGCCCTGAAGTTTTCAAACCTGAAGGTTTGAGTTACGGAGACTGCGTAACTCAGGGCTAAAGCCCTGAAGTTTTCAAACCTGAAGGTTTGAGTTACGTATACTGCGTAACTCAGGGCTAAAGCCCTGAAGTTTTCAAACCTGAAGGTTTGAGTTACGTATCAGGGCTCCCTCCATAATGACTGGCGGGTCTTCGAAAAGCCCTGAGTTACATAATTTTGCTTATGATCGCGTCACCCATTTCCTTTGTGCCGACCGCGGAGGGGTCGTCGGGATCAGGCTTGAAATCGTAGGTGAGATATTTTCCCTCCTCGATCACCCCGGCGACCGCGGTTTCAAGCTTACTTGCCGCTTCCTTCTCGCCCAGGTACTCAAGCATCATTGCCCCTGACAGGACAAGCGCCGCGGGGTCAACTTTATTCATGCCTTTGTATTTAGGGGCGCTGCCGTGTATTGCCTCGAAAATAGCCCCGTTCTCGCCGAAGTTCGCGCCTGGCGCGACTCCCAGCCCTCCCACAAGGCCCGCGCACAGATCGGAAATTATATCACCGTAAAGATTGGGCAGGAGAAGCACGTCGTACTGGACCGGCTTCTGCACTAATTGCATGCACATATTATCCACGAGGCGCTCTTCAAACAGGATACCGGGATATTTCTTCGCGACTTCCCTTGATACTTCAAGAAAGAGCCCGTCGGTGAATTTCATTATGTTCGCCTTCGTGACAGCGGTAACTTTTTTACGCCCGTTTTTGCGCGCGTATTCAAACGCAAATCTTGCGATGCGCTCCGTCCCTGTGCGGGATATCGGTTTTACAGAAATATTGGCGTCAGGGAATATTTTACCTTCAGCCCACTGGATGATCTCCTTCGCCTCTTTTGAGCCGGCGGCGAATTCAACGCCCGCGTACAGGTCTTCCGTGTTCTCCCTGATCACAACAAGGTCTATGTCCCTGAACAGCGACTTTACTCCCTTGTATGTCCTGCAGGGACGCACGCAGGCGTAAAGGTTGAACAGCTTGCGCAGTTCAACGTTAACGCTCCTGAAACCTTTTCCTACGGGAGTGGTTATAGGTCCCTTAAGCGCCACTTTATTCTTTGTTATGGATTGCAGCAGGGTTTCCGGCAGGAGCGTGCCGTACTTTTTAAGGGCTTCCTCACCGGCCTGGTGAACATCCCAGTTGATCTGCACCCCGGTGGCTTCTATGCACTTCCTTGCTACGTCGGTGACTTCCGGCCCGACCCCGTCCCCCGGGATCAATGTGATATTATACATTACAACTCCTTATTAAAGTATCAAAGTAAAAAGGTTTACAAGTTTACAGAGTTTAAAATTCGTGGAAATCCGTGTAAATTCGTGGTTAAATGTTTTTAAAAACTTCCGTGTTTTCGCAGATAGTTCGCAAGGCCGCCGGCGTTGAATATCCTGAGCATTATTTCTGGCAGCGGGTGCGCCCGCAGAATAACATTCCTCGTTTTATCAAAGATGATCCCTTTTTTCAGGTCTATCTCAAGCGCGTCGCCCTGTTTTATTTTATCCGTTTCGCACTCAAGCAGCGGAAGGCCGATATTGACGGCGTTCCGAAAAAAAATGCGCGCGAAGGATTTCGCGAGCACCGCTCCCACCCCCGCGTGTTTTACCGCGAGCGGGGCCTGTTCCCTCGAGGAACCGCACCCGAAATTGGAACCGGCGACCATAAAATCTCCCGGTTTCAGGTTTTTATAGAAATCCGGGCAAATGTCCTCCATTATGTGCTTTGCGAGCTCCTTCAGATCCAGGGTCTTGAACTTGTATTTCCCCGATATGATGTAATCCGTGTTTATGTCGTCCCCGAACTTGTGCGCTCGCCCTTTCAACAACATTACAGCTCCTTGTGCAGATGCAAACGGATTAGAAGATCAGATTCATACAGATAAATCAGACCTGAAGGTCTGAGTTACAAATAGGACTTAATAAATCTCGCCCTTACTCCTAAAACACGCAAACCTTCCTCCACCAAGATTGGCGGATCTACGAAAAGGTTTGCCCTATCCGCCCCGACGTCCATCGGGGCGAAACCTCGCCCCAAAGGGGCGGGCGATAAAATTCCTTGCTGTTGCGTTGACACGTTGATACGCTGATACGCTGACACGTTTTTGAACTGGCTGCGCATCCATCATTTCTGGATCGTGATCTCGACGCGGCGGTTCTTCGCCCTGCCTTCCTCTGTCGTGTTGGGTGCCGCGGGATTCTTGTCTCCGTAGCCTTTCCTGACAAGCCTTTCGCCGGGTATGCCCAGTTTGACAAAATATTCCGCGACGCTCTCAGCCCTTGCCTGTGAAAGCTCCAGGTTGTTCTTATATTTTGATTTAAGCCTGCTGCTTATCGGCACGTTGTCAGTGTGCCCGTCGATCCTGACAACGGTATTGGGATAAACGCCAAGGGCTTTTGCTATCTGTTCAAGAGTGCCGTAGCTTTCCTTTACTATTTCCGGGCTTCCGGAAGCGAACTGTATGGCGGTTTCCGTCGCAACGATTATGATCTTCTCCCTGTCTTCCTTTAAGGTTATCCCGCGCAGTTTCTTTAATTCATCCATGGCGTTGCGCTGCGCTTCCTCAAGCCTGCGCTTTTCTTCCTCAAGCCGCCTTTTTTCGTCTTCAAGCCTCTGCCTGTCCTCTTCCCACTTTTTCTTCTCGCTTTCAAACTTGCCCTTCTCGGCAAGCAGCCTTTCCATCTCGTCCTTTATGCGCCTTTCCTCCTCAAACCTTGTGCGCTCCTGTTTTTCCCACTTATACGCGTCCCCGAACAGGAAAGAAAGCGAAACCCACAGCCCGCCGCTCAGGTACTTGCTGGAAGTATGATATGGGATCACGACCGCGCAGTCGAGCTTCCAGTCTGTTTTTTCAACGCGGTTTGACTTTATGCCGCCGCCGAACGCGAACGTGAAATCGCCGTTGTCGCCGAACTTCATGCCGGCCCTCACGCCGACCAGGTTATCCTTCATCGCCTTTTTAAGCTCTTCGGTCTGTTTCAGCCAGGCTTCTCCCCCGAGGCTGAACTTGAACCCGTCTGACCTGGCTATGAAATCCGCGGAACCCGTTATGTCGTTGAATATATTGAACTCATTTATCCTGTAGGTCAGGCCGCCCCTGAATCCCATTGCTCCCGCTCCTATGTCAATGAACGCGAGGGCAAAGCTCAGCCTTTCCATTTTCGGTATATTGTCAAAATATATGGCTATGTCCGCGTTTATTCCCTGCGGGAACCTGTCGGTGAAAAACCTGCTGTCGCAGGCATTCGAGATCGTAGCCGTGTTGTCCGGATACTCCTTTGAACACATCTTGACCGTTAAACCGATAGAGGAATAAAAGTTCAGGAGCCTGCTGTAAGAAACACCCAGGGTATTTTCCCTGTACCTGCTGGAAATATCTACGCCCCTGCCCATGTATCCGATGCCAAGGTGCCCGAGGTTCTGTATGGGATGGACGTAACTGAAAAAGCCGTAAAGGCTTTCTCCGGATTCGACGGGATTATCCGAATTATGTGAAAACGAGGCGCCGGTGATCATGATCTCCGGCCTTTTGAGTTTTACAAGGCCCGCGGAGTTGAAAAAAATCGCGCTTGCGTCGTCTGACACGCCCATAAAAGCGCCGCCCATGCCCATAGCGCGCGCGCCGAAGCTGAAATCTTCGAAAGACGCGTAACAAACGTGTAACGTGTCACGTGTAACGTGTAAGGCAAGCAGTAATAAAAGAATTGATAAGATTTTTTTATATTTCATTGTTCCTCCCTCTGAAAACACTTATCAATTTACCAAGCATACTGCATATCCTGACACATTTTTCCCTTAATGAATCATGTTTTTCAACATCTATCTCATGCTGTTTAAGACATAAAGTAAGCATCGGGATGCATTCTCTTGCCGAGTTAATAGCAAAGCCGTAAAATTGTATTTTTTCCTTGGGGGTTGCTTTACCGCTTCCTTCGGCAATATTGTTGGTTATCGACAGCGATGCTCTTCTCAGCTGGTCGCTAACTGAAAACTGGATATCGCGGGATGCCTTCTTCAGGATGGTAAAAATCTCATCTACAAATTCAAGCGCCAGTTGATATACCTCAAGTCTTTCAAAATCAAATTCGTATTTCATAGGTTTTCGAATTCCGCATTTCCTATTTTCTTCTTTTCCGTTACACGTTACACGTTTTGCATTTCCCGTTACACGTTACACGTTTTGCATTTCCCGTTACACGTTACACGTGACACGTTACACGGTATTTAAAGGAAGCTCCTCGGGTCCGTTATCCTGCCGGTGACGGCCGACGCTGCGGCAGTCGCCGGGGAAGAAAGATAAATGAACGCTCTGGGATTCGCCATCCTGCCCTTGAAATTGCGGTTTGCCGTGGAGAGAACGACCTCCCCGTCCGCCGGAATGCCCTGGTGAGTTCCAACGCAGGGGCCGCATCCGGGATTAAGGACCGCGCCTCCCGACTTTACAAAGGCCTCGATGATCCCCTCTTTGAGGGCCCGCAAGAAGATCCCGCGCGATGCCGGAACGATAATAAGCTTAAGCTTCGGGTGTATTTTTCTATTCCTGAGGATCGCGGCCGCGATCTTCAGGTCCTCAAATCTGCCGTTGGTACAGGTCCCTATGACAACCTGGTCTATTTTTGTCCCTTCAACACTGCCCAAAGGAACAACATTATCCACGGTATGCGGTTTCGCTATCATCGGCCCTATCTTGCCCGCGTCAAACGTCAGTATCTTTTCGTATCTCGCATCTGCATCTGCTTTTACACCAGCAAGCCTACCCGCCCTGCACAAGGGCAGGGCGAGGTCTCGCCCCGACGTCCATCGGGGCGGAAAGGCTTGCCCTGCATTCTGCGCAGGCTGAAGCCTGCGGCTACCGTTGACACGTTGACACGTTGCCTGCCCGCCAACGCTTTTTGGGTGGGACACGTTGACACGGTTTTTGTTCAGCCATGCCGCCGTTTTGCCGTCCGCTTCCATCAGGCCCGCCTTGGCTCCCATTTCAACAGCCATATTAGAAACGGTCAGCCTTGAATCAACGCTCAGAGAACTAATGGCAGAACCCGCGAATTCCACTGCCCGGTAGTTTGCGCCGTCCGCGCCGATCTTGCCTATGAGATAAAGGATCAGGTCCTTGCCAAACACTCCTTTTTTCAGCCTGCCGTTCATGACTATTTTTATTGTTTCGGGAATTTTCAGCCATATCCTGCCCGATATCATAGCGGCAGCAAGGTCAGTTGAACCGACGCCTGTCGAGAAGGCATTCAGCGCACCGTATGTGGTTGTGTGGGAATCAGCCCCTATGACCAGCATTCCGGGCAGAACGTTGTCTTCAGCCATGACCTGGTGGCATACGCCGCAGCCCACGTCATAAAGTTTGATCTTATGCCTGAGCGCGAACTCCCTCATCATGATATGCAGCCTTGAAACATCAATGCTGGGCGACGGGCTGTTGTGGTCAATGACCATGGCTATCCTGCCGGGGGAAAAAACTTTCTTTCCGCGCATTTCCTCAAACGCCTTTATGGCAAGCGGCGAAGTCCCATCCTGGCCCATAAGGAAATCCACCCTGCACACGGCTATCCGGCCGGCAGAAACATCTATTCCCGAATGAGCACCCAATATTTTTTCCGCGATCGTCTTTCCCATTTTAAATGCAGTCATTTGTCATTAGTCATTAGTCATTTGTCATTAGTAAAATCTAAATATTATCTAACGCTTTCCAACGATTCTCAACGATTTTATCGGAATGTAGTGGCAGACCTTGGTTTGCTTTATGTCGAGCAAGCTCGACCACTACAATAATCTGGCTTCATGCGGCAGGAATTAATGTCACGGGGTAGCAGTCCTATCATAAATTTCTTAAATATATAGTATCAGAAATTTTAAAAATGTCAATAAAAAAACGGGCTGGTGTTCCGCAACATTCAAAAGTATACTTTTGGGAACCTTAAAAGTATACTTTCTCATAAATGATATTCCCCGATTTTCTGCTCATCTTTTAACACAATAATCTTTTTGTTGGGGATAAGACACACGGTTACTTCCTGCTCTGGGAATCGCCCTACTTTCCAGATTCTGCCTTCGAGAGTACCCACCCCCCTCACCCTACCCCTCTCCCTCGAGGGGAGAGGATAAAGG
>MNUP01000022.1 GCA_001871075.1 Candidatus Desantisbacteria bacterium CG1_02_49_89
GAGTGAAAAAAGTTAATTATTTAAATAAAATCCCGTCTTCTCAATCTCTCAATCTTAAATCTTACAATCTTACAATTTATTTTATTGCCTCGCCGCCCGGACTAAAACTCTTCTTCCACGGCCGATGTTTTTTCTTTAGGCGCGGGCCCTTCTTTCACCTTTGCCTCATATCCCTCCAGCACCTTCTTCTCAAGATACTCCCTTGTCTGCGCGTTTATCGGATGGGCGATATCCCTGCGCGTGCCGTCAGGAAGTTTCCTGGAAGGCATGGCGACAAACAATCCCTTGTCCCCGCTTACGATCCTAAGGCTGCGCACCACAAAAGCGTTGTCGAACGTAACTGTGGCGAAGGCCTTCAGCTTCTCTTCCGGCTTCCCCGCGTTGTCTCTTAGGAAAATCCTTACCTCAGTTATCTCCATTCCTGAGCCCTCCTCGTGTTGCTGCAAGATGCGCGCTTCCGGCTCTCTTGCCCGCAATTCTATATGCTCTTTGCGCCTCCCCCCTTTCATTATAGATTCCGTAAACAACAGACCCGCTTCCGGTCATAAGCGTCCCTGCCGCTCCGGTGGTTTCCAGCATTTCTTTGACGCCCTTAATGTAACCCTTGTATTTCATATCAACCGCTTTTTCGAATATATTATATAAATTATCCGCGAGCCGCCCGACGTTCCCGGTCCTGAGGCAGTCAAGCACTATTTTAACGCGTGAAAATCCTTTTGCCGGAAGGTTCCTGCGGTCCAGGCTTTCGTAAGCGGACCTTGTTGAGAAGGAAAATCCCGGATCAACCAGAATAACCCAGAAACGGGCTCTGGACAGGACCGGGGTAACAACGTCCCCCCTGCCTGTTGCCAGCGCTGTCCCTCCCCTGATGAAAAAAGGCACGTCCATTCCTATGCGCGCGCCCATCTTTGCCAGATCGCTGTCTGAAAATCCGGCCTTCCACAGCTTGTTCAGCCCTTTCAGAACAGCGGCCGCGTCGCTTGACCCGCCGCCAAGCCCTGCCCCCGCGGGGATCCTTTTTTCAAGGCGTATGCTTATTCCCTTCTTTATTCCCGATCCTTCCATGAACAGCTTTGCCGCCCTGCACGCAAGGTTCTTCGGGCCGGTTTCCAGGCACGGCAGTTTGTTCTTTTTTCCCGGACCCGGCATTAAATAGATCCCGCGGGTTCCCTGCTCAGAAATTGTAATTGTGTCATGCAGGTCTATCTCCTGCATTACGGTCACTATGTCGTGGTACCCGTCTCCGCGCTTTCCCAGCACGTCCAGGAAAAGGTTTATCTTCCCCGCCGCCCTTATCGTTATTCTGGCCAATATCTCCTCACAAGTATCGTTAATATTTAGTCAAGGTAAATTGGTTCATGTCGCAGTTGTCGGTTGTCGGTTGAGGGTTGTCTGTAAACTCACAACTGACAACTCACAACTGCTTCAGGCGAGTTGTTTCTTTAGCTCTTCGATCCTTTTAACCGGCGTGGGGTCCGCGCCGTTTAGAAACGCGAGGTAAACGCTCGTTAAGTCCCCGAGAAGTATGATCGAATAGAGCCTTGCCATTATGGATTTTCCCCTTGTGTGGTATTCCAGGACCTCAGAGGCAGCGCCCTTAAGCAGGTTCCCGGTGATCTCAAACCTTTTTTTCACCTGCGGGTTCTCCTTTTTATCCCTTATCATAACGACCACCATGTCTTTAAGCATGTGCGCCGGAAATTCCCACCCCACGATCTCGTTATGGTTTAGTTCGGGGAACACGTTGTTGAACGCGAACGCCTTGCTGTTCTCATTGAACTGGTCCTTCCACCTCAGCGCCGCGACGTCTGTCAGGTCCTGGCTCGCGTAGATGACCGGTATCTTGCCCTGCAGCTTCATCGCCAGTTTCTTTGCCGGGTTCTTGTCCGCGGGCACGCTCCTCTTCATCTCGTCCCTTACTGACCCAAGCACCTCAACCGACTCGCTTATCTCGGCGGTTTTGTCCTTGACAAGACCGAGTTTCACGAGTATACCCATCAGGCCGATCGCCTGGTAACCCAGGCTTGCGCGCGGAGAACCTCCGCCCGGGATCTGCAGGAACGGGATCCCGTCCGCCTTGCAGTATTCGGTGAGTTTTCCGCCTGTGGTAAGGCCCACTATTTTCGCCTTCCTTTCCTTCGCTTCCGCGTAGGCTGAAAGCGTTTCCTCCGTGTTCCCGGAATAGCTGACAGCTACGACCAGGGTCTTTTTCCTTACGAACTTCGGCAGGTGGTAGAACCTGTTCACGATTACCGGGATCTTCAGCTCGTTCAGCAGGCAGGTCCTTACAAGATCCCCGCCTATAGCTGACCCTCCCAGGCCCGTAACTAATATGTTCGAGATCTTTCCTTTTCCCAGGTAGCTTTTATCCAGCTTGAAAGCCGCCGCGATCTCTGCGGCTTTTCCGCACTGCTGCGGCAGGCCCTCGACCAGGCCCAGCATGTCGGACGGGTCCGCCTTCCTTATCTCTTCCAGATTGTCCAGATCCATTCATCCTCCTTTTTCTATAATGATTACAGTGATTTTTCGAAGATGATTACGGTGATTATTTTTAGTATCAGGTGCCAAGTAGAAGATTAATCTGTGCTAATCCGTGGAAATCCGTGGTTGCAAACGTAGTTTATCCCGAAGGGATCCCTTTGGGACAAAGTTTATAGAGTTTACAAGTTTACAGAGTAAAAATCTCAGTGGACTCAGTGCCTTCAGTGGCAAAATGTATTTCTCTGTGCCTCCGTGCCTCAATGGTAATTTTTCGTGCTTTCGTGATACTTTCGTGTTTTCGTGGAAATTTTAAGGTTTTATCCTGTGCGCTTCTGTCGGTTTGAAGTCCGGCTCCACCTCCGGGTTTGCCCACGCGGTCTTGAAATACACAACTGCATCCTCAATTCTTTTTATGCCTTTGCCCAGCTTTATATCGATCTCCTTCAGGTCGTTCGGCCCAAGGCCCAGGTCGCGCGCGATCCTGAGGTAATTCTGGCAGTTCACAAAAGGCGGGCTGGGGTATTCTGCTGCCGGGTTGTGACCCATAAGAAAAGCACCTACCGCGTCCACCGCGACCGCGTTCTTCCCTACCACGATGACGCGCAACGCCTTCCTTTCAGCGCCCGGTATCCAGAAACCCTCCCCTCCCTCCATCCCGATGATCCCGTCTATCATCGCAAGGTTTATTGGGTTTGCCGCGTTTATGTCGTTGATGACCATTGATATGTCGTGCCTTGAGAGGCCGTGCAGCATGCTCTTTGAGGTCCCCTCAGGGGCGTAAACGTCCCGGGGCGGCGATCCGAACTGATTTTTAAGCGTGAGCGTTATGCCGGCCGAGGAGTGCATCTTCATTTTCGCTACGGATATAAAAACATCCGCTTTCTCGATTTCCTTGTTAAGCCTGAGGCTTTTGAAATAAAGGCCTTCCCCGGGGACTGCGTACGTCTCGAAGTCCGTATGCGGAAACGGGTGGTTCAGGTCCAGGAGCCGGCATCCTTTTTTCGTAAGATCCTTCCAGCCCATATCCCTGAAGCAGTCGATCGTTGGGCTGGCGCCTGTCCCTTCCATTATCGTTATTTCGCTATCGGTTATTTTTCTTATGTGCTCTATAAGGGCGATCGCCAGGTTAACATGAGTGGTTACGCCCCATTCCGCGGGCGTGTTGTCGCACAGGTTCGGCTTTATGGCGACAGCGTCCTTCGGTTTTATAACATCCCCCAGACCCCCTATCAGGCCTATCGCCTCGGCAACCGCGCGCCTTACTTCCTGCAGATCATAACTGCCGCATTTGACCACGGCGACTACAGGCGGGCCCAGCAGCCAGCCTTCCGTGTACCGGAACGACCTTGCGCCCGTTTTCAGGTTAAGGGGGATCGTCTCCTGCTCAAACGAACCAGCGTTGAAGCAGATAAGCAGTATCAGCCCGATTAATGATGCTAAATGGCTTTTTTTCATTTAAATTCAAACCAAATTTATCTGTAATTAAAATAGGATAGGGATTCGGGTATGGGGATTAGGTTTAGGGTTAATCGCGTGGAATCGTGTGTAATCGTGTGGTTAAGGTTTCAATCTGCTGACTTTTTCCAGTTTGAATTCAGCCGGAATATCAGCCCTGGAATAGGAAATACTGAAAGGGCTCGCGGCGTCCGAAAGCTTTCTTATCCCTTTTCCCAGCCTTATATCTATTTTTTTCAGATCCGTGGGCCCCAGGCCCAGGTCCCGCGCGATCCTCAGGTGATTCTCGGCGGCTTCAAAGGGCGGGTCGGGATAATCCGCTTCAGGATCATAGCCCATAAGAACGGTTCCTACCGCGTCTACCGCGACTGCGTTCTTCCCGATTATTATCAAGCCGGTGTTCTTTGCCCTTGCCGCGGGATTCCATAATCCGGCTCCCCCTTCAAGCCCTATTACCCCGTCCACCACCGCAAGGTTTATCGGGTTACAGGCATTGATGTCGTTGATGGCGCAAGGCATGCTCCTCCAGGGATCATCCTTGTGCAGCTGCCATTTAGCCCTTTCCATGTTACCGTAAGCGTCCATGGGCACCGAACCGAACTGGTTTTTTACCGTGAGAGTAATACCCGCAAGCTCGTGGACCTTTAATTTCGCAACTGAAACAAAAACATCAATATCCTTGAAAGCCCTGTTGAACGTAAGCTCCCGGAATGCCAGGCCGCCTCCCGGGATCCTGCACACAACGAAAGTGGGGTAAGGAACAGGATGGTTCAGGTCCACCAGCCTGCAGTTCTTGTTCTTGCTTAATTCAACCCATCCCTGGTCTTTAAACGCGTCTGCTGTGTTGGCTCCGCCCGCCCCTTCCATTATCGTTATCTTGCCGCTGGTGATCTTCCTGAAGCAGTCGATCAGCGCGGAAACTACTGCGGGGTGCGTTGTCACCCCTGCTTCGCCGGAATGGTTCGTGGTAAGGTTGGGTTTTATGCCTATCCTGTCGCCGGATTTCACTACATCGTTCAACCCGCCTATCAGGCTTATTGCTTCTTCCACCGCTCTTTTTACTTCCGCGGCATCATAGTTGCTGCACTTCACTACCGCAACGACCGGCGGGCCGAGAAGCCAGCCTTCCGTATACGCGAAAGGGCGCAGGCCTTCTGAAATATCCTCTGCTTTTGTTTCCGGCGTTCTGCTGGCTTTAAACGCAAAAAATCCCGCGGCTGCGGCTATCAGTATCCCGATAACTACTAAATATTTCTTTTTTATTGTGATTTATATCCTGCTGAAAATGGAGAATAGAAAATAGACCGTCCCGATGTTACATCGGGACTCTATTTTCCCCGTGAGGGGAAAATACGGAGGGAGAGGGATTCGAACCCACGACTCGCTTTAGGCGAGTAATCGCTTTCGAGACGATCCCCTTCAACCACTCGGGCATCCCTCCCGCCTCGACGGCGGGTCGCCGAAGTGGCGACCATACCATCGTAGTTTTATATATCGCTTTAATTAGTCGCCTGCCGGCCTGTCCGCCGAAGTTTAAATGAGCCTTTTCCGAATAGGAAAGTTTTGGGCTCATTTAGTTTAACGCAGGCGGAAGAGGCATGGTGACAGTATTGTTAAGTTTGAATGATGCGGTTCCTTGGGAATTAATAATATATATCACTTTATATAGAATATATATACCTCAAAGTCCATTATATACCAGATTAATGAAAAAGTCAACTTTTTTGATTCGGCGGATACAGATTTAAAAAATTGTTATAAAAAATCAAGAGGGTACGCCCTAAAAAATAAAAAAGACCCACTTTGCTATTCATACGTGAGTCTAATTTATAAAGATTTTACTTATCGCGGTTACTTAGAGATGTTTCTTGAGTTCTGAAACAGAAATATTAACATCCTTCAGGATTTTTCGCAACAACCCCCGTCCTATTGTTTTACCTTTGTGAACCGGAACTGTTGTTTTTCGTCCATCAGGATGACAATAACGAAAATGGCTGCCTTTAGACTTTCTGGTATTTTCAAATCCTATTCTTTCAAGAGCATTAATAAGTTCAAGTGGCCGCAGAATTGGCAGTTTTTCATCATTCATACTGCGACCTCA
>MNUP01000131.1 GCA_001871075.1 Candidatus Desantisbacteria bacterium CG1_02_49_89
GGGCTGTCATTGCGAGGAGTGTTAACGACGAAGCAATCTCGACCTAAAAATCGAGATTGCCACGCTCCCTTTGGTCGCTCGCAATGACAACTCAAAGCAAAATCAAATGTCAAGGGATTTATGCGACACCACATTAGGTAGTATTTATTATATAGGGAGTTGTAATGGAGCACTGCGGGTTTGTGCATCTGCACACGCATACGGAATACAGTCTTCTTGACGGTGCCTGCAAGATAGAGGCGTTGATGAAAAGGGCGAGTGAATTTAAGATGCCGGCGCTTGCGATCACCGATCACGGCAACCTTTTCGGAGCCATAGAGTTTTACCAGGCGGGATTGAAATACGGGGTCAAACCGGTGATAGGCTGCGAAATGTATATGGCGCCCGGAAGCAGGCACGAAAAGGCAGTCGACGCTGCAACCGGGGAAACCGCGCACCACCTGACAGTCCTTGTAAAAAACGAGAAGGGGTATAAGAATTTAATTAAGCTGATAAACCTGAGTTATGCCGAAGGTTTCTATTACAAGCCCAGGATCGACCGGGAGATCCTTTTTTCTCACGCCGAAGGCCTGGTTATCCTTTCCGGATGCCTGAAAGGCGAGATATCAAACCTTCTGCTGAAGGGCAGGATCGACGATGTAAGGAAAACGATAGGGGAATTCAGGGATAAGTTCGGCAAAGACTATTACATAGAAATACAGGACAACGGGCTTACCGAGCAAAAAACCGTGCTGAAGCATCTCCTGGAACTGAGCAGGGATTTCTCGGTTCCGCCGGTCGCTACCAGCGACATACACTACCTGAAAAAGGAAGACAGCTATTCGCATGAAGTGCTCCTTTGCATACAGACCGTCACAAGCATGAACGACCCAAACAGGCTCAGGTTCTCAACACCTGAATTTTATTTCAGGAGCGCCGAGGAAATGAAGGAAGTTTTTAAAGAATGCCCGGAAGCCATAACCAACACGGTGGCTGTCGCGGAATCCTGTAACCTTGCCTTTGATTTTTCGAAAACCTATCTTCCGCCTTATAATATACCGCAGGGTTATAAAGATGCGGACGATTATCTTGGGCACCTGTGCATGGACGGCCTGAAAAAAAGGTACGGGGAAGTAACCGCAGAGATCGGATCAAGGGCAAAGAAAGAACTCGAAATAATTAAAACCACCGGTTTTGCCGGTTATTTTCTCATAGTTTGGGATTTCGTAAAATACGCGAAAGAGAACGGCATTTTTGTGGGCCCGGGAAGAGGGTCGGCTGTGGGCAGTATTGTTGTTTATTCCCTGGGTATCACCAACCTGGACCCGATTGAATACGGCCTGATCTTTGAAAGGTTCCTGAACCCGGAAAGGGTGAGCCCTCCGGACATAGACATGGATTTCGGCGACGACAGGAGGGACGAAGTCGTCCGGTATATCATCAACAGGTTCGGGGCGGATAAGGTTTCGCAGATCATAACCTTCGGCACAATGAAGCCGCGCCTTGCCATAAGGGATGTGGCAAGGGCGCTGGACATACCGCTTAACGAGGTAGACAAGTTGGCGAAGCTGATCCCTCTTGACGCGCCCAGCATTGAGGAAGCCCTGGAAAAAACGCCGGAACTCAGGAATATGGTCGATGGGGACAGCAGGTACGGGGAGCTCATCAAACTATCGTCAAAACTGCAGGGTCTGGTGCGCCACGCGGGGACACATGCCGCAGGCCTGGTCATCACACCGGAGAGCCTTGACAATTACACTCCTTTCTACAGGGACAGCAAGGGGCAGATAGCGACTCAGTATGACATGAATTACCTGGGTAAACTCGGGCTGATAAAGATAGATATACTCGGGTTGCGGAACCTGACGATCATAAAAGACGCTCTCGCGCTGATCAAGCAGAACAGGGGGGAGGATATAGGCATAGACAGGATTCCGCTTGACGACCCCCGCACTTACAGACTGCTGCAGGATGCGAAGACCCTGGGAGTGTTCCAGATCGAATCCAGCGGTTTCCGGAGCCTGCTAAAGAAGTTCAAGATAGAAAAGTTCGATGACCTGATCGCCATACTTTCGCTGCACAGGCCCGGGCCGCTTGAGAGCGGCATGGTGGATGATTACATAAACCGCAAGTACGGAAAGACTCCGATAGACTACATGCACCCTATGCTTGAAGATGTGCTTAAGGAAACATACGGCGTGATCGTTTACCAGGAGCAGGTAATGAAGATCGCGAACATCCTGGCGAACTTCAGCCTCGGTAAAGCTGACATTCTCCGAAAGGCCATGGGAAAAAAGATACCCGAGGAGATGGAAAGACAGCGCGAAGAGTTCGTGAAAGGGGCAAAGTCGAACAAAATATCAGAGGAAAAATCTAATAAGATCTTTAACCTTATTGCCAAATTCGCGGGATACGGCTTCAATAAATCGCATTCAGCCGCGTATTCCCTTATTTCCTACCAGACTGCTTTTTTAAAGGCGAATTATCCGCTTGAATACATGACAAGCCTGCTGTCGAACGAAATGGGCAACACGGACAAGCTTGTAAAATATATCAACGAGACCAAGAACATGGGAATGGAATTGCTGCCCCCGGATTTGCAAAAAAGCGTGTTCAGGTTCGCGACAGAAGGGGGCTCCGTGCGTTTCGGGCTGGGAGCGGTAAAAAATGTGGGAGAAGGAGCGGTTGAATCGATAGTGGGCGCAAGGCGTGAAGGAGGCATTTTTAAATCTCTTACTGATTTCTGTTCACGAGTGGATACAAGGCTCGTTAACAAAAAGGTCATAGAAAGCCTGGTCAAGTGCGGTGCTTTCGATCCCCTTGGGCTTTCAAGGGCAAGGCTTGTGGCTGAGATCGAGCCTGCCATGGGCGTGGGAGCGCGGGTGCAGAACGACAGGGTAAAAGGCCAGTATTCCCTGTTTGGGGAAGAGCCTTCATCTTCAGCTAACCCCGCCCCGACGTTACATCGGGGCGAGGTCTCGCCCGCCGCAGAGGCGGGCGGACAATCGTTTAATAATTCATCAGAAGAGGAGTGGAACGAGTCCAAGACGCTCGCCTGCGAAAAAGAGGTGCTTGGTTTTTACGTGAGCAGTCATCCTCTTGCGGATTACGAAGAGCAGATAAAAAGATACACTAACGCTTCGAGTTCTTCGCTGGCCGAAATGCTTTCCGGGAATGTTTCTTCTTTCAGGCGGAACACAGAGGTTAAAATAGCAGGCATTATAGTTTCCATCAAGAAACACACGGACCGCAAGGGGAACAGGATGGCTTTCCTGACGCTTGAGGATATGTGCGGGTCTGTGGAAGTGATCGTTTTTTCAGACATCTATGAAAAATACAGCCTTTATATCAGAAAAGATAATCCTGTGCTTGTCAGGGGGGAAGCAGACCTGACCCACGACATACCAAAGATACTCGCGAAGGAATTCGTGTTGCTTGACGAGGCGCGGGAAAAATTCACGAAATCAGTGCGTATAAATCTGGGTTCGGCTGTCCTGGACGAAAAAGCAATAGGCGAGCTGAAGAAGATAATGCAGGAAAACAAGGGCAGCTGCCCGGTTTCCATACTTATGAGGTCAAAAGATGAAGACGTGACCATGTCTGTGGACGCCGATCTCTGCGTAAACCCGTCCCGGCAGCTTATAGACGGGATCGACCGGCTGTTCGGCGGAAATGTCGTTACCCTCGAATAATATTAACCACAGATGAATACGGGTGAACACAGTTGTAATTCAAGGCTTTAGCCTTGATATCAAAACTAAAGTTTTGAGTTACTTTAACCTGGAAAAAACAATGTTCACCTGTGGTAAAAATATATATTGTTCCGGGAGGAGAATTATATGAAGAAAACCGGATTTGTATTAATTGCTTTACTTTTATTCGTTCCTGTGGTGGTATTTGGTCAGATGGGGCTGCCTTCTGAGTTGATCGACATCCCGACTGCCTACGCGATGCAGAGAGGCGACCTTTCCCTGGATTTCCGCGTGTATGACGGCGGAGGCGTCCTGACAAAAGTGCAGCTTGGCATAGTTGACATGCTTTCCCTTGGGCTTTCTTTAAGCGTGGACGGGTTGATAGGCTCCGGGCAGCTGGGTATTCCTATGGGAAGGCCCGGCATAATCGCAAAGATCAGGATCGTTGACGAGATGACCATGAAAGCCTGGCCCACGATCGCGATAGGCTATGATGATTCAGAATACGGCAATTTTTTCGGAAAAGGCGTTTACGGCATGGTCAGCAAGGAATTCGCAATGGGCAAGATGTTCTTTCACGCGCACGGCGGCCTGAACAAGCCGCTTGGCGGGGGCACGGAAAGCATCGTGGCGGGAATATTCCTGGGAGCTGACTTCTTCTTTATACCGCAATTCTCCCTGATAGCGGAGATCGAGCCTGCTTCCCGGAGGGACGGGGCACAGTTTATCAGCTATAATTTTGGGTTCCAGTACATGCCTATACCCAATTTCAGGGCCGGGTTCTTCACGAAAACACGCATCGGTACCGTGAACAGCTTCATAAAGGAGATCCATGTCGGTTACATCACCAAGCTATTTTAAATACGATTACAGTGATTCCAAAAGAGATTACAGTGATTATTTTAAATTACCGTGATTAACTTTTTAATAATCACCGTAATCATCAGTTGAAAATCACCGTAATCGTTCCTAAGGAAAAAGATGAACAACGAGCTGGATTTTGAAAAACCTATTGCCGATATCGAGAAGCGCATACTGGAGCTTAAGAGTTTCGCCAGAGAAAAAAAGGTAGATTTTACCAAAGAGATAGGCGAGCTCGAAAAGAAAGCGCGCGAACTGAAAAAAGAGGTTTTCACCGGCCTTACGGCCTGGCAGAGGACCCTTCTCGCGCGCCACATAAAAAAGCCCACGATGCTTGATTACATTGAGATGATATTCTCGGATTTCGTTGAGCTGCACGGTGACAGATATTTCGGTGATGACAGGGCGCTTATCGGGGGCCTGGGGAAACTTGAAGGCGAGAGCGTCGTGCTCATAGGCTACCAGAAAGGCAGGGATACGAAAGAAAACCTTCAGAGGAACTTCGGGATGGCGCACCCCGAGGGTTTCAGGAAATCGCTGAGACTGCTGAAGCTTGCTGAGAAGTTCAGGAAACCCGTAATAAGTTTTATAGACACACCCGGGGCTTATCCGGGGCTTGAAGCTGAGGAAAGGGGGCAATTCGAGGCGATTGCAAGAAATTTAAGGGAAATGTCAAGTATAGCCACCCCTATTGTAGTTGTTGTGATAGGTGAGGGAGGAAGCGGCGGCGCGCTGGCGATAGGGATCGGGGACAGGGTCCTGATGATGGAGAATGCGGTTTATTTTGTCTGCACTCCCGAGGCCTGCAGCGCGATACTATGGCGGGATTCCGCGAAGGCGGGTATCGCCGCCGAAGCGTCCAAGATCACGGCGCAATCTCTCATTGAACTCGGTGTTATCGACGGAATAATCCCGGAGCCGCTTGGGGGCGCGCACAGGGACCCGGCTGTTGCGGCAGAAGGGCTGAAAAAGGCGCTGGTGAAAGCCGTTTCTGAGCTTAAAGGCATACCTGCCGAGGAACTCGTCAGGCAGAGATACGGAAAATTCCGCAAAATGGGAGTCTTTACAGAAACCTAATAAAAGCGTGTCAACGTGTCAGCGTGTCAGCGTGTCCCGCCCCGATTTATCATCGGGGCGAGGCTCGCCCAGTTTTAACTGGGCGGCAGCGTGTCAGAGTAAAAGAAATGAGCAATAATAAAGGATACAAGAAGCTCAAAATATGGGAAAGAGCTCATGTCCTGGCAACAGAAGTTTATAAAGTCACAATGGGTTTTCCGAAAGAGGAATTATACGGCATTACATCTCAGATCAGGCGGGCTGCTTTTTCAGTCCCCCTCAATATAACAGAAGGGCAGGCAATCAGCA
>MNUP01000114.1:0-11324 GCA_001871075.1 Candidatus Desantisbacteria bacterium CG1_02_49_89
GCAGCAAGTTCGCGATAATACCGTCGCTTGAGTGGGCGATCATCTTTTAAAACAGTGTCAAAGTATCAGAGTATCGTAGGGCAAGCCTTTAGGCTTGCGATCAGTTGATACGTGAATAAGTCAGAGAATCCAGAAGAGGAAATTATGAAAATAATGAGAATTGTTTTGATGATCTGCGTTGTTATATGTGTAAATGAAGCAACGGCTAAAGTAAGTACGGCGCCGTATTACTACCTCAACACCGGAGAGGCGCTTGTCATCACAACGGCGGAGACCGAGCCGCAGTATTCGTTCTCGACCAGCATATGCGGGGATTTCGCCGCGTTCATGAAGATCGGTGAGAAATTTACCCTGATCCCTTTTTACGAGCTTGTTTACCAGGGGCCGGGGTTGAGCATGCAGACAAAGGAGGGCGCCAACTTCCAGCAGCAGTCCCAGGAGCATGCGGTGTTCGTAAAAGGTAACTACAGGTTCAGCGAGGCGATGAGCCTGAATTCCCAGGTTGAATACGTGCTGCAGCTCACCAGGACAGGGACAAATGAAAGGTGGGCGGACGGGATGTATAACCTTTATTCCTTTGGTTTTGATATCTACGCGGACCTGGCGCTGGGCAGGACAACGATGAAACCCGGTTTTTATTACGTCAATTGCACATACCCGAATTACATTTCTCTGCTTGGCATGATAGACAAAAGTCTTGCGATCCCCCAGCAGGATCAGGAAAGGTACAAGATATACCTTACGGGCGAATACGCGCTCCCTAATAATATGTTCCTTGAATACCGCCCGGCGTATACGTTTAAAAATTTCAAGTGGCAGAAAGTGATAGACGAGACCGGAGTCGAGCAGGGCCCTCTGCAGCAGGACGGGATCGTTGAAATGGGCTTGAAGCTGAGCATTCCCAGGCTCAAATACCCTTACGTGCCGGGCCTTGTAATGCTGGTTGACTACGCGTTTACCTGGTATTATTCCAACCAGAACTCGATACAGACAACGGATACCGGAAGCATAATCCCGAATTCCTGGATGCCGAATTTCTACGATTACCGCACGCATGAGCTGACACCGCAGATATATTACACTCTCCCGAATAAAATAAGGCTTATTCTCACGCTGGACTATTCCTTAAAGGATTACGCAAGCAGGCCGCCGCAGGATTACCTCGGGACCTGGCTTACGGATACGGACCAGAAGGAATACGACCTTACAAGAACGCTGACAGCGGGCGTATCTTTCCCGCTGGGCAGTTTTTCGCTGGGGATCAATTACGTGCTGACCAGCGCGGTTTCCAACATGAAATACGAAAGGTATTACAAATACACCTACGACAACCAGACAATCATGGTGGATTATACCTTTGAATACTAGGAAAAGTGATTCCACCGATTCTGAAAACCGATTACTCCGATTAAAACCATGAAAGAGAGACATTTTGTTCTTTTGATGCTGGGCATTGCGGTTTTCCTGTTTGTATGGCAGGTAGGCAGCCTTAATTTCGTGGATGAAGACGAGGCGACCTATGCCAAAACAGCCCAGGAAATGGTTACAAGCGGTGACTGGATCTACCCGCGCTGCAATTATACCGATTTTATAGACAAGCCCCCGCTTATCTACTGGGGAACAGCAGTGTCTTTCAGGCTCTTTGGAAAAATGGATGAATTCGCAATACGTTTCTGGCATGCCCTGGTCGCGGTCCTGGGCGTTCTGGCCACTTACCTTATCGCGCGGGAGCTTTTCGGCCTGAAAAGAGCTTTATTTTCAGGCCTGATCCTTTTAAGCTCTCTGCAGTATTTTTACCAGGCAAGGATGACGCTCTGCGACATACCGCTTACTTTCTTTATAAGCCTTACGCTGTATCTTCTCCTGCTTTTTGCCAGGCGCGGGAAAGCCAGGTTCTATTATATGTCAGTGATCGCGGCAGCCCTGGCAGTGCTGGTAAAAGGTCCCATAGGCATCCTTATACCGGCTCTGGTAGCAGCTTTGTATGTTTTTATTTCCGGGGAAAAGCTGTTCGCGGAAAAACGCGGTTTTCACCTGCTGGCGGGGCTCATGTTGTTTTTTGGGATCGTAAGCCCCTGGTTTATCGCCCAGTTCGCGCATTATGGAAGGCTTTTTTTAACGGAATTTTTCATCCATACAAATATAGAAAGAGCGATGCATTCGATAACCGTATCCAGCAAGCCCGACCCTTTCTATTTCTATATACCGGTTTTGATCGCCGGGTTCCTGCCGTGGTCGGGCATAATGCTTTACAGCGCCGGTACCGCGGCCAGGAGATGCCGGCTGGGCTTTAAAGAGCTGAGGGCAGGCAGGCCTGAGCTAAAAAACGAGCTTTTTCTTCTGATATGGGCGGGAACTGTTTTCGTGCTTTTCAGCGTTTTCGGAATGAAGGCCCCGAGGTACATACTGCCCGTTTTTCCGCCGCTTGCGATCCTGACCGCCGGTTTTTTTGAGGAGAAGGAAG
Organism: Candidatus Desantisbacteria bacterium CG1_02_49_89; assembly: GCA_001871075.1. Taxonomy (GTDB): domain Bacteria; phylum Desantisbacteria; class UBA1551; order UBA1551; family UBA1551; genus UBA1551. The sequence continues at coordinate 2,465 of MNUP01000114.1, forward strand.
GTCCCCGGCTCATACTGCCGTTCCTTTTTTCGGTGATACTTGCTCCCTTCATTATCGGTGCGGTCATCGCGGCAGGGAAATTTTTTCCGTCAGACGCGGCGCTTTACCTGCCCATCCTGGCGCCTTCGTTCATCATACTGGGAGCCGGTATCATTGTTTCGTCGTTCTTGCTTTTTGTCAGAAAGGAAATTTCATTTACTAACTTTCTTATGACCGCTTTTGCGGCTTATACCGCTTTTATAGTTTTTGCCGGTATCCATTACAACAGGTTAACAATTTCAAAACCGTTCGCGGATATAATAAAAAAGACGCTGCGTCCTGAAGAATTAATAATAAATTACAAGCCCCTTTACGGGGAGGGATTCAGCCCCGCGTTTTACGCAAACCACAGGATGGGTTTCGTAACGGATGAGCAGGAAATACTTGCCCTTTTGAACTCCGAAACAAAGGTTTACTGCATCACTTCAGGGAAGGATCTCAGTCCCATTAAGGAAAAAGTCAGGACCCGGACGCTTGACGAGAGGATGGGCCGGGTCCTTTTTACCAATAGGCCGGAGAGTCATTAGCCCTGTTCTGACTCGTAGGTTCCTGCGTTAAGTTCCGTAGGAACTGCAGGAATCAGGGGTTGCAGGGATCGGAACCATAGGGAGAACACGTAACAGTCGTTTGACAACAGGCAGGTTATGAAACAAATAAAACCGACCAAACATACAAAGATCAGTTTTTACCTGGGCTTGATAGTCATCGCGTTCATGTCATTTGCCATACTGGCGGACCTTTTCGGGGTTTTAAGGCTCAAGGGCATAGATTTTTATTTTACCATACGCCCCCAGATCACCCCCAGGAGCGATATCGTAATAGTCACGATAGATGATATGAGTATTAAAGAACTCGGCGTGTGGCCATGGCCGAGAAGATACCACGCGGAAGTCTTAGATTTCCTTACCAGGGCCAAGGCGAAAGTGGTGGGTTTTGACATACTTTTTGCTGATAACGCTCCGGACCCTGAAGACGACCGTTTGCTTATAGATGCGGCCCGGAAAGCTAAAAACGTGTATTTCACGATGTTCTTTTCTCCCCAAAAAAGGAAGAGGGCTGAAACCAAAAAGGTGTCAATAGTCGTTACCACGGAAAAGGAGAAGGCGGTCGAGGAGTTCCTGCCAAGGTTTGCCGTTACGCGGTTAGGGACATCGGATACACCAACCGGCGGGCAGGAAGTGACGATACCCATAACCGATCTTTCGAAATGCTCAAAGGGAATAGGCAACATAAACTACGAGCCGGATGAGGACGGAGTCATAAGGTATGGCCAGCTGATAGTGGGCTACAAGGGGAATTATTATCCGGCGCTCAGCCTTTGTCTTGCAGCTGGTTCGATGGGCCTTTCCATAGACCAGATCAAGGTAGGCAGGTACATAAAACTGAAAGACGACATTGTTCCGATCAGCAGGCAGGGGAAGATACTTGTAAATTACGTGGGGCCTTTTGATAAGTTCAAGACAATACCGTATTACAGGGTCCTGACCGGCGAAATGCCGGAAAGTGCATTCAAGGATAAGATTGTGCTGGTGGGTTCAACCGCCACCGGGGTCTACGACCTGCGCGTCACGCCATTTTCCGCTAATTTCCCTGGAGTTGGCGTCCACGCGAATATAATAAACAGCATACTTACCAGAAAATACATAAGAGCTCTGCCGCCGGTCCTGGGTCTCATGTTCGTTATCGGGTTCGGCCTTTTACTCGGTTACGCTTTACCCAGGCTTTCGCCTCTTCTTAAAGCGGTTTTCGCGGCCAGCCTTTTTGCGGTCCTGGTCACAACCGGAGTAGTCTTTTTCAACAATAATATTTATATGGACATTGTTTATCCGGGGATGGCCGTTCTTTTCAGCTACTTCACAATTTCGCTTTACCTTTTTATAGCGGAGGAAAGAGAAAAGAGGGAAGTGAAGGGGGCATTCAGCAAATACGTCAACCCGGAAGTTATGGAAGAGATACTCAGCGCTCCGGAAAAGCTGCAGCTGGGCGGCACCAAGAAGAAACTTACCATACTTTTCGCGGACGTGCGCGGTTTCACTCCCATTTCAGAAAAGCTCCAGCCTGAGGAAGTCGTAAGCCTTTTGAACGAATGCCTTACCGAGATGGCGGACGCGATATTCAAGCACGAGGGCACACTTGATAAGTTTATCGGGGACGCTGTCCTGGCGTTTTTCGGGGCACCGGTGGAGCACACGGATGACCCGCAGCGCGCCGTAAGGACCGCGTGGGAAATGCAGCAGAGGATAGATGTCGTTAACAAGCGCCGCGAGGGCGGAACTCACGGTCTCCTTAAAATAGGGATAGGCATAAACACTGGCGATGTGGTTGTGGGCAACGTGGGTTCACACAGGAGAATGGATTACACCGTGATCGGGGATAACGTGAACCTTGGGCAGCGCCTCGAAGACACGGCGGGCGGAGGCCAGATACTTATAAGCGAGAGCACCTACGAGCTTGTAAAGGACATAGTTGACGCGGTAAAGCTTGAGCCCATAAAAGTCAAGGGCAGGGTACAGCCTGTCCAGATATACGAGATTCACGGAGTGAGATAAAATGTCATCAGGCATGATAAGCGTGTCTTCTCAAGCGGGAGGCGCGGGAATATCCGGGATAGTGACCCAGATACTTTCAACTATACTGGGGCTTGCGATAACCATTGCTTTCGTGCTGGTCCAGATGACCGCCACGAAATACATATCTCAGGTCATAGACATGTTCCTGAGGTGGAAAGTGAACCTTCTGCCCGTGGCACTTTTCATATTTTCTCTTATTTTTGTTAACAGCGTTAATACAGGGGCGTCGGACACGGTCAGCCTTATATTGCTGCTTATCAGCGTTATTTCCCTTGTTCCGTATTTTTACGCATTGTTCGGATTCCTTAAATCAGAGAACCTTGTTGACAGGATGGGAGAAGAAACGGTCAGGGCGCTTGAGCGCGGCAACAGGAAAAAAGCGCTTGACGAGATACTTAAGCTCAACAAAATGTCCAAGAGCGCCATACAGAGGATGAAGAACGAAGTGCCGTTGAGATCAGCAGATCTCGTAAGGGACATCATGGTCCGTTATATTGACCTTAAAAAGGGCATGCCCGCGGAATGGTTCAGGATCGATTCTTCGGATTTTCCCGGCTCGCCGCCCGAAGCCATAGATGAAATAAACCGAAACAGGACATGGCTGGAAGTGAAGGTTTTTCAGGAGTTCGCTGTCATATTCAACCTGATACTATCCAGCTGGTACAAATTAAGGGATGTGCTTACGGGTATCCTGATAGCGGCGCGGACAGTAGGGTGTAAGGCGCAGGAGGCGGGGGACGGGCATGTTGTGGATCTGATGGTCAAATTCTTCAATACCTTCGCAAGGCTTGCCCTGAACAACAGCGACAGGACAGTTCTCTACAACATATTCTACCAGTACCGGCTTTTCGCGGAATCGCTGCTTTCGAAGAACGACGGGCTTTCCCGCAGGATCGCCAGGCATATCGGGTATTACGGAACCCTCGCGGAGAAGCTGGGGCAGGAATACGTGCTGGAGACCAGCCTTTACGACATAATGATGCTTGTGCAGGCAGCCTGCGGGAAAAAAGCCGCTAATCATGCCGTGCTGCTGGAGGATTTCCTGGGTATGTACGATGATGCGGGGAAAAGCGGGAACGATAAACTTGTCTTCAAACTTGAAAAGAGATACCTGATGCTCGCGGGTTTCTACATACTGAAGAACGAACGGAGTTTTGCCGATCTGATAAAAAGGAAGCTGCAAACCGCGGGCCCGAGGATAAAAGAACTGGAGGCCCAGATCATGAAGGAGAAAGACCCGGATTTCTGGGAAGTCACAGACCGGATCATTAATTTCGATTACGTTGACAGCGCGCAAAAAGAAGGAATACGCAAGTTTATGGCGGAACTGGAATCCTGAGTAATAATTCAATGCAAAATTAAAAATGCCCCAAAGGGATTCCTTTGGAACAAAATGCAAAATTATGGAATAGCATTTAAATTTACATTTTACAATTTGCAATTTGACTTTTGCAATAGGTAGTAGGAGAGAAAGTTGTTTCTTTTCCTGAGACTGTTACTGGCGCATCTTGTAGCTGATTTCCCGCTTCAGTTCACCAAGCTTTTCAAACTGAAGTCCGAAAGCTTTAAGGGGGTGGTGCTGCACGGCTGTATTTTCGGTATAATAGCCGTGCTGTTCTCATATCCCTTCATAACCTTTTCTTTCATAGGGATGTACCTGCTTTTCCTGTGGGTATTCCATATTTTTATTGACTGGCTCAAGATCCACATGATACACAAGTGGAAAAGGGAAGACAATCTGGGCCTTTTTATCCTTGACCAGGTCCTTCATCTTATTTCCATAGCGGTCGTGATCCCGTTCACTAAAATTCAGGTCCGGACCGCCGCCGGGCTTGGGAAGCTTTATATGAACGATAAGTTCATTGTTTTCTGCATTTTCTATATCATATCCATGTTCATGGCAACGATCCTCATATATTATATGAAAAAGACATTTACCGGGAAAGAAGTTTATTTCCCAAGGAAAGGCAAGTACCGCGACATATTTGAGAGGGCGATCGTAACGACCCTTGTGGTCCTGCCGGGCTGGTACTGGGCTCTCATCCCGGTTGTCGTTGGTACTAAGGTAGCTCTATGCGCGAAGCATAATTTTAAGGAAAACGAGTATGATTATTCAATTTTCACCCTTATAGCAAGCCCGTCAATAGCCGTTATCTCGGGTTTAATACTGAGAATTTTCTTTATGTAAGGATCTGCGGAGATGAAAAAGAAGATCATGGACCCGGAAGAAGAGCTGGCCAGGGCAAAAGGGGAGCTTAAAATTTTCCACTGGCTGAGCAGGTCATGCAGTTCCGATGTCAGCATGGACGAGCTGCTTGATAAGTTCACTGACCTCCTGCTGGAAGTTATGAAAGTAGAGGCGGGTTCCATACTGCTGCAAAGGGACAGCAGGCTCTTTTTCAAGGTCGCGAAAGGAAAGAAGGCAAAGCCGTTAAAAGAGACAGCTGTAAAACACGGCGAGGGCATAGTGGGATGGGTGGTGAAAACCGGGAAATCCGTGATCGTCCGGGATGTCAGGAAAGACAGGCGTTTTACCACTAAATTCGACGAAATTACGGGTTTCAAAACAAAGTCAATACTGGCGGTTCCGCTGAAAATGAAAGGCAGGATAATGGGGGCTATTGAGATACTTAACCCGGCCAGGGAGCCTTTTTCCGGCGGCTCGCTTGAATTCCTGGAAAGCCTCGCATCACAGGTTGTTATAGCCATAGAAAACGTGTACCTCCTTGAAGAAACAAAGGAAAGATTCTCGGAGATGAACGCCCTTTTTGACGTCAGCCACATCATTACTTCCAGCATTGCCCAGGAAACGCTTTTGAATTCCATAATGAGATCGGCTACCAACATGCTTGAGGTTGAAGCCATATCCCTGCTTCTGGTTGACGGGCTCACGAATGAGCTTGTTTTTAAGGTCGCGCTTGGCGAAAAAGGCCGGAAGATAAAGGAATTCAGGATCCCGATAGACGAAACAAGCATTGCCGGATGGGTCGCGAAGAACGGCAAGCCCATCATAGTAAACGACGTCATGGAGGATACCAGGTTCAACCCGCACTACGGCCAGAAAGTCGATTTCCGGACCAAATCCATACTCTGCGTGCCGCTGAAGATAAAGGACAGGATCATTGGCGTTGCCGAGGCAATAAACAAAAAGGATGACGAAAGATTTGATTCCAGGGACCAGGACCTGTTCGCCACTGTGGCAAACCAGATCGCGATGGCCAGCGAGAACACGAAGCTCAACCAGGACCTGGAGATCATGCTTTTCGGCACGGTCGCCTCTCTGGTAACTGCGATCGAAGCCAAGGATACATACACGAAAGGCCATTCGGAAAGGGTCACGGAATATGCGCTGATGTTGGGAAGGGCGCTGAAGTTGTCGGAAGATGAGCTGGTCATACTGCGCCTCTCAAGCCTTCTGCACGATATAGGAAAGATCGGGGTGATGGAAGGTGTGCTCAGCAAGAAGGACCCGCTTACCGAAGAAGAGTGGAAGAGCATCAGGCAGCATCCGGCTACCGGGGCGAAGATACTTGAACCCGTTAAGCAGATATCCAACATTATTCCTTTCATACTGCACCATCACGAAAGATACGACGGCAAAGGTTACCCGGACTGCATGTCAGGGGAAGGCATCCCTCTTTTTTCCAGGATCATCGCGATAGGGGACACATTCGACGCGATGACGTCAGACCGCCCGTACAGGAAAGGGCTTTCAGCGCAGATAGCGCTGGGAGAAATAGAGAAGAACAGGGGAACCCAGTTCGACCCGCACCTTGCCGAAGTTTTTATCCAGACCTACAGGGGGAGCAATGAGTTATGAATCCTTTTACCATCTAAGGGAGCTTCCGTTTGCCAGCACCGTTGACCTAAGGTTCTATTTTGAGACCGATCAGTGTAAGGACGCTATTGCAAGGCTGAAGCACGCGATAGAAGAAGGCGTAGGCCTGGGGGTTGTTATCGGAGAGATGGGCATGGGCAAAACAACCCTTGCGAAAAGGATGTTCGACGAAGCGCAGTCCCCGTCCTACAAACCGGTGTTCCTTACGATCATACACCGTTCGGTCACTGCCAGCTGGCTTCTTAAGAAAATCGCCCTGCAAATGGACATATCATCCCTTCCGGATGAAAAATTCCTGCTGGTCGACCGCATTTACAACAGGCTCTGCGAACTCAGCGACGAGGGCATGAAAACCGTCGTATTCGTCGACGAGGCGAACATGCTGCAGGCAAAGGAGCTGCTTGAGGAATTCAGGGTGCTTATAAACCTGGAATTAAACGGTAAGAAGCTCATAAATTTCATTTTTTTCGGGTTGCCGGAAATAGATGAATACCTTAAATTAGACGAGCACCTGCGCCAGAGGGTTGCTTCCAGGATAGTTTTGAAACCCATAGATCTGCAGTCCACCGCAGGTTACATCGGCTACAGGCTGGGCATTGCCGGGACCAACAGGAAGATCTTCACCGAGGGAGCCATAGCGCTCACCCACCATTATTCCAGGGGCATACCGCGTCTGATAAACACCCTCTGCGATAACGCTCTGCTTGAGACGTACCTCAAAAGGCAGGGCCTGATAGACGAAAAAACCATAGAGTGGGTTGCGGTCGAGATAGGCCTTAAAGAGGAAAAAGAAGTTGTGTTCAGAGAGCGCAAGCCTTTCGGCGAGATACTGATCGATGACAAACTGATAACAAAAACGCAGCTGGACAAGGCGCTTGAATATCAGAAAGAGGAAAGCATAACACTTGGCCAGGCGCTGGTGAAGCTGGATTACGTGCCCAAGGACACCATGATAGCGTACCTTAAGAAATACTATAAAACCGCATACCTTTAAATACAGTGGTCAGCGGTGAGTGGTTAGTGGTCCCCCTGCTTTCTCATGAAAGCAAGAAGGGGGACTCGCTTTATGCGGTGAGTGAAAGGCAATGAACGAAAAAACAGAAGAAAAAATCGGGGATAATGAGCAGCTGCGCAGGGAAATAGAGGAAAAGAGCGCGCTGTGCAAAGAGTACCTGGACCACCTTGTGCGTCTTAAGGCGGAATTCGAGAATTTTAAAAAACGGGCTGACAAAGAAAAGCTTGAATATGTGAAATTCTCAAACGCCGACCTTATACGGCAGGTGCTGCCTGTCATTGAGAGCCTTGAGATGGGATTGGGGGCGGCTAAGAGCCTGCCGGGCGCTCAGGAGCTTGTTAAAGGCCTTGAGATGGTGGTTTCAGAACTGCAGGAGATCCTGGAAAGTAACGGCTTGACGAGGATAGAGACAAAAGGCAGGCTTTTTGACCCCCACGTTCATGAGGTAGTAGAACACGTTGAGGTATCTTCGAGCGCCGCTGAAAATGAGATCATAGAAGAAGTAAAGGCAGGATACATCCTTTACGGCAGGGTCCTGTGCCCCGCCCTTGTCAAGATTGCGAAAAAGGTTAAAAGTTAAAGGTTGAAGGTTAAAAGCCAAAAGATTACCACGAAAACACGAAAGTATCACGAAAGCACGAAAATTTATTATCTTGCTAATGACAAATGACTATTGACTAATGACTGCTTTTAAAACACCGTAATCATCTTCAATAATCACTGTAATCATCAGTTAGAAATCACCGTAATCAAAATAGTTAAATGGAAAAAAGAGACTACTACGAAATACTGGGATTAAAGAAAGGCGCTTCTAAGGACGAGATAAAGGACGCATACAGGAAGCTCGCGCTTCTGTGGCACCCGGACAGGGTTGCCCCGGAAAAGAAAAAGGAAGCCGAGGAGAAGTTTAAGGAAATATCCGAGGCGTACGCGGTGCTTTCCGACGATACCAAAAGGCAGCAGTATGACCAGTTCGGCCATTCGGGCATAGACAGCCGTTATACAACCGATGACATTTTCAGGAACGCTGATTTCAGTGAGATTTTCGAAAATTTCGGGGTCGGCGATATGTTCGGGGACAGCGTCTTCGGCGATATTTTCGGAGCCAGGAAAAGAGGCGGGTACCGGCTTAAAGGCCAGGACCTTGAATACCACCTGAGGATTTCCTTAAGAGAAGCAGCTTCCGGCAAGGAAATGCCGGTAACCATCAGCCACCACGAGTTGTGCCCGACCTGCAGGGGTGACGGTATTAAACCCGGGACCAAAAAGAAGACCTGTACTCAATGCCGCGGTTCAGGGGAGGTCAGGTACGCGCAGGGATTTTTCAGTATTTCCCAGCCCTGCCCGCGGTGCAGGGGAACAGGCGAAATAGTAGAGTTTCCATGCGCTGAATGCCGC
>MNUP01000114.1:11332-11756 GCA_001871075.1 Candidatus Desantisbacteria bacterium CG1_02_49_89
TGCCGCGGAGAAGGCAGGGTCAGGAAGCCCCGCAAGCTCACAGTCAAGATCCCTCCGGGCGTCAGCACGGGTTCTGTCCTGAGGCTGAAGGGAGAAGGAGAGGCGGGGCTGAAGGGCGGGATGTCCGGAGATCTTTTCGTAGTTATCGAAGTTGCCGCGGACCCTGTTTTCAGGCGCGAGGGTGATGACGTATACTGTGATGTCTCGGTTACTTTTGTGCAGGCAGCGCTTGGCTCTGAAGTTTCGGTCCCCACGCTTGACGGCGACGTGAAGATGAAGATACCGCCGGGCACGCAGAACGGAAGGCTCTTCAGGCTTAAGGGCAAAGGAATAACGCGCCTGCAGTACAACGGGCGCGGCGACGAATACGCGCGCGTAAGCGTGGCAGTGCCTGCCAGCCTTTCCTCAAAAGAAAGGGAACTGC
>MNUP01000097.1 GCA_001871075.1 Candidatus Desantisbacteria bacterium CG1_02_49_89
AAACGCTCACGGTACCTCGACGCTTCTCAATGATAAATGCGAAACAATGGCCGTTAAGACGGTTTTCGGCGACCATGCCTATAAGATACCGATAAGCGGAACTAAGTCCATGACAGGCCATCTGCTGGGCGCCGCTGGAGCGATAGAAGTGGTCGCAACGGTCCTGGCGCTGGAAAAAGGGATCGCGCCGCCCACCATAAATCAGGAAAATCCGGACCCGGACTGCGACCTTGACTACGTCCCCAATAAAGCAAGGGAGATGAAGGCTGAAATAGCGCTTTCCAATTCCTTCGCGTTCGGGGGGCACAACGCAACCATAGTAGTGCGCAAGTTCAGGTAGCTGCAGGGCTTGCCCTGCCATTAGTTAAAGAGGTTATCCCTGTAGTTCCGATAAAACTGGAACTTAACACAGGGATCTACGAGTCAGAACGGGGCGGATGACTCTCCGAAAGGTTAAAAGGGTTAAAAGTTAAATTCAGAGCTGCACTTATGGTCAGAGAGTTAAAATTATATATTGAAATAAAATTCCTTTACTATTGGACAATTGTTGAACTGGGAGTGAAATCCCTGTGCCGAAAAACCATTGACCCAGATCTGGTTTGTAGGTCCCCTCTGTCACTTTCGAAAGAAAGTAAAGGGGATTATAAGGGCCTGCAGGGAAGCTATTTAGGGGGAAGTAATGGATTACCTATTGAACGAAACGCAGAAAATGGTAGTGGACCTTACGCGAAAGATCGCAAGGGAAAAGATCACGCCCGCGGTCGCCGCGCATTATGACGAAACCGAGGAATTCCCCTGGGATATCATGAAGATACTGGCTGACGCCGGGCTTTTCGGGGTATACATACCCGAGCAGTACGGCGGGCTGGGCGGGGGCATATTCGAGCTGTGCCTGGTAACAGAGGAGCTGAGCAGGGCGTGCGGGGGTATTTCCATATGCTACGCGGCTACGGCCCTGGGCGCGTATCCCATACTTATGTCCGGCAGTGAAGAGCAGAAAAAAAAGTATATGCCTGACATAGCCGCGGGTAAAAAGCTGGCGGCATTCGGCCTGACAGAGCCAAACGCCGGAAGCGACGCCGGCGGCATACAGACAACCGCGAGGAAAGAGGGCGATCATTACGTGATCAACGGCACTAAGCAGTGGATCACGAACGGCGGCGAGGCGGAGGTTTACACGATAGTCGCGATGACGGACCGCACCAAAGGCGCCAGGGGCGCCACTGTTTTCATACTTGACAAGGGCATGCCCGGGTTCGAATTCGGAAAGAAAGAAAAGAAAATGGGCATACGGGCCTCGGCGACCCGCGAACTTATTTTTAACGATTGCAAGGTTTCGGCTGACAGGGTCCTCGGCAAGGAAGGAATGGGTTTTATAATAGCGATGAGGAACTTCGACGGGTCCCGCCCCGGAGTGGGCGCGCAGGCCCTGGGCATCGCCCAGGGTGCTCTTGACGACGCGATAGCGTACGCGCGCCAGAGGATCCAGTTCGGCAAACCGATAATCTCGTTCCAGGCTATACAGCATATGCTGGCTGACATGGCGACCCAGGTTGAAGCGGCAAGGGCGCTCATTTACGCTACCGCGAGGATGATAGACGCCGGCGTCAAGGATATCGCGAAAGAATCCTGCATGAGCAAGCTTTTTCCCTCTGACACGGCAATGAAGGTTACCACGGACGCCGTCCAGATCTTCGGCGGGTACGGTTACATGAGGGAGTATCCGGTTGAAAAAAGGATGCGCGACGCAAAAATAACCCAGATTTACGAGGGGACAAACCAGATACAGCGCAACGTTATCGCCCTGCAGCTGATCAAGCAGTCCGCCAAAGGCCAGAAAGATTAAGATTTGGGTTAAAATCAGTTTATAAAGTTTACAGAGTTTACAAAGTTAAAACTGTGATAATCTGTGTCTAATTTTATTTCGTGCTTTCGTGGAAAAGAGGCCTTTCATGAATATTATAGTGTGCATAAAGCAGGTGCCTGACACCGCCGCGATCCAGCTGGTAAGGATAAATCCCCAGACAAACACGCTGGTCAGGGAAGGCATACCCGCTATCATAAACCCGTTTGACGAGAACGCGATAGAGGAGGGGCTGCGCCTCCGCGAGAAATACGGCGGGGAAGTCACGGTCCTGAGCATGGGGCCGCCCCAGGTCGAGAAGGCGCTCAAGGACGCTATTGCGATGGGCGCGGACAAGGCAGTGCTCCTGTGCGACAGGGCTTTTGCCGGGGCTGATACGCTCGCGACCTCATACACCCTTGCGTGCGCCATCAAAAAAATGGGGAATTATGACCTGCTGCTGTTCGGCAAGCAGGCTATCGACGGGGATACCGCGCAGGTTGGGCCCGGAGTCGCGGAGCACCTCGGCATACCCCAGGTGACGTTCGTAAGGAAGATCGAGATAGAGAACCAAACGATAAGAGCGGAACGGACCCTTGAGGACAGCTTTGAGCTCGTTGAAGCGAAACTTCCGATACTGGTCACGGTGACAAAAGAGATGAACACGCCGCGCTATCCTTCTCTTAAAGGCATGATGAAAGCAAAGGCGGCCCAGATAACCGTGTGGGGCTTGCAGGATATTGACGCGGACCCCAACCGCGTGGGGCTGACCGGGTCTACGACCCAGGTTATTAAGATATTCACGCCGGAAATGCGCAAGAAGGGCGAGATCCTGCGGGGCGAACCGGACCAGATGGCAGAAGCCCTTGTCGGCAAACTGCGCGATAGCAAAGTCCTTTAGATGATGATTACGGTGATTTCTAAAAGATGATTACGTTGATTATAACTAAGATTATGGTAACTTTAAATAATCACTGTAATCTCTTTACTAATCACTGTAATCAAAGAAAATGGAAAATATATGGACAACATTAAGGTAATTATAGAAAAATGCACCGGTTGCAAGCTCTGCGTTAAGAAATGCCCGTTCGGCGCGGTCGAGTTAGTGGATAAAAAAGCGGTGATCAGGGATAACTGCAACCTGTGCGGCGCGTGCGCCGAGGCGTGCAAATCCGGCGCCATCGAGATAACCAGAAAAGTAATACACGCGGACCTGTCCGCGTATAAAGGCGTGTGGGTGTTTGCCGAGCAGAAGGAAGGCAGGATCATGCCTGTTACCTTTGAACTGCTGGGTGAAGGCCGCAAGCTTGCGGACAAGCTGGGCACAGAGCTCGCGGCGGTTTATATCGGCGAGAAGACGCAGGGGATCGCGGAAGAACTCTTCGCGTACGGGGCGGATAAGGCGTATATCGCGGGTTCACCGCTCATGGGCCTGTACAGGAACGAATTCTACGCGAGGGTGCTTACAAGGCTGGTCACGGAATACAAGCCGGAGATCGTGCTGGTGGGCGCCACCGTGATAGGCAGGTCACTTGCCCCGAGCGTCGCGGCAAGGATCAAATGCGGCCTTACCGCTGACTGCACCGGACTTGAAATAGACACGGAAAAAAAGATACTGATGCAGACGCGCCCGGCGTTCGGCGGCAACATTATGGCAACCATAATTTCGCCCAACCACCGCCCGCAGATGGCAACTGTCCGCCCCAGGGTCATGAAGAGGATCGCAAAACAGGCAGGCAGGAAGGGCGAAGTTGTCACGGTTGACCCGAAAATTTCCGCTGAGGACGCGGTTGTCGAGATACTGAAGATTATCAAACCGGAAGAGCAGGTTGTGGATCTGCAGGAAGCCGACATCATCGTTTCCGGCGGCAGGGGTATCGGGAAAGCCGAGAACTTTTCCCTTATTAGAGAACTTGCGGAGACCATAGGAGGGGCTGTGGGAGCTTCGCGCGCGACAGTGGACGCGGGCTGGATCCCTTCATACCACCAGGTCGGCCAGACAGGCAAGACCGTCTGCCCAAAGCTTTACATTGCATGCGGCATATCAGGCCAGGTCCAGCACCTTGTAGGCATGCAGGGCTCGGATGTGATAGTCGCGGTAAACAAGGACCCCAGCGCGCCGATCTTCAACGTTGCCACGTACGGGATAGTGGGCGACCTGTTCGAGGTCGTCCCCCTGCTTGTAAAGAAATTCAAAGAAGCCCTTAAATAAAATATTAATTATGAATGCTGAATTATGAATTATGAATCAACAACAAGGTATTTTTGAAATTGTCCCAAAGGGATCCCTTCGGGATAACTCAGGGCTTCTCGAAGACCCGCCAATCCTTAAGGTGGGAGCCCTGATTCCTTCATTCATAACTCATAACTCATAATTCATAATTGAACTCAATAAGAAAATTAAGGAGGTTTTAAAAATGAGCTGGGGTTTAGCTTTATCGATTCTTGGCGCGGCGTTCGCTGCGGGTTTTGCGGGAATAGGTTCTGCCAAGGGAGTGGGGCTCGCAGGAGCGGCAGCCGACGGGCTGCTCACTGAGGAGCCGGACAAGTTCGGCACGATGCTTCTGCTTGTGGGCCTGCCCGGGACCCAGGGGATCTACGGATTCCTTATTTGCTTCCTGGTAGTGATGAAGATAGGGCTTCTGACCGGAAAGATACCCGACATTTCATTTCTGCAGGGATTAAGCATATTTTTCGCCTGTATTCCGGTTGGGCTGGTGGGCTGGATATCCGCGATACATCAGGGTAAATCCTGCGCAGCCGGCATCGCGGTAGTCGCGAAACAGCCTAAGGACATGATGAAGGCGCTTATATACGGCGTTATGGTCGAGACGTACGCGGTCCTGGGACTGCTTGCGAGCATAATCCTGCTCAACGGCATTAAGCTCGTCTGAACTACAGTCATTTGTCATTAGTCATTTGTAAAAAGCCAAATATTTCTCCGTACTTCCGTCATTCCGTGTTTCCTTGGTAGTATTTAAAAGCAGTTTGCAAAGTTTATAGAGTTTACATAGTTTGCAAAGTTAAAACCGTGATAATCTGTGTTGATCTGTGTCTAATTTTATTTCGTGTTTTCGTGATACTTTCGTGTTTTCGTGGAAATCTGTAATCTGTGGTTGGGAAAGGATGTTTATGGCGATCGAAGCGATTATCCGGAAAATTTTAGGCGACGCGCGTAAAGAGGCGGATGCAATAAGATCAAAGGCGTCAGGCCAGGCGGAAGGGATACTGGCAGAAGCCAGGGCCAGGGCTGAACTGCTGAAAGCGGATATTGGCGAGAAGGCAGGCGGGCGCGCGAGGCAGGAAGAGGAAAGAATGAGGATTTCCGCGGTCATAGACGCCAAAAAGCAGGTCCTGGCGGAAAAACAGAAAGCCATATCTGCCGTGTTCAGCGCGGCGCTTGAAGAGATCAAGGGCATGGACAAAGCAGGATACCAGGATATAATCGGGAAGATGCTTTCGTCCGCTGACGGAGACGAGGAGGTTATAATACCTTCCTCAGAAAAAAGGATAGATGCCGCGTTCATAGAGAAGATCAATAAAACGTATTTTAAAAAGAAGGCGGGCTTTCGCCTGTCGGTCGAAAAGAGGGAAATGCCGGGTGGCGGTTTCATACTGAAGAAAGAGCGCGTGGAGAAGAATAATTCGTTCGCCGTTATCCTGAATTCGCTGAGGCCGGTGATCGAAAGGCAGCTGGCGGAAATGTTATTTAAATAACCGATCCCTTCCTTTTCCCTCTCCCCGATGCGGGAGAGGGTGGGGGTGAGGGGAATTTGTAGGGGCTCAATTCATTGAGCCCGAATGGTAGCTGAAACTAAAATGTCAAACACCAAGGAATTATTTTCTGAGATCGAAAAGGGCGCAATAAGGCCCTTTTATATTTTTGCCGGAGTGGAAGAATACCTGAAGGAAGAAGCGGTTGAAAAGATAAAAAAGAAGCTGATAGATCCTTCCCAGGAAGCCTTCAATTATTACGTCAAACAGGGCGACGAAGTATTTTCTTCGGGCATCAGTTCCCTGCTTGGCGCCTGCCAGACCGTCCCTTTTTTCAGCCAGAAAAAACTGATCGTCGTGAAAAATGCGGAAGCGGCGTGCAAATTAAAAGATATCGCCGAATACGCCCGGGACCCGGTTCCCAGCACCTGCCTTATCCTTACGGTCCTGAAGACCGAAACCGCCCTGAAAAAATACGAGGTTATGTTCTATAGTCCCTTTGTCCCTGAAGCCAAAGCCTGGATCCGGAAAAGGGCCGCGGAAGAGGGCAAAAAAATGACGGAACCGGCTGTTAACGCCCTGCTGGAAAGGGCGGGCACCGGCCTGGGCCTGCTGTCAAAAGAGATAGAGAAGCTCGCGTTGTTTTCAGGCAGGAAGGAAAGCATAGAAGAAGAGGATGTCAGGGCGGTGATCTCAAGCAGGGAAGCGCCTGACGTATGGAACCTGGTGGATTGCGTGGCTGAAAGAAGAAAAGACGAGGCTCTGAGATCCGCGGGGATCCTTATCAGGGAAGGAATATCGCCCGGCTACCTGATCGCTATGATGGCAAGGCAGTTCAGGATGATAATGATCGCTAAGCAGCTTATAGAGAAAAAACGTTCCAGCGCTGAGATAGGAGCCGCGATCGGTTCTAGATCGCCGAGGCAGACGGGAAAGGTTATGGAGCAGGGAAGGAAATTCTCGCAGAAGGAACTGGAGGATAACCTGAACCGGCTCCTTGATACCGAATTCAACATCAAGTCCGGCAGGATCTCAGAGGATCTTGCTCTTGAAATATTGGTAAGCAAGTTATGCAGCGCGTAGGGGCGGGCTTGCCCGCCCTTGTAGCGGTCCCGATTTACCTGTCCGCCAGTTAGTTTGGAGGATCGGGATATCTTTCTTTATTAGATCTTATTGGCTTTTAACGCGAGCCTTGATTTATGCCTTGCCGCTTTGTTTTTGTGTATCACGCCGCTCCGGGCCGTTTTATCCAGGGTGCTGAATGCCAGGCTCAGGGCTTCTTTTATCTTTTGTTTGTCTTTTGAGGCGATAGCGAGCTCTGTGTTCTTGAGCGTGGCTTTCAGGTTCTTTTTTATCCCTGAATTATGCTCCCTTTTTCTTTTTTCCTGCCTTATCCTTTTTAGTATAGAGGGTTTTCTTTTCTTTACTTTAGGTTTTGCCGGTGCCCCTGCCGGCGCTGCCGGCGCTGCTGCCTTTTTCTTTTTTTCTTCCGCCATTTTTCCTCCAGTTAGTATTAATCGGTGTAATCATTTTTAAATAATCACTGTAATCATTAGTCTGCGATAATCACCGTAATCATCTTTTAGTATTATATCTGTTTTCCGCTAAATGTCAAGTTTAAATGTCCTTTCACTTTTGTATATCCATATTACCTTCTCCCCTTGCTTGTCCGCCAATCTTGGTGGAGGGCGGGAGAAGGCGAGGATGAGGGGATACGCGCAGGGGCGGGGTTTATCCTGAATCTGAGCGACCTGTCCTTCGAAGCCTGAAAGGCGTAGTAGGAAGTGAATGGTTCAGAGACTTGCCCGCCCAAAGGTAGCCGCGGGCTTCAGCCTGCGCGTAGGGGCGACTTTGGTCGCCCTATTTAAATTCCTCTGTTTCCCTCTTTATCAAAGGGGGATTTTGCCCGCCCTTTGTAGCGGTCGCATTCATGCGACGTATTTCTATTTAACATGAAGATAAAAGAAGATAGAAAAGTATAAAAGATATAAAAAGTACCTTTATTCTTGACAAATAGCGATTTCGAGTTATAATACATATATACCCAACTTCCTCTTATCCATCTTCCTAACCCATAAAAATCTCTCCCGATTACTCATTCCAAATTCCCTTCAATCTATGAAATCTACTGTTCTTATCCTACTAATGACAAATGACTAATGACTAATTGACAGCAGACGAGCCCGGGGGATTTTTGTTTTTAAGTAAAAGAATAGAAGAATTAGGCTATTGCTGTCCGAAGATCCTGATACATGCCAATTGGGATCCGCGTTTCTTTGCCTTAGTGTCCTCAAGTTAAGATTTAATTCTCTATCAGTAGGCGGCGAAACTTGAAAAACCCAAAAAAGGCTGTATAATAGTAGTAAGTCTTAAGGAGGACACTGTTGGAAACCATAGAAAACAAGAAAGAACGGATAAAGCTGACACCGGAACAGTTGTTCAATGTCTACATGGAATGCATTGCCCCGGGCGCTCCGGTAAAGATGATCCTGCAGCGCAACGGCCTTGTCCCATGGGACCTGGTAGCCATACGCAAAAAGGTCAAGGCGGCGGCCATAGAAGCGTTGTCCAGGAAGGGCAAGCCCGGGCGCAAACAGCAGGTCATACCCGTAGAACAGTACCAAAGAGTCGCAAGACAGCTGGAAGAAACAAAAGACGCCCTTGCCGCAGTGGGCCACGAGCTGTCCTTGTTAAAAAAAAGAACGGATTAGGGCTTTTAGGCGCGCTTAAAGGACATTTCAAGAAAGAGACAAGGACAGCCGTAGTCGAAAGCATCAAAGAAGCTGTTTCCCAGGGATTAACCCAGAAACGAGCCTGCCGGATATTCGGGATTGAGCCGAGGAAACTGCGCAGATGGGCTAATCCGAAGCCGCTGGTAAAGCGTATTGCATGGAACAGGATCCTTGCCCATGAGCGGGAAGCCATTGTCCGGACTGCCACAGAAGAAAGGTTCTGGGACAAACCCGTAAGCCATATCTTCGTCCACGGCCATGAGTCAGGGAGGTTCTTTGCCTCTCTTTCAACTGTGTACAAGGTCCTGAAAAGTGAAAGACTGCTGCGCCCAATCAGGAGGCGCAAGAGAAACGGCTCCTATGTTTCCGCTCATTCTCTTCTGGATCAGGGGTTTTCGCTTCTTTGCTACGATGCTACGTGCTTTGTCACTGAAACAGGGATTGCCGTGTGGGCTATACCGGTAATGATTCTGCCTTGCCGCTACCTGCTTCACATAGGATATTCCCTGACAGGTGTCACTTCTTCTGACCTGGTAAGGGCTGTAACTGAGGCGCTGGCTCTTATGCCGCCTTCGCTGGAATTAAACCTGGTGGCTCACTCTGACAGAGGCTCTGCGATGAAAGCAGCTTACACCAGGATTACTGTTAAAGACCTGCTTGGCGCTCTGATACACTACGGCAGGCCTCATACCCCTGACGACGAAGGCTGGATAGAGGCGTTTATCAAAACGCTTAAGTACCACAGGGAAGCCCCTGTTTCCTTTAAGATCGTAGATGACGTAGTCAGCTGGCTTGCGCGCTTCCCTGACCTTTACAATAATGACCCCCACAGCTCTCTAAAGTATGTTACTCCGCTTCAGGCTCTGTCGGGTCAACAGGAGGTGATACTAAATCAAAGAAAACAGAATCTTGTGTCTGCCCGGAAGCGCCGTTATGCCTTCTGGCAGAAGAACCAGCCTTCTTCCTTCATCGGAAAAGAGGCGGTTGTACCTGCTTCTCTTACAGAGCCTCCGTCGGCAGAAGTAGCTATGCAACTGGTTTGAGGTCAATTTGGCAAAAAAACTCCGCAATCCGGCGGTATTCAGGCCTTCAGATGTATGATTACAGGATCTAAATTCTCCGATGCAAAATTTAAAGCACCCCCGGGTGTTTATCTTTGGCTTTCTTTTGAGGACAACGGGAATTATTATGTGGTTAAAGACAAATACGGAACAAAATATTATTTTATTAATTATGAAACTACCTTCCCATCCTCATTATGTAACGGTTATTTAAAAAAGATAAGAGACAAGAATGGCCACGAAATA
>MNUP01000023.1:0-5810 GCA_001871075.1 Candidatus Desantisbacteria bacterium CG1_02_49_89
AGCATGAAGCCGCGCGGTGAGTTGTCTATGCCGCCGAAACGCAGGCTGGGCACTTCCACCATAAGGGTCTGCTTGTACATGTAGATCTTGTTCGAATGCCAGTGCCCGTTGAATATGGCCGCGGCGTTGTACCCGGATAATGCCTCGGTAAATTCTTTATGCTCTGCCTGGTGGAAAAGACCTATGATCTTTTTGCCGCCCGGCTGCATCGCTGCGTCCTTCGCAAGCCAGGACAGCTGGGCCGCGGCGTTGGACCTGGCATCCGAATCCAGGAAAATAAAATGGCAGTTACCCCAGTCAAACGAGTAATACGTCGGGGCGAGCAGGTCCTTGAAGTTCTTGCTCTGGTCCAGGCCGGTATTGTAATCGTGGTCGCCGATAACGTGGAAAACCGGCTTTGTAAAACTTTCGCAGGCGCTTATGTAACCCTGGTAGTGCGCGAGGTTAGCCCCGTTCTCAGTGAGGTCTCCGGTAGCGATAGTGAACGCCGGCGCGGGCGACGCCGCGTTTATCTGCTGGATGTCTGTTTTGAACTGTGTCTCGTCAGCAGTGAGGTCCCTGCCTATGTGTATGTCCGTGACCTGGACAAAATAGAAATCCGTGTCCGCTGAATCCGGGTAGCCGGTGATGCCGAAATCACGGGTCTTGGTCTCTCCGGGGGATATCTGGACCTGCCAGTAGAATTCCGTGGTCTTTATGTATCCTGACGGCATCGTTATGAAAACAAGCGCGGTCTCCGCACCGGTGAGCGTGCGTGTAATGCTGTATCGGCCGCTGTCGTCTGTCTGCACAACGCTGATCCCGTCGGATACTAACACCCCTGCGGCGCCTGTCTCTCCCGCGTCCCGCACCATGTCCGCGTCCGTATCGTAATACACCGTGCCGCCAAAGGTCCCGTAATCCCTGAAATCAACAAGGCAGGGCGAGATCTTCACGTCCTCAAAGTGCGTGTGGGACGAGCTCACCCACAGCATCGGTTCGCCGTAGGAAAAGGTATTTGCCGAGGTTGCATACCTGTTTACGCCGTTGACAAAGCAGGTCAGGGTGTTCCCTTCTGCTTTCAGCCTGAGCCTTACGGGCATGGACACACCCGTAGCAACCGTGTACATATATATCCAGTTCCCTTCGTAGGAATAAAGCTGGACCTGGCCGTTCTTCCTGGCAAGGAGCACGTACCCGTCGTTGCTGGAAGGCTGTTTCCTTATTTGGATCCCGCCCCACCTGCCCTGGTCCCCGGCGTATACCTCTTTCACGTCCACAACAGCCTCAAGCCAGCAGTCAGCGTAGGAAATGCCTTTGATATAGCTATAAAAAGTGCCGTTCGCAAGAGAGCTGTTAACGCTGTATTCCCCTGCCTCCGCTTCCCACATTCCGGATTTTACCGACCACATCGGCGAACCGTCCCCGCCTTCCGGGTAGAACGAGAAATCGTCCCCGAAATAAGAGACGGTCTGGCCCTCGCATACCGCGGTGACAGTGTCAGTGCCTGTCTCGGAAGATGAAAGCACGAACGTGCATCTCCCGCTTGAATCGGTTGCCAGCGGGTTTGCCAGTATCGTGTCTGAATCCGGCCTTGACGTGTAAAGTGTGACGGTTTTGCCGCTCATCGGGAAACCGAACGTATCGTTTATAGTTACCACTATGTTTATCGTGTCAACGCTGTCCGCGACAGCGTAAAGCGGGAACGGGGTAATGAAAGACGCCGTGTCCTTGAAAGAAGGCGCGAGGATCGATTCTGTCTGCGTGCCGCCTGCTGAACCCAAGCGCGTTACGCTGACCACCGGGGTCCCGGTGTCCGGGTCCTTGTAATAGAAGGACCCTGCTCCGGACTGCAGGCTGATGATGGTGGTGTCTGCCCAAGGATCTTTCAGGAGGGAGAACCTGCCGTTC
Organism: Candidatus Desantisbacteria bacterium CG1_02_49_89; assembly: GCA_001871075.1. Classification (GTDB taxonomy): domain Bacteria; phylum Desantisbacteria; class UBA1551; order UBA1551; family UBA1551; genus UBA1551. The sequence goes on from MNUP01000023.1 coordinate 1,891, forward strand.
ATGGATGACGAAGAAAGGACGGCAGTGCCGGTGAACGCCTGGTTCTTGTTCCCGTAGATATCCTGGATCTCCACAGTGACCGCCGGGGACGGGTTGTTCTGGGTGGTCGCGAAAGCAGGGCTTGTTATTTTTATGACGGCATTCGGATCCACAAAATCCACGGTAGGAATACGCTTCACCCTCACGCAGTCAAACCATGCAGTCCCGACTCCGCTGTTGTGGCAGCGGTACATCAGCTGGTTGGCGGTTGATGGCACCATCCAGGTATATGCCTGCTTAGTCCAGCCTGTTGTGCCTGAAACCCCGGAATATGTTGCCTCCCCGATATACGTGGAGTTGTAGAACCATATAAGCCTTATATAGGAACCGCCGCTTGAAAGTTCGGTTTTAGTATGCTGGGTGCAGAGATAAGGGATATTCGGCGTGACCGGATACCTGTCAGCGTAAGAAAGCCCTGTCCATCTCGCCTCAGCGAACCTGTCAGCCGCGATCGTGGAGGTATTGCGGATAGAGCGGACTCCCATATAAACCGTGTCACCTGCCCAGGCCCACTGCCCGCCTGCCGGATTATTGAAAACCCAGTTGTTCGGGCTTGAAGTCCCTTCTTCAAACGATGAATTGTTTATGATGTTCTCTGTGATTGTTGTCCCGTCGCACACCGCGGATACCGTGTCCCCGCCTATTATGGAGGAAACAAGGACGCTAGTGCACATGCCGTTTGTGTCCGTTAACGCAGGCTGGGTCACGGTTGTGAACGCCAAGCCCCTGGCAGTCAGGATCGTGACCTGCCTGCCCTGCAGAGCGCTGCCGTTTTCGTCTTTCACGTATATTGAAACCGTGCAGGGAGATTTGCCGTTCGCCTGCACAACCCCTGAATTCGTCCTCAGGTACGAAGCCGTTTCGGAAACTGAAGCAGGCGCAATAAAAAATATGTTCGCCCGGGATCCATACGAGGCACTGATCTCCGCGTCGGCAAGCGCCCGGCCGTAGGTCCTTACTTCGTCAATAAAGCCTTTCAATTGCTGGTTGGGGTCCCAGCCTCCGCCGAACGCGTCCTGTTCCCCGTTTATGAACAGCCCGCCCGCGTCTATTGTAAGAGAACCGGAAGGAACAGTAATGTCCGTGGAATCCAAGATCCCGTCAATATATACCTTTGTGTAGGATGTAGTTCTCACCATCGCTATGTGGTGCCACTGGTTGTCGTTTATAGCGGTTGTTCCGAGGTCAGACGCCTGACCTTTTATGTAAGGCTGGGCCCTGCCGCCGGCGAAATATGTCAGATACTCGTTAAACTGCGTGGAGTTGGCGCCGGTGATCAGGCCGAAATCCCCGTCAGAATCCTGGGTTTTGACCCAAGCTTCAGAAGTAATGTCAGTCAGGCCGTTGATCGCGGAGTTCGGCAGGCCTATTCTATCGTTCACTCCGTCATACTGCAGGCAGGAACCAAACAAGCTGTCAGCCCACACCGGACCGTTATACAATGTTCCATCATACCCGTTCCCGGATACATCTTTCGCATCAGTGTCAAAGCACCATATTCCGGTTACGCCGTATTTATTTATGCCGCGCGTTATCGTTTTTCCGGCGCAGGCCGCGGTTATCGTGTCCTGGCCCGCGTATCCCGATCTTACGGAGAACGTGCATCTGCCCTGAGCGTCCGTGGTCTGCGGGTTCACGTACCCCCCCGCGCTGTCCAGGACCGTATCAGAATCCCCCCTCGCGGTCTGCAGGGTAACAAGTTCATTGGCTATCGGAAAACCGAAAGTGTCATTGATAATAACAACCACCGTGCAGGCAGAGCTGTCGTCGGCAGGGACCTGATAAGGCGTGAAGAAGATAAAGGAAGCGGTTTCGTTCACTCCCTGTTCCAGCACTGATTCTGCCTGCGTGTCTGACATTAACCCCGGACGGGAACCCGTGATGACGAAACTGCCGGAAGCCGAGTTCTTAAAATAAAATATTCCTGACCCGGATGAGAGCGTTATGATCGTGGTGTCCTGCCAGTTTACCCTGTCCGCCGAGAACAGGCCGGTCACCGAACTGGCAGACAGGAAGACCGTATCGTTAAATGCCGCGTCAATGGAAGCAAGCGTGTCATCCCAAGCTTCTATTACAATTGTGGGCGAGGGATTTCCCTGGGTGGTTGTGAACGGCAAGGAACTTAAAGCGAGGCGGTTGGCCTGTGCATATAAATTAGCTGAAGGATGAAGTATAGAAGCTGAAAGTAAAAACAAAAAGACTGACAAAACAAGATGGTTTTTTTTCATTATTCCCCGCTTTCTTTTTATATTATTTTAATAAATAGACTTCTCAGGCGCACTGCCACAGGTGAAAAACAGTGATTTTAAAACGAAAAAATAACCTGAAACTCATTTAGGTTATGCGCAGAAAAATTCCATAAAAAAATTGTCGCAGATCCCGCTGCCCCCTTAAAATATCACGCCGCCGCTGCCGTAAGGTATCTTCGAAAAAAATAAAACCAGGAAAATCTCCTGGCCGGTATTTTATACGAGTCAAATCTTACTATCCGACCCAAAGAAATTTTTTTATGCGCCCGTTACCCCTGGAATTTTACAGAGTTTACACAGTTTACAAAGTTTAAACTGTGATAATCTGTGTCGATCTGAGTCTAATTTTATTTCGTGCTTTCGTACTTTCCTCGCCCATCCTTTCAGGTGGGCGAAGTCTCGCCCGCTGAAAGACGGGCGGAGTGATTTCGTGGTAAGATTGTCTTTACTTGATGCGCAGCGTCATCCCGACGCGGTGCGTGCCTCCCGTGCCTTCGATCCCGCTCAGGGAATACATGAACGCGTAATCGAACTGATACATGAACGGGCCGCTGAGCGGCATAAGAAGGTAGCTTGCACCTATGGATATCTGCGAATAGCGCCTGCTCCCGAAAGCAAAGCCGCCGCGGATCCCGATCGGTAATTCAGTCATCCACCACTCAACTCCGAGGTTCAGGTTATAATCGTAGTTGCGCGTTGTGAGGTCGCCCAGTATGCGGAACTCGCCCAGCTCGTATTTCGCCCCGACCTTTATGCTCATCGGCACAGGGCTGGGATCTTTCAGGCCCATGTTGGGCTGGTTGAAATCCTTCAAGCAGAAACCGATGCGCAGTTTTTCGTCGATGTCGAACAGAACGCCAAGGTCAAGCCCGACCCCCACCACTGAGGTTCCCTTGTCGAAAACCGGGTCGGACGTGCCGCCTTCTTCCCACAAAATCCCACCCAGGTTCTCATCGTAGGTCCACAGCGTTGGCGAATAAGCCAGCTGCAGTATCTTGAAATTAGCCCCGACGTAAATGCCTTCCCTGAGCTTTCGGCCGTACGAAACGATGAACGAGTTTTCGCTGTAGATATTGGACGCCTGGCGGTTCAGCCACATCCCGCCGATAGTGCCGCCTATTTTGTCCGGAAGAGGATGCACGTAACCGATGAACATATCCCCGAGGTTCGTCTTTCCGGTCGGGTAGTCAAGGCCCGGGTAAAGCGCTGCGTATGAAAAACCTACTTCCTTCTCAAACAGCTGGCCGACGCCTGCAGGGTTGTAATACATGGCAAGCGCATCATCCGCAAGCCCGGTGAACGCATTTCCCATCCCCTGAGCCCTCGGACCAAGGCCTATATCCAGGTATGACGCCTCGCACAAAGAAGGTGAAAGGTGAAAGGTGAAAGGTGAAAGCACAAAAGATATTATAATAAGGAATAATATATTATATATCTTCTGGCTTTTCCCTTTACACGTAACACGTGACACGTTACACGTCATTTTAATCACCTCTTTAAGGCTATTTCGCTATGACAACGATTCCGTTGTAGACATTGGAGCCGATCTTCGCCTGCCAGATATACGCGCCGGCCTCAGCAAGGTCTGTCCTGCCGAAGTTGCAGTAGCCGTCCCATGAAGCGTGCTTTGCG
>MNUP01000023.1:5822-7641 GCA_001871075.1 Candidatus Desantisbacteria bacterium CG1_02_49_89
CCCTGCTCGATGGTCGCGGTGTAGATCACGGCGCCGTTCAGGTCGAATATTGTGAGCATGCCAGCCTCGTCGCTGTCATTGGTGAACTTGAAGAATGTCACGTCGTTAATGCCGTCGCTGTTAGGTGTGAACGGATTTGGCTGAGCTCCTAAACCTGCGAATCCGGGCTCAGACAGCGCCCTGACGTCTCCGACAACGAAGTGCGAGAGCTGGTATGTCTGGGACCAGACTGTGCTCTTGAGCAGATCGATGGTGCTTGCGAATCTTGTCCAGGTGGAACCGTTCCACCTGAAGATCGCAAGCCTGCTGAGTATATCCGCCGTCTTAAGGCTGGTGCCGTCAACTTTGTCTCTTACCAGGTCATATGCGAATGTGAGCTCTACCGGCGCTGAGAATGTGGTGATCGACGCGCCTGAGAGCTTCCTGCAGTAGACTTCATACGCGGTCGCGATACCGCTGTTCTTCGCCCACTTGGGCACAGGCAGTGATTCTCTCGCGATCTTCTTCACGACCAGCTTCATCATATCCTGTTCTGTCCCGAACGCCGCCTTAGGCTGAGGTATGCGCACGCTCACCCTGTCGTCGTCTCTGCACACCACTTCGATTACCGTGGAGTTGGAGATGGTCGGGCTGAATACCAGGCCGCCTTCGGACGAGACTCCGACCGCTACGGATTCGGAGAGCGTTCCGGTGTTGCCTGCGAGACTTAGAGCTTTTACCGTGTAGTAATAATACGTGTCGCTGGCGGTAATATCTTCGGCATAAGTATCGGATGTTATTATTCCGCTTGTTGAAATTGTGTTCCCGCTGGAATCGATCTTAACCAGGTAGTACCCTAAAACTTCAGTGTCCGCGGAGAATGTGAATATGATCTGGGTGTCGGTCACTGTCACGTTAAGCGCGACACTGGCAACCCAGGTTACCGGCGGTGTTTCAGACGGCGTCACGTTCACCAGCACCGAGTCACTTCCGGAAAGAACTGATGTCTTTCCTACCAATTGGTAAGTGCTTGTGCAGGTATTAATAATGATCGCGGCTTCAGCCTGAGGCTGGACGGATACCGGGCTGAACAGGGAAACTGCTGCTATCCCTATTGCCGCTGCTATCCCCAGGATTGAAGTCCTTATCTTGTTCATTTTTCCTTTTTTGCCTTCCTACCTCTTGGCTTCTGAGCGCCCATCCGGGCGCCCTTTTCACCTTGGGAGGTAGTATTTCTTACAGATTTTCTTTCCTTATTATAATAATATAGTGTGCAACCCTCTTGTCCCCCCTACTCCGATCCTTCGGAGTAACAGGGGGGATCTGTTATCAGACTAGTTGACCGTTGCCTGGAACTTCACGATCCCGTCTGCCGCTGCCGTGTCAGTTCCGCCTGCTGCTGTTGCGACATACTGCACAAGTCCCGCGTTCTCTGATGCTGCGCCTGCTGCGTTGGCCTCAGTGTCTGAAACTGAGGCTCCGACATATGTCATGCCTGCAGGTATATAGTCGTTAAGCACCACTGTATCCGCTGTTGCTTCCCCTGCGTTCGCCCAGATCATTTTGAATTCAACTGAATCACCCTGGACCGCCGCAACTGAATATCCGTCTGAAGCGCCTGTGCGGACATTTGTCGCGATCTTTGTGATCGTGATGACCGGTGGGTTAAGAGCCCTGACTACCGCGCTGTCTATCCCGCTGCTTGTGATCACTTTGCCTGTCAGCTGATATGTTCCTGTGCACCAGTTATTGATGACTGTTACCGCGTCAGCAACTCTGACCATTCCGACCAATCCGACCAACCCGACCACCACTGCCGCTGCTACCATTAACCTTTTCA
>MNUP01000075.1 GCA_001871075.1 Candidatus Desantisbacteria bacterium CG1_02_49_89
TGATCCGGCGGTTCCGTATGGAAGGGCCGTCGCTCAACGGATAAAAGCTACCCCGGGGATAACAGGCTGATCTGGTCCAAGAGTCCACATCGACGACCAGGTTTGGCACCTCGATGTCGGCTCATCGCATCCTGGGGCTGAAGTAGGTCCCAAGGGTTGGGCTGTTCGCCCATTAAAGCGGTACGCGAGCTGGGTTCAATACGTCGTGAGACAGTATGGTCCTAATCCGTCGTGGGCGTAAGGATATTTGAGAGGAGCTGCTCCTAGTACGAGAGGGCCGGAGTGGACAAACCTCTGATGTACCAGTTGTGGCACCAGCCGCATTAGCTGGGTAGTCAAGTTTGGAAGGGATAAATACTGAAAGCATATAAGTATGAAGCCCCCCTCAAGATTAGATATCCAATCCTGAAGGTTTTCAGTGCCCTTTGGGGTATTGATTTCTGGAGGGAGTAAGACCTCTCCGAGAAGAGGAGGTTGATAGGCCAGGGGTGTAAGGCCCATAAGGGTTTTAGCTGACTGGTACTAATAGGTCGAGGGCTTAACCACGCTTGCAATTTGTAGTCAAAAAAATCAAAAAGGAAAATTTTTCATTTTTAATTTTATGTTACTAATTGAATACAATGTCCCAGTGATGATAGCGAAGGTGACACACCCGTTCCCATTCCGAATACGGAAGTTAAGCCCTTCAGCGCCGATGGTACCTCCCTGGAAGCGGGGTGGGAGAGTAGGACATTGCTGGGACTTTTTCTTATTTTATATATAATAAATAGTAAAGTAATTAAATAGATATATGAGTATTTGAGGTATATATGTCGGGACATTCCAAGTGGGCCAGTATAAAACACAAGAAAGCCGATCTTGATGCCCAGCGCGGCAAGGCATTCACAAAGATCATCAAGGAGATCGTCACGGCGGCAAGGCAGAGCGGGGGAAACCCCGATAGCAATCCAAGGCTCCGGCAGGCTATTGCGGATGCGAGAGAGAACAACATGCCCTCCGAAAACGTGAAAAAAGCTATTCAAAGGGGAACAGGCGAGCTTCCGGGGATCTCGTACGAAGAATCGGTTTTTGAGGGTTACGGCCCGAATGGAGTGGCCGTAATGGTCAAGGTGCTTACTGATAACAAGAACCGTGCAACTTCAGAGGTACGCAAGATATTCATGCGCAACGGCGGTAACCTTGGGGAAGCAGGTTGCGTGAACTGGATTTTTTCGCAGAAAGGCCTTATTTACATAAGTAAAAAGAGAGTTACCGAAGAAGACCTGATGACGATCGCGATCGAAAACGGCGCGGAAGACGTGCAGGCAGACGATAAGGAGATGTACCATATAATAACGGAAACAAAAGATCTGGAGAAGATAAAAAAATCATTTGAAAAAATAGGCACGGATAAAGCCGAGGTTACCATGATCCCTTCAAGCTACGTAAAGCTGGAAGGCGGAAAAGCCGAGCAGATGATCAGGATGATGAACGAGCTGGACGAACAGGATGACGTGCAGGAAGTATTTGCTAATTTTGATATCCCTGACGAAATATTCGAGAAGGCGATGCCCTGATGGTGGTACTTGGTTTTGATCCAGGCATAGCAAGAACCGGATACGGTATTATAGAAAGCAATGGAAGCCTGAAGGTCCTTGGTTACGGAACCATAGAAACCAAACCGGGGGATCCATTCCACCGGCGTATCCTGAATCTTTGCAGGCAGGCTGAAGAGCTTGTAAATAATCACAAGCCCGACATAGCAGTTATAGAGAAGGTCTTTTTCAACAAGAACATCAAGACAGCGATAATTACGGGAGAAGTTATAGGAGCGATCATCCTGACCTGCGCAAGACTTTCGATAGACGTAGTGGAATACACCCCCCTGCAGATAAAACAGGCTATCGTCGGCTACGGGCGTGCGGAAAAGGTCCAGGTGCAGAAAATGCTGCAATTGCTTCTGGGATTGGAAGAGATACCCAGGTCAGATGATGCGGCGGACGCTCTCGCAGCCGCGCTTACGCATATCAATTTGACAAAGTATGATAAATTAATAAAATAGCGGGAATTAAATGCTGGATTATATATCAGGGAAGCTTGTTTTTAAATCGCAGAAATACGCGGTTATTGACGTTCACGGATTAGGATTCCAGGTATTCGTGCCTCTTTCCACGTATAGTAGGCTGCCTGAAACAGGAAGCAATATCAAGCTTTCGGTTTACATGCAAGTAAAAGAAGACGGTTTTGCGCTGTATGGATTCCTGACAGAGACCGAGATCGAGGCGTTCAAAGCGCTTATAACGGTTTCAGGGGTCGGGCCAAGGGTTGCCACCAGCATCCTTTCCGAATTATCAGCAGGCGAGCTTAAATCAGCGGTGCTTGACGAGAACTTGAAACTGCTCACTTCCATACCGGGCATAGGGAAGAAGATAGCGCAGAGGATAATCCTTGAAGCAAGGGAAAAAATAGGCGGAATGCCCGTTGAGGGCAAAGCAAGCGCAAGGGAAGTGTTGAATGACGCGGTTTCCGCTCTTGAGTCCCTGGGTTACTCACTGAATACGGCAAAAGAAGCGGTTGAAAAAGCCGCGAAGGCATTCCGGGGAGAACTCGATCTTGAAAAATTGATAAGGAGATCCCTTGAAATCCTGAGGTGACAAGGATGAAAGAAAAGAACATCACAAGCCCCAGGGCTAAAAAGGAAGAAGCCGAGATAGAAAATAAGCTCAGGCCTTCCACTTTCGGTGAATTCACGGGACAGGAAAAGATCAAGAACAGCCTATCAATTTTTATAGAAGCCGCAAAAAACAGGAATGAGCCCGTGGACCATATTTTGCTGTCCGGTCCGCCGGGACTGGGTAAAACAACCCTGGCGCATATAATCGCGAATACCGTAGGCAGGCCGATACGAAGCACAACAGGCCCTGCCATTGAAAAAACCGGCGATCTTGCCGCAATACTTACAGGTCTGGGTAAGGGCGACATTCTTTTTATTGATGAAATTCACAGGCTTCCTGTGGCAGTTGAGGAAATGCTTTATCCCGCGATGGAAGATTACAGCCTGGATATCATAATAGGCAAGGGGCCAGGCGCCAGGTCGGTTAAGCTGAACCTGCCGCGTTTTACACTTATTGGCGCGACAACAAGATCAGGCCTTCTGACATCACCGCTGCGCGAAAGGTTCGGTATAGTGAACCGCCTGGGATTTTATCCCGAAAGCGACCTGCTGAAGATAACCATACGCTCGGCGGCAATACTGAATATTGAGATAGAAGAAAGCGCAGCAAAGGAAATAGCGGGGCGCTCCCGGGGAACGCCCAGGATAGCGAACAGGTTACTAAGGCGGATACGCGATTACGCGCAGGTTAAATCGGCCGGCCGCATCAGCAGCGAGGTATGCCTGGAAGCCCTTGATATGCTCGATGTGGACAAACTCGGCCTGGACGAGATGGACCGAAGCATCATGCTGACGATACTTGAGAAATTCAGCGGCGGTCCAGTGGGCCTGGAAAGCCTGGCAGTGGCGGTAAACGAGGAATCCGACACGATCGCCGATGTTTACGAGCCTTTTCTGATACAGATAGGTTTTATAAACCGGACCCCGCGCGGAAGGGAAGCAACCAGAACCGCTTTTGATTACTTCCGCGGGCGAGGGTCTTTGCCGGCAAATTGCGAAAAAGGATAGATAAAATAGCTCAATAGCAGCGGATCAGGACAGCAACAAAAGAAGGATCATGACGGGAGGTACAAGAATGGCAGAAGAAGAGATGGAGATAGACAACGAGGAACAGCCGCCGGTTGACAAAACAATATCTGTCAGCGAGTTCCGTACCATCAGGAAGGGGAAAAGATGGTGGTCAGCGGTTGCCCTGGTTAAAAGCTTCGGCCGCAACCAGGTAGCTTTTTACCTGTGGCAGAGAAAGAACGACAGGTGGGCAAGGAAGCAGAAATTCGTCATACACAACAGGGGTCAGTGGGAGACAATCCTCAACAGCGTTGAGGAATTTCTTCCCGAACTTAAATGAACCGTGTACTGCTTCATGTTTGCTGCGGAAACTGCGCCTGTTTTCCTTTAGAGGTGCTGAAGGAAAAGGGATATTCGGTTACTGCTTTCTGGTATAATCCCAACATCCATCCCCTAAGCGAATACCGCAAGAGGATGGATGCTTTCCTTGCTTTCACTGACAGCCAGGGGATTGAAGCGATCCGCGACGAGTCCTATTCTGTCAGGGAATTTATAGGGAATCTTGGCGGTGAGCTGGCTTTCCCGAAGAGATGCGCGGCATGCTGGGCTCTGCGGCTCAGGGAAACCGCAAAAACGGCAAAGGAACGGGGTTTCGGCAGTTTTACCACAACCCTTTTATACAGCATTTATCAGGATAACGGTTTGATCAGGAAAATAGGCGAGGAGACGGCGGGGGAATATGGTCTGGAATTTTATTATTCCGATTTCCGCAGCGGCTGGCAGAAAGGGATAGATATTTCAAAGAAACTCGGGTTATACCGCCAGAATTACTGCGGCTGCATTTTCAGCGAGGAAGAAAGAAACCTGAAACACAGATGAACTTTAATGCACTGGGACGCACATTTATCATACTTGGGGTCCTGCTGGCGATACTCGGGTTCGCTTTAGTTGTCATGCACCGTATGCCAGGAACAGGTAAACTGCCCGGTGACATATACATCCAGAAGAAAAATTTCAGCTTTTTCTTTCCTGTAACAACCTGCCTGATAATCAGCGCCGCCATTTCCCTTCTGATAAACCTTCTTGGGAAAAAGTAATAATGAAGTCACATCGTATTTCACTACTGTTCACATTTCTTGTTTCGTTTTCCTTGAGCTGCCCGGCGTACGAACTTGTAAGGGTAAGACTGCTGACGGGACAGCAAAGCGTGAATATATTATGCGCTGAAACGACTTCTCTCTACGACCCATCCACGGCCCAGGATATTGCGGTAACGCCTTCTTTCGCGGAATATTCGATCACTCCTTCGGACCAGGGCCTCAGGCTTATACAGACAAGCATCGATGGCGGAGGTTTTTCCTTTAACCTGCCGTATGAGGTGGTAATTGAGCCCAGGGGTAACGGGACAGTGTCCGTAAACGGACGAGAATACCGCGGAAGCATTTTTATAAAACTGAAAAACGGCGGCGTTCAGCTGCTTGATGTAATAAACATTATTTCTATCGATGATTATGTCAGGGGAACGGTAAAAGTGGAAATATCGCCGGACTGGCCCGAAGAGATGATCAAGGCACACGTTGTGGCAGCCAGGACTTATGTTTTTTACCAGATGCAGAACAGGGCCGAGCTTGATTTTGACGTGGAATCCGGTATAATGTCCCAGGTCTACTGGGGCGTTAACGGAGAAGACAGCGCTTCAAACCGGCTGGTATCCGAAACGGCCGGAGAATACCTGGTTTACAGGGATGCGGTCGCGCAGGTGTTTTACCATTCCTGCTGCGGCGGCTACACTGAAGACTCAATGGATGTATGGGGCATTTCAATCCCGTATATCACTAATGTCAGATGTCCGTTTTGCAGGAACAGCCCCAGGTACAGTTGGGAAAAGAAATTCAGCACCGGTCAGATCCAGGAAGCTTTGAAAAAAAATGGTATCGACATAGGCAAGATACTGGGGATCTACCTGCTTAAAAAGTCAAGAACCGAAAGGGTGCAGGAGCTTTCAATAAAGGGCGCCGGCGGGGAAAAAAAAATGAGCGGTGACAGCTTCCGCAGGATCATGGGATATTCTGTCATTCCCAGCACAATGTTCACGGTTGAGCAGAAGGTCAGGGACGAATTGATCTTCAGGGGCAGGGGATACGGTCATGGCGTCGGGCTGTGCCAGTGGGGCGCAAAGGAAATGGCGGTAAACGGATACGATTACAAGGAGATCCTGAAATTCTATTTTCCCGGAACAAAAGTCAAGAAACTTACGAATGATTAGTGGCCAGTTACCAACCAGCTACTAATGCCGGCACACTACATAATGGATAAAAAAGATTTTGATTACAACCTACCTAAGGAATCTATAGCGCAGGAACCGGCCTCAGAAAGGACCGGATCAAAGCTGATGGTCCTTCATATCTGCAACAAAAAAATAGAACACCGCAGTTTCAGGGATCTGTCCGAATACCTGAACGCGGGCGATGCCCTTGTTTTCAATAATACCAAGGTCATACCTGCAAGGATCAGGGGCACTAAAAAAGACGGACAGAAAATAGAGATACTCCTGGTCCGCGAGATCAGCAGGAACGCATGGGATGTCCTTGTCAGGCCCAGAAAAAAAGTATCTGAAGGCGATGTAATTTATTTTCAGGGAAAGTTAACAGGTAGAATAAGGGAGCTAAACCCCGTAAGAAGCATAGTCGAGTTTGATTCAAAAGACGATCTCATCAATATCCTTGATGAGATCGGAGAAATGCCGCTGCCGCCATACATAAAACGTCCTTATTCCGTTTCGGACAAGAGCAGGTACCAGACTGTCTACGCTGAAAAGGAAGGAGCGATCGCAGCTCCGACAGCCGGCCTGCATTTTTCAAATGAGTTCATGCGCTCTCTGAGCGCCAAAGGGGTAGAGACCCTTCCCCTGACGCTTCATATAGGCCTGGGTTCGTTCATCCCCGTGAGGGAAGAAGACGTTACCCGGCACAAAATGGGCGCGGAGCATTTCACTATACCAGAAGATATATATGCGAATATATTGAACCGCCGTAAAGAAGGCAGAAGGATAGTCGCTGTCGGCACGTCCACTGTCCGGGCTCTTGAAACAGCGTTTTCAATCCCGGGTTTTAAAGGCGGGAACGCAATTGCCGGCATTTTTATCTATCCGGGTTTCAATTTCAGGGTAGTTGACTCCATGGTAACAAATTTTCATATGCCTATGTCCACACCCCTTTTGCTGACATGCGCTTTTGGAGGAAGGGAACTTATACTGAAGGCATACAGGGAAGCCGTGGAAAAGGGATACCGTTTCCTGAGTTACGGGGATTCGATGGCTATCTTTTCTTGATCCCCCCTACTTTCTTGCGAAAGTAACAGGGGGGACCTACACCCGCCAATATTCGTGGCGGGTTTCGGCACAGGGACCTACGCCCGCCAATAACCGTGGCGGGCTACGGTCGGGATTAAGCTGCTGGGGTCTGCGTCTCTGGGTTCATAAGTGTGGTTTTTAAGTGTAGTTTTTCCCTTGACTTTTTCTTATGTTTTGATATAATATAGTTTAAAAAATATATTATATGGGAGGATAACATGCTAATTTTTATTCTGGTATTGTTCATCCTTTCCTGCATAGTGCTGATTTTTTCGGTTATGCTCCAGACAGGCCACGGAGGAATTGGGGACGTTTTCGGAGGCAGCGGGGAGCGGGCGCTTTTCGGCGGGACAGGTGCAAAGGGTTTGGTCGTCAAGATCACTATAATTTCGGCGGTTGTGTTTTTTGCAACATCCCTGATCCTATCAGTGCTGTATTCAAGGCAGGGCAGGGTTAGCACCGCACCTCAGGTTCCGGTCGAGCAGCCGGTTGCGCATGTTGGCGGTTCAACGACTGCAATACCGCAGGGTCAGTAGTGTCTAAATGAGACTCAAGAAAAGGGCCAAAACAAAAGGGACCTGTATTCTTTTTCTTTGCCTGTTTTTAGCAGGAGGATGCGCAAAAAAAACAGTCAGGGATTCATCCGAAGAAGCAGGGGCGTTTTCATACGGCGATGCGCTGGTTACGCCTTCCATAGCGGACGCGATCCAGTTAAACCCTGTTCTTTGCGCGGACAGTTCTTCCGGGGATATTGTGGGCCTTTTGTTCAACGGGCTTGTGAAATATGATAAAGACATAAAGCTTACCGGTGATCTCGCCCAGTCCTGGAAGGTTACCGAGGGCGGCCTGGTCATAACGTTCTATCTGAGAAAAGGGGTCAGGTGGCATGACGGCAGGGAATTCACCAGCGAAGACGTTAAATTCACTTACGAGCGCCTTATCGACCCAAAGGTAAAGACGCCTTTTTCAAGCGATTTTGAAAGAGTAAAAAGCCTGGAAACACCGGATAAATACACGGTGGTGGTCACATACAAGGAGCCGTTTGCCCCGGGGCTTGCAAGCTGGGGCATGGGGATCGTTCCGAAGCATCTTTTTGAAAAAGGCGATTTTAACACGAATCCATGCAACAGGCGCCCCGTAGGCACAGGGCCCTATATTTTTAAAAAATGGGTTACGGATGAAAAAATAGAGCTTGAGGCAAATCCTGATTATTTTGAGGGGAAGCCGTTTATCTCTAAATACATATACAGGATAATATCCGACCAGAGCGTTCAGCTTTCAGAGCTTGAGAAAGGCACTGTTGACTACATGGGGTTGAACTCCTTTCAATATTCGACCGAGAGCCGGACCCTGCCGGAAAAATACCAGATAAACGTTTTCCGCTATCCCTCGATCAATTCCTACACCTATCTTGGTTACAATATCGAGAGCCCTTTTTTCAAAGATGTGAAAGTAAGGCAGGCCCTTGCCTGCGCGATAAATAAGAAGGATATGATCAAGGGCGTTATACAGGGATTTGGAAAGCCGATCACGGGTCCTTACCCGCCCGCGTTCTGGGCTTACAACAACCAGGCAAGGGAATACGCGTATAATCCTGACAAAGCCCGCAGGGCGCTGGAATCCCTGGGATGGAAGGATAGTGACGGTGACGGCATCCTGGAGAAAAACGGGATCCCTTTCAGGTTCACGCTTATAACCAACCAGGGCAATAAAGAAAGAGAATTGTGCGCGACCATCATACAGGAAGATTTCAAAAAGATCGGCATAGATGTCAGCATCAGGATACTTGAGTGGAGCACCTTCCTGCAGGAATACGTCAATAAAAAGAAATTTGACGCCCTTATACTCGGGTGGAACCTGAGCCTGGACCCGGACCAGTATTCGATGTGGCATTCAAGCCAGATCGAGAAAGGGTATAACTTCGTATCTTATAAAAACAAGGAAGTCGACAGGCTTCTTGAAGAAGGCAGGAAAATATTCGATCAGGGAAAAAGAAAAAAGATCTATAACAGGATCCATGCTGTTCTGGCGGAAGAGCAGCCCTACAGCTTTCTGTATGTCAGGGATTCATTCCCGGTCATCCATAAAAGGTTCAGGGGCATTAAGGTCGAACCTGCGGGCATAGAATATAATTTCGTAAAGTGGTACGTGCCCAGATCTGAGCAGAGGTACGCTCAGTAGGAGAGTTTTATTTCAGAAAAGGCCGTTATTATCGGGTTGAAAGGACCGGGCAAAGACCTGGAAGAGATCAGGCGTCTTGTAAATTCTGCGGGAGCCTCAATAGCAAAGGAATTCACGCAGAGCAGGAGAAGAATAGATTCCGCGTATTACGTGGGCAAGGGCAAAGCCCATGAAGCCGCGGCCTTCGCCAGCGGCACAGGATGCAATCTTATTATCTTTGATGGCGAGCTTTCCCCGGCTCAGCAGAGAAATCTTGAAGGCGTCTTTGACATGAAGGTCATAGACCGCACACAGCTTATCCTGGATATTTTCGCTCAAAGGGCAAGGACCAGTGAAGGCAAGCTGCAGGTTGAGCTTGCGCAGCTTTCCCACCTTCTCCCGAGGCTTACAGGGCGCGGGGTTGAGCTTTCCCAGCTTGCGGGAGGCATCGGTACAAGGGGCCCGGGAGAAACCAAGCTTGAATACGACCGCAGGCGCATCAGGAAAAAGATCAACATTCTTCAAAAAGAAACAGAAAAGATAAGAGAAAGGCGCGCCGCACAGCGCGATAGCAGGCAGTTTCCCGTAATATCGCTTGTCGGATACACGAATGCCGGGAAAAGCACGCTCCTGAATACGCTCACGAATTCCAGCGTGCTTGTGGATGACAGGCTCTTCGCAACACTTGATCCCACTACAAGAAAGATCCGGCTTCCCATACACCAGGACGTGCTCTTATCGGACACCGTGGGATTCATACGCAAGTTGCCTCACCAGCTGATTGTCGCGTTCCGGGCAACGCTGGAAGAAATAAAGGAGGCAGACCTTCTCCTGCACGTTGTTGACGTAAGTTCGCCCGAGATGGAAAACGAGATGCACGCTGTCAGCACCGTGCTTGAAGAGATCGGGGCGGTTTCACAACCGGTCATAACTGTTTTCAACAAGACAGACAAGTGCGGTTCGCGGGAAGCCGTAGAACGGTTGCTGCGCATCGTGCCTGACAGCGTAGCGGTATCCGCGCTTACCGGAAAAGGGCTCGATATTCTGCTTGACAGGATTATCCATTTCTTCAGCGGCAGGCGGACTCATGTAAAATTTTCCATCCCGTACGATACAGGTATAAAGTTCCTGCCGGTTTTTTTCGCCAGGGGGGAGATACTGAAAAAGGAATTCGTGAACGGGAGGATAATTATAGAAGGGATTATTGATAATGAAATAGCGAAGAAATTTGAACGATACAGAATCTAACGGAGGAGCCATGGCAAGAAGCAAGTCCAAGCAGCAAAGGAAGAGGCATATTTTCGCCCTCAAGAGAAAGATGAAAGCAGAAAGAAAGATGATAAGGGGAATAGAGGCGAGCAAAGCGTAAGCATCGGGAGACATGATGGGCAGCACCGAAGAAACTGACGTCTATCCTTTTAGGCTTGCAGAAGCCAGGTGGCAGAAATACTGGGATGAACAGGGCCTTTATAATACAAAGACCGATGCTTCAAGAAAAAAGTATTATGTCCTGGAAATGTTCCCGTATCCTTCGGCAAAACTGCATGTGGGGCATATGCGCCCTTATTCCATAACCGACGCGATAGCCAGGTTCAAGATAATGCAGGGTTATAACGTGCTGCACCCGATCGGCTATGATTCTTTCGGTATGCCCGCTGAAATAGCCGCCGTTGAAAGAAATATCCATCCTTTCGAGTGGACCAGGAAGTGCATAGAAACCATACGCGGGCAGTTCAGGCGGCTGGGTTATTCTTACGACTGGCGCAGGGAAGTCATCACATGCGATCCCGGATATTACAGGTGGAGCCAGTATTTCTTTTTAAAAATGTTTGAAAAGGGCCTTGCGTACAGGAAAAAATCTCCCGCAAACTGGTGCCCGAAATGCAGCACGGTCCTCGCGAACGAGCAGGTAATAGACGGCCGGTGCTGGAGATGCGGTTCTACCGTCATCCAGAACGAGCTTGAACAATGGTTTTTAAGAATAACATCTTATGCTGACAGGCTCCTTGATTTTTCAAACCTGAACGACTGGCCCGAAAGGGTCCTGCTGATGCAGAAAAACTGGATAGGGAGAAGCGAAGGAGTCGAGATCAAATTCAGTGTCCAGTGTCCAGTGTCCAGTGTCCAGCTGAAAAATAAAGATCTAATGGTATTCACTACAAGGCCGGACACAATTTTCGGAGCAACATATGTCGTGCTTTCGGCCGGCCATCCGCTTGTCAGCGATATCCTTAAGATCAGCGAGAACAGTTTATTAAAGGATTTTATTGCAAGAACAGGGTCAAAGGATATAACAGTAACCACCATGATAGATATGGAAAAAGAGGGTGTTTTTACGGGTTTTTATGCTATAAATCCCGTAAATAGGGAAAAAATACCTATCTGGATAGCAAATTACGTTCTTATGGGATATGGAACCGGAGCGATAATGGCGGTTCCCACCCATGACCAGAGAGATTTTGAGTTCGCTAAAAAATATAACCTGCCGATGAGAATTGTTATCCAGGATCCAGGATCCAGCATCCAGGATCCAGCAGAAATGAAGGAGGCTTATGAGGGCGAGGGAACGCTGGTGAATTCCGGACAGTTCAACGGTATACCGAACCTGCAGGCAATAGAAAAGATATCGGACTGGATGGAAAAGGAAAAAATGGGCAGCAGGCAGGTCAACTACCGCCTGCGCGACTGGTGCATTTCACGCCAAAGATACTGGGGCACCCCGATACCCGTAATATATTGTAAAAAATGCGGTATGGTCCCGGTGCCTGAAAAAGATCTTCCGGTCAGGCTGCCTGAAAAGATCAATATCACGGGTAAGGGCAGTTCTCCTCTTGCCAGAGCGGAGGATTTCGTTAAATGCAGCTGCCCGAAATGCGGCGGGAGCGCGGAAAGGGAGACAGATACCATGGATACGTTTATCTGCTCATCCTGGTATTTTTTACGCTACACCAGCGTTAATTCTGATGACGCCGCATTCCATAAAGAGGATTCGGATTACTGGATGCCGGTGGACCAGTATGTCGGCGGGGTAGAACATGCCATACTGCATCTTCTTTATTCAAGATTTTTTGTCAAATTCTTAAAAGATATCGGGGAAGTAAAGTGCGAAGAGCCTTTTGTGAACCTGCTCGCGCACGGAATGGTCGTAAAAGACGGCGCAAAAATATCAAAGTCAAAAGGCAACATTGTTGATCCGGATATTATTATCGACAGATACGGAGCCGATGTCATGCGCCTGTTCATGCTTTTTGCCGCTCCTCCTGAGCCGGACCTCGAATGGAACGATGAGGGAATAGAAGGCGCAAGCAGGTTTTTAAACAGGGTTTGGAGGCTTGTAAAGCAGTATCCAGTGTCCCGCCCAGCAAGATTGGCGGGCAAGCCCAGTATCCAGTGTCCAGCAGAAAACGACAAAAAGATACAGAGAAAACTGCAACAGACGATAAAAAAAGTAACGGAAGACCTGGAGAGGTTTCATTTCAATACGGCGATCGCAAGCCTGATGGAAATGACTAATCTGATAGGCCAGTCTCCGTCAAAAGAAGTTCTTGAAAAAATAATCCTGCTGCTCGCGCCGTTCGTCCCGCATTTTAGCGAGGAATGCTGGGCGGTCCTTGGCAACAAACCCAGCATTTTCGGTATACCCTGGCCGGGTTACGACAAAGACGCCATCAGGGAAGAGGAATCTTTGATAATAGTCCAGGTTGACGGTAAGCTAAGGGATAGGGTGCCTGTTCCCGCAGGCGCCGTGGAGGAAGACGTAAGGAAGATCGTCCTGGCGCGTGAAAAGGTCAGCAGGTGGCTTGAAAACAGAAAGATCGCGAATATTGTATTTATCAAAGACAAGCTTCTGAACATAGTAACGTCACAATGAACATTTGCGGGCTCTGCCTGGTCGCAGGCGGTTACATTCTTGGGTCAGTATCCCCTTCATATATTTTCTATAGGAAAAAAAGAGGAGGGGATATTAGGGAAGCAGGAGACGGGAATCCGGGGGCTGCCAATGTAGCGGCATCGTTCGGCAGCGCGCCCGGTTTTATTATTGCTTTCCTGGATTACTGTAAGGGCATAATTCCTGTATTTGCGGCAAGGATGCTGGGTGTCGGGGATTTTTACCTTATCCTGACAGGAATAGCAACCGTTGCAGGTCATGATTATTCGATATTTTTGAAATTTAAAGGGGGGAAAGGGACAATGACGTCTCTGGGCGTCCTTTCTTTCTTCCTTCCGTTTGAGACTGTTCTTGCTTTTTCTGCATGGCTTTTGCTGCATTTCGGTTTAAAGACCAGGTTTATAGGCGCGGTTATAACATTCCTGCTCGTTCCTTTTTTTACCTGGCTTATTTCCTGCAGGCTGGTCGGGGAGCCTTTGTATTATATCCTGCTCCCTCTTGGCATTCTTGCCCTGTTTTTAACGAGGATGACCGAGAATATAGGCAGTTTTTTTAAAAAAAGTTGAGGTCATCCGGTGGCATTTCTTCGCAGATACATGCACGTTATTATGCTGGCGATCCTTTCCCTGGCCGTATTTGTCGTGGTTTCCCGTTCGCTTGAGAATCACGCGAGAAGGGCGGATGAATATATCTACGAAAAAACAGTTCTGTCATTCACGGAATGGTTAAAGCAGCCTGAACCTTTCCGAAGGGACGTGCTGGACAGATGCTGGAACATCGGGGGGGAGCACCCATCCGTAGTGAAAATAACCTCGGGGATCACATGGATGGCTTGTCACGGCCGCATGGGAGATTTAAAATCCCTGCGGCTCGCGACCGCAATTAATTTTTCGCTGCTTATCATGCTTGTTTATATGTTCGCGCGCCAGTTCATGGGCAGGGCCGTATCTTTGGTTTCGGGAATAATGCTGTTATGCATCCCCGCAGTAACCGAATTCGCGCATTTCGCGGAAATAAATATTAACCTTAGTTTGTTCTGGGTGCTTGCGGTATTGTTTTTCCTGAAAGGATTACGCGGCAGGAAGGCATGGGTGTGCCTTTCCGGTGTCATGGCGGGTTTTTCCCTGGGCGCAAAGGTGACCTCTTTGATCATACCAATTTCAATTTTTATCTGGCTTCTTTTGTTCAGCCGTAAAAGGCTGGCGGAGCTTTTTATTCCGTTTTTGATCACCGGGTCTGTTGCGTTCCTGTTATCGTGGCCTTCTCTCTGGCCGGACCCGGTTACGGGCTTAATAGATCATGCCAGATATCATATGGATGCCGTAGCTGCCGCAAGAGGCAGGATCTGGCACCTGGCTTTCAGTTCCTTCTTTTCGAATGTGCCAATAGGGATGACGGTGTTATTTATTCTGGGCATTATCAAGACCTTTGCCGATAAGAACAGTTCCGGATTTTTATGCCTTATAATCATTTTCCTGCTTCTCGGAATATTTTCAGCCGCTGGTATTGATTCTGATGGTATAAGGTATTTTCTTCCGGCAATACCGTTCTTCTGCGCGATATGCGCAACAGGGCTTGAATTTATCGTCAAACCAGTAATAAAAACAAACGTGATATATGTCTAAAGGAAAAATCCTGCTCCTTGCTTCTTTCATAGGCTCGGGCCATAAGAAGGCCGCGGAAGCCGTTGAACTCGCGCTGAAGGAAAAATCCGGCAGCATTGATGTCAAGCTTGTGAATTTTTTTGAGTTCGCGAGCCCGGGAGTATCAAAGGCCATAAGCAACCTTTATTTTAAGCTACTTCACTCAAACCCAAGGACATGGGGTTATCTTTATGACCCGCGCGAAGGTAAGGCCAGGGTTGCGGAACTGATGGGCATAAGGGGCCTTTGGGAAGGCGCAAGGATGAAAAGGTCCTTTGAGATCGGTTTTGACAAGGAAGTGGAAAAGGACCTTTCGGAGGCTTTAAGCGATGTTTCCACGGGAGCCATGGGCATGAGAGAGCTGCTTGAGTTCCTGGGGGCTAAGCCGGAGATAGCTGAAAAGATATATGACGAGAAGAACGATAGGTTTTTATTCCCTTATTCCCTTATCGGCAGGAAGATCAGGCTTTTAAGGAAACTTGGTAGTTTCCTTTATACCAGGATGAAGCAGCTGCTGCTGGAGTATGACCCCGGGGCAGTGGTATGCACGCAGGTCCTGCCCTGCATGTTCGTTGACAGGATAAAAGCCAGGGAAGGGCTGAAAGTCCCCCTTATAGCGGTCCTGACGGATTTCGGCCTTCATTCATACTGGTGCAAACCCAACGTAGATGCTTTTGTTGTTCCGTGCCCTGAAGTGGCAGAAATGCTTTCAGCCAAAGGCGTGGTGAAGGAGCACACGCATGATTTCGGCATACCGATAGACAGGAAATTCATATCCCGTAAGAACAAGCTGGAAATGAGGGAGAAACTCGGTTTTAACCCGCAGCTCTTCACGGTGCTGATTATGGGCGGGGGCACAGGATTCCTGGTTGACCTGTCAGCAGCCGTGAGAATGTGGGAAAAGGAAGGTCTTCCTTTCCAGCTGGCTGTGATCGCGGGGGAAAACGAAGAGTTGAAAATCAGACTTGAAGACCTGCGCCTTAAGATGAAGATCCCGGTCTTCATTTACAGCTTTATAAACAACGTCGAAGAGCTTATGGCCGCGTCAGACATTATCATAACAAAACCCGGAGGGCTGAGCATTACGGAATCTATGATATCCTATCTTCCTATGGTCCTGGTCAAAGTTATACAGGGCCAGGAAGAGAACAATTTGCGATATCTCCTGAAGAAAAGAGCCGCGGTTGATGCGGGAACAGGAAGAAAAATAGGCAGGATCGTCAGAGACCTTTACAAAAGTCCCGAGGAGCTCAGCGGGCTGTGGCGCAGGGCAAGAGGCCTGGTCAACGCGGATTCGGCTTCAAAGATAGCAGATCTGATACTTTCGTATCTTGGTTGAAAGCAAAGATGTTCAGCAAAAGAGACCAGATAATCCTTCTGTTCCTGATAACGGCCGTGGTTGCCGGCGTTGCCGTAATGCTCATAAGGGATTACAGGCAAGGTATTTCTTATGACGGTTCTTCCAGAGTGGAAGTTCTTTTCACAGGCAGGATCATAAGGCCGGGCCTTTACACGGTCCAGGTCCAAGATACCTTCGGAGAGATCCTGAGATCATCAGGCGCCGCAAAGGGCCTGCGAGGAGAAATAAAGGTTGACGCTGTTGAGCCCGGCGACCAGGCATACGCGGCTGTAAACATTAACAAGGCAACGCTCCGGGAGCTTGAATCCCTGCCAGGGATCGGCCCAAAGCTCGCGCAGGACATTATTTTATATAGAGGCAAAAACGGATTTTTTTCTGACAAGGAACAATTGATGAGAGTAAAGGGGATCGGGCCTGCCAAATTCAACAGGATAAAGGAATTCATAACGCTGAACGACGAAACAGAAGGCCCGGTGCCAAAAACCATAAGACTGCTGGTAGGGGATTCAGGCAGTGTTTTGTGCGTCAGCCCTGACTCGGGAATGCTGGTTTTGCTTGAATGCGGGGATCTGTTTTCAAACGAGGACATGGCGTCAAGAACGCAGAAACAGGACGGAGTTCCTTTAAGGCTGAGGATGGACGTGAGATGAACATAACGGAGAAGATACTTTCGGCGCACTGCGGGAGAAGGAATGTAAGCCCGGGCGAATTCATAGAGGCGGATGTTGACCTTGCTCTGGGCAATGATATTACCGCGCCCCTTGCGATAATGGAGTTTAATAAACTTGGCCTGAAGCGGGTGTTTGACAGGAACAGGATCGTGCTTGTTTCCGACCATTTCATTCCCGCCAAAGATATCAAAAGCGCAGGCCAGGCAAGGATGCTGAAGGATTTTTCGGAGAAACACGGCATAAAACGTTATTTTGAGCTTGGAAGGATGGGGGTGGAGCACGCACTCCTTCCCGAGCAGGGGTTTGTCAGTCCGGGAAACCTTATAATCGGCGCGGATTCCCATACCTGCACATACGGGGCGCTCGGGGCTTTTTCCACTGGCGTTGGCAGCACTGATCTTGCCGCGGTATTCGCAACAGGAAAGATATGGCTGAAGATCCCGGAAAGCATCAGGTTCATATACCGGGGCAGGGCAGGGAAGTGGGTAGGCGGCAAGGACTTTATACTCTTTACGATCGCAAAAATAGGGGTTGACGGCGCGTCATACTGTGCGATGGAATTCACAGGTGAGGCAATATCGTCTCTGGGAATGTCAGACAGGCTTGCGATGTGCAATATGGCGATTGAAGCTGGAGGGAAGAACGGGATTGTTCCGCCTGACATGACTACTTTGAAATATCTTAACAAATTGAAAATTGTAAATTGTAAATTGAAAATTGTAAATTTAGGGAGCGATAAAGACGCAAAATATAAAAAGACAATAGAGATAGACGCGGCGAAGATAAGGCCGTTCGTGGCGTGCCCGCCGCTGCCTTCAAGAGGCAAACCCGCGGATGAGCTGGGAAAGGTAAAAATAGACCAGGCGTTCGTAGGTTCGTGCACGAACGGCAGGATAGAGGACCTGCGCCTGGCAGCATCGGTGCTTAGAGGGCGTAAGGTAAAGAGCGGAGTCCGTTTTATTGTAAGCCCTGCCACGCAGGCAATGTACCTGCAAGCCCTGAAAGAAGGCCTGCTCGAGCTTTTCACAAAAGCAGGAGGGACCGTTTGCACGCCAAGCTGCGGACCCTGCCTTGGAGGCCACTGCGGGGTGCTGGGGGCAGGAGAGGTCTGTATTGCGACAACGAACAGGAATTTCATAGGCAGGATGGGAGACCTGAAAAGCAGCGTATACCTGGCTAACGCGGCTGTTGTCGCGGCTTCCGCGATCAAGGGCCGAATAACAAGCCCGGCAGAAATAATTTAGCCACTGAATCCACTGAACACACTGAGTTTTGTAACTCAGGGCTTCAGCCCTGATATCAAACCTAAAGGTTTGAGTTACAGTAAAAAATTCTCAGTGAACTCAGTGTCCTCAGTGGCAAAAGGATTGTAATGAAGATCAGGGGAAGGGCGTGGAAATTTGGGGATAACGTTAATACTGACGAGATAATACCCGCGAAATATCTCAACATCTCAGACGCGGAAGAGCTGGCAAAGCACTGCATGGCAGGCATAGACCAGGGATTCTGCGCAAGGGTCAGAAAGGGAGATATTATTATCGCGGGCAGGAATTTCGGGTGCGGCTCCTCCAGGGAGCACGCCCCTCTTTCCATTAAGGCCTGCGGCGTATCCTGCGTGATAGCCAGGTCTTTTGCCCGCATATTCTTCAGGAACAGCATAAACATAGGGCTTCCCATACTTGAATGCAGGGAAGCGGATAAAATAAAGCAGGGCGACACGGTTTCCATAGACCTTGCAAAAGGCGTTATCGAGGATCTGACAAGAAAGAAGATCTACGAGACAGCGCCTTTTCCGGCTTTCATGCAGGGCATTGTGGATGCAGGCGGGCTTATGAATTATACGGCAAAAAAAATGCAAAAGTCAAATTGCAAATTGTCCCTAAGGGATTCCCGCATCTTGTCCAGATAGGTAATCGGGACTGCGGGAATAAAAGTCAAATTTTTACAAATTTAATATTTGCAATTTAAAATTTGAAATTTGAAATGAATATTTTGTATGGAGTGATCGTATTCGTGTTCGGGCTGACAATAGGGAGTTTCCTTAACGTCTGCATATACAGGATGCCCAGGGGAGAATCTATTGTTTCGCCCGGTTCACACTGCCCGGACTGCAATCATCCGCTGGGCGTGTGGGACCTTATACCCCTGATAAGCTTTATCGCTCTGGGCATGAAGTGCAGGTACTGTAAAAAAGAAATTTCGCCAAGATATTTTTTCGTAGAGCTGGGAACAGGGGTGATGTTTCTCGCGGTTTTCGCCAGGTTCTTCATATATGAGAATAACCCTCTGGCTTTTGTTTCGTACCTGGTGCTGTGCAGCGCCCTTATCGTTATAACTTTCATTGACCTGGAACATAAAATAATACCTGACAAGATAACGTATCCCGGGATGATAGCAGGAATATTCATAAGCATTTTTACGCGTTCGTTCCTGCCTTCGGTGCTCGGGCTGCTGATAGGCGGGGGCATACTGCTTTTTATCGTGGTTGTATCCAGGGGAGGGATGGGCGGAGGGGACGTGAAGCTTGCCGCAATGCTGGGAGCGTTCCTGGGCTGGAAGCTTATATTTCTCAATCTTTTTCTTGCGTTCCTTCTGGGCGGAATAGCCGCGGTGATACTTCTTATTATGAAAAAGAAGGGCAGGAAAGATTATATACCGTTCGGCCCGTACCTTGCGATCGCGGGGATGATCACGGTTTTCTGGGGAGACCGTTTACTTTCGATCTTTTTACCATTTCTGGCGCAAACGCATTAAATTTGGCTTTCTAACCTTTTTAACCATATTAGTTTTTCGTTGTATAATGGGAGAAAAAAATGATAAAATTCATAACAGCGGGAGAATCTCACGGTAAGGGGATCGTAGCGGTTATAGAAGGCATACCCGCGCACCTGCGTCTGGGCGAGGAAGACATAAATGTAGAGCTCAAAAGGCGGCAGATGGGATATGGCAGGGGAGCCAGGATGAAGATAGAACTGGACCGCGCTGAGATATTAAGTGGTGTCAGGAAAGGCGAGACCCTGGGTTCGCCTATCGCTGTTGCTGTCTGGAACAGGGACTGGCACAATAAACCGATGAGCCCGGTATTCGTTCCAAGGCCGGGTCATGCTGACCTTGCAGGCGCATTAAAATACAGCCAGCAGGATATCAGGAATGTATGGGAAAGGGCAAGCGCAAGGGAGACCGCGGGACGAGTCGCAGCCGGGGCTGTTGCCAGGAAACTGCTTGGGGAATTCGGCATAGAGATCCTGAGCCATATTGTCGGAATAGGATATATTTCTATTGATACAACAGGAATTAGATTAGAGCTATTGAAAAAACAGATTAAATCTGCCGATAAGGCACCTGTAAGATGCGTGAACAAAGAAGCTGCCAAGGAGATGATAAGGCAGATAGACGAGGCACGGGCAAAAGGGGATACTCTTGGAGGGATGTTCGAAATTATTGCGCTGGGGGTGCCTGCAGGGCTTGGAACCTATGTCCAGTGGGACGCGCGCCTTGATATGAAGCTTGCCGGAGCCCTGATGAGCATTCCGGGCATACGCGGGGTCGAGATAGGCCTGGGTTTTGAATCAGCTGGGATGAAAGGTTCTGAAGTCCATGATGAAATTGCCTACAAGGGAAGGTTCACGCGCAAGACCAATAATGCTGGCGGGATCGAAGGCGGCATTTCAAACGGCGAACCGATAATCCTGAGGGCTGCGATGAAACCTATACCCAGTCTTGCAAAGCCGCTTTGGTCAGTGAACCTGAAAACAAAGAGATCCGCGAAGGCGCCTGTGCTCCGAGCTGATGTTTGCGCTGTGCCTGCCGCAGGCGTGGTGGGCGAAGCCATGGCCGCGATTGAGCTTGCGTCCGCTATGACGGATAGGTTCAGTGGCGATACACTGCAGGAAATGAAAAGGCATTTTAAAGCATAGCCTGTCATTGCGACTTCGCCCCGATTACCATCGGGGTGAGGAAGCAATCTAATGTTAAGAAGGGATGTTACGTTTTGTAGGGGCGTGATTCATCACTCCCGAGATGTAGCGGTGCCTGCCCGCCAGTCAGTTTGGTGGGCGATTTATCGCACGTTTCCTCCAATAGAGCACTGGGTTATCACCAGATAGAGATTTGTTCACCCCTGGAGGTGATTGAGTCATGAAAGAACCAAAAGCAATGAGAGAAATCCATGAGATAATGGAGAAGATTTACGAAGAGGAAAAGCACTTGACTCCCGAAGAAAGAGTTAAAAAAATCAATAAAGAGTCAGAAGAGTTTATTAAAAAGCATAACCTTAACTTAAAACGGGTGGCAAGAAAGCCCGTTCGTATATAAAAATTGTCGCCTATAAATTCCTTTTCCATATGGACGCCTTTAGGGAATACTTTTGAAAATTAAAGTAACTCACAACTAAATACCTGACACCATAATTTTCTGAAAGCATTTTCTTTTGCAATATAACCATTCCAATCCTTAGAAGGATAATTAAGTATTGTGTCCCCGGAATTTTTGTCCCCGGAATTTTATTCATGGAAATATTGAAAATGAAAAAAATAAAGGAATCGATAAGTAGAATTTTATATACAAGAAGGTTATACAGACAAGCAAAAAAGGAGAAGAAATGGTTAATCACTTGATAGAGATATTTAAAGATGAAAAATTGGTAGATAAAATTAAGGTGCGTCTGCCGCATTTATTTCAGCTCGCGGAATTAGAAAGTTCAAGAGCGGGAAAAATTGGAATGGAGGTAGGATCAGTTAGAGAAAGGATAGTAGCAGCTCTACTTATTTATAAATTTGGTGAAAAAAATGTTGAAACTGAAATTCCCATAACAGAGGCAGAAGTTGATGTAAAGTTATTCGGGTCTCCGATTTCCATAAAAACAATCACAGGGCAGAGTTTTGGAGGTGTAAAGCTTGTTTGGACTGTAGACGCTCAGAAAGCAAGAGAGTTTTTACAAAACTACCAACCTACCAGTGATATGATATTTGTTCAAATTAATTGGAATAATGGCGGAGGTTTTTACCACATTCCTTTAGAAGTTCAAAGAGAAGTTTTCAAAAAGATGGGAAGGCAGAAATATATCAAATTGCCGAAAGAAGGTACAAATCCGAGAGGCGCAGAAATGTCAAAAGAAGCATTGGAAGAATTGATAAAACATAAAGATACCAAAAATATCGAGATTGATTGGAAAAAACAAAAAATAGATTTTGACCCATATAAAAAATGGGTTGATTACTGGAGAGAGGATTAAAATGTTAACTACACAAAAAAAATCAGGCACTAAAACAAGTGCTTTCGGTTCCCCGGGAAGAATTAATCATGATTCCTCTACTTTTTATAATAGTAGATTGTATGAAGGATTGCCAAAAGAAGAATTTACAAAATATTTTGAAAATCCAATTCCTTCAAAATTCTTGAATAAAATTTTATGCAAAACAAGTGAAAATATGGAAGAATTGCCGGACAATAGCGTTCACCTGATGGTTACCTCACCGCCCTATAATGTAGGAAAGGAATATGACGAGAATTTAACTTTAGATGAATATAGGAACTTTTTAAAACGAGTATGGAAAGAAGTTAAGCGTGTTCTTGTTCCAGGAGGAAGGGTTTGTATTAATGTGGCAAATCTTGGAAGAAAACCCTATATTCCGCTTGATGGTTTTATCATAGATGATATGCTTAATTTGGGATTTTTGATGCGAGGTGAAATTATATGGAATAAGGCTTCAAGCGGCAGTCCGTCAACTGCCTGGGGCAGTTGGCTTTCTGCCCAAAATCCAATTTTAAGGGATATTCATGAATACATTTTGGTATTTTCAAAAGGAATGTATTCAAGAGGAAATCCAGGGAGAAAAAGCACAATTTCAAAAGAGGAATTTCTTGAATTCACAAAAAGTATGTGGACCTTTTCTGCAGAGTCGGCGCGAAAAGTAGGTCATCCGGCTCCCTTTCCGGTAGAACTTCCATACAGACTTATTCAACTATATACTTATGAAAGAGAGGTTATTCTTGATCCATTTATAGGGAGCGGACAGGTTGCAATCGCAGCTGTTAAAACGAATCGAAATTATGTTGGATATGACATCACCGAAGAATATGTAAAGTTAGCGGAGAAGCGAATCAAGGATTTTATCTTGACTTTTAATGCACCCAAATTATTTGAATATAAAACAGACAGAGATGGCAAAAGTGAAAAAATTGTATACAATCCAAAACAATTGACGTTATCTGACAATCTTATAGGATATAAAAAAAGAATAGCAAAAAAGAAAAAGGTTGGAACGAAACCTAAAAAATCAAGTTTAATAAAAGACCAACTTGCGCATCAAGGGAAAAATGGTATGAATTATCAGAAATAAAAACTTCAATTTTTTCTAAACTCTTTATAGATGTATCTCTCGGTTATTACATAAATCCTGAATATTTTCCTATGGACCATACTTTTTTTGGTATAGAACCCTATAAGACACAAGATAAAAGGTAAAGAGTTTTGGGAAATATAAGAAATCAAAAGAAGGAATAAACATAGATGCCCTTAAGGATATAATAATTGATAAGATTAAAAAGGAGTAGAAGGTATGCAAATGCTCGGAGAATTCTATAGAGAAAAAATCCTTTCACACAAAGGAACCATTCTTAAATCGCTGGAAAATCATTCCGGAGAAATCAGGATACAGAAGGATTTATTTGGATGGAAGCTTTATTCAGGGAAGAATTTCATTGAATGTAAGTCTGAAGAAGAGGCACGTTATTTAAAAGTCTTTCTTGAGGCAGGTTTAACTGAGGTTCGTGTTCCAAAAGACGATGAATATCTGAATAATATTCTTCCTGAACTTGAGAAATTAAAAATAAAAATTGATAAAATCATAAATTCATACCTTGAGACCATTATGAGTCGCAAAGTAAGGAATGAACTATTAGCCAAAGTTTGGGCTGACATTTTAAAATAAGCATAAATTCTAATAGGAAGAAGTAAATAAAATATTAAAATCTGTGGTTATCTGTGAAAATCAGTGTCAATATCTCTTATGAAAAATATAATCCTTATCGGGTTCATGGGAAGCGGCAAGACCGCGGCAGGAAAGCTCATCGCGAAGAAATTAAGGATGGGTTTTATCGATATGGACCTGCTTATTGAAAAAATCACCCGGATGAAGATAAGCGATATTTTCCGCAGGCACGGCGAAAAACACTTCAGAAGGATAGAGGGCGGAATGCTTTCGGCTCTTTCTCATCTCAGCAACATAGTCTTATCAACCGGCGGCGGCATAGTGAAAAATCCCTGGAACCGCGGGATAATGAGAAGGATGGGGAACGTTATATACCTTGACGCTACCCCTGAGGCGATACTGAAAAGGATGAAGAAAACAGAAATAAAGAAACGACCTTTGCTTGCGGGCAGCAAAGATTTGGTTAAAACAATAGCTGACATTCTTAAACCCAGGTTGAAACTTTACCGTTCCTGTTCGCACCGGGTTATCGAAACTTCAGGAAAGACGCTAAAGCAAGTCGCAAAAGAGGCGATACGTTGCGCAAGAAAGTGAAAATAGGCGGTCTTGATTTCAAGGAGCCGCGCATCGCGGTCACATTGGCCGGCATTACCCCGAAGCTGCTCAAAACAGCAAGGATTGAGGGAGCGGATATCATAGAACTGCGCGCTGATAAAATGAAGAAGCCTGCGCCCGCGCGGATCATCAAGGCGCTTGACAGGATAAGAAAAGCCGGGTTCCCTTCGATACTGACCATCAGGAATAGGGAAGAGGGCGCGGAAAGGCATATACCGGATAAAAAGCGGCTCCTGCTTTTCAGGCAGGCCATAAAGGCGGCTGACGCGGTTGATATTGAGTATTTCAGCAGAGACATACGCGACGCGGTCATAAAGCTCGCGCGCAGGAACAGAAAGACCGTGATAGTGTCCTTCCACGCGCTGGACAGCACGCCTTCTGATTTTCTTTTCGGCAGGGTCCTGAAGCTGGCTTTCCAAAAAAAAGCTGACATCGTGAAGATAGCGGCAATGGCGAATACATTCGACGATATGGTGCGCCTGTCTTCTTTTACGTATGACAACAGGAATAAAAACATAATAACTCTGAGCCTGGGCCAGGTCGGAAGGACCTCAAGGGTTATATTCCCAAGCTTGGGTTCCATTATGACATACGGGTTCGTGGACAGGCCGCAGGCGCCGGGCCAGATGCGCGTTTCTTTCATCAAGCGCCTTCTGAGCGCGTAAAAGGACATAATGAGCCTGCAGAGGATAAAAAAATTAAGGGAGAAGATGAAGGAGCACGGCATTGACGCGCTCCTGGTATCGCATAAGGTTAACCGCGATTACCTGCTGAATATAAACTTTTTCATAGGGGGCGTTTGCCTGGTCACCTCCAGGAACGCATATTTCCTCGCGGACTTCTGTAACTATGGCGAGGTAAAGAGCAGGACCTGCGGCGATATCAATATGGTTTTGCTGAAAAAAAGTTTCATTGAGCACCTGCGGGACATAGTTAACGCGGACAAGGTTAAAAAGCTGGGCATAGAACACCAGTATATGTCGGTTGCCAAATACGATGAAATAAAGGCGCTCAAGAAAGCAAAGGCCGTGTACGCGGGCTGGCTCGTGGAAGAGCTGCGCATGAAAAAGGAAAAAGCGGAAATAGACAGCATAAGGAAGGCAAGCGAGCTTTCTGACCTTGTTCTCAATCAGATCCCCGGGTTCTTGAAGCCCGGAATAACAGAGAAAGACGCCGCGCGCAGGATAGACCGGATCATACGCGATAACCGCGGGGATATTGCTTTTGACACGATCGTCGCCTCGGGTGTGCGTTCCGGGTATCCCCACGGCACTGCTTCCGATAAAGTGATAAAACCGGGGGACGCCGTTGTAGTAGATCTCGGGGCGCAGCTCAACGGGTATTCTTCTGACTGCACAAGGACTTTTTTCGCGGGAAAGCCCGATTCAAAGCAAAAAAAGGTATACGGTATAGTAAGGCAGGCGCAGGAAAAAGCGCTAAAACAAGTTAAAGAAGGCGCCATATGTTCAAAGCTTGATTCTTCGGCGCGGGCCCTTATATCAAAAAAGGGTTTTGGCAAATATTTCGGCCACAGCCTGGGGCACGGCGTCGGAAGGGAAGTGCACGAGCTTCCGCACGTGAGCATGAATAACCTGACAGCGCTTGAGAGCGGGATGGTGATCACGATAGAGCCGGGCATATACCTGCCGGACGGTTTCGGGGTAAGGATAGAAGACCTTGTGGTGGTTACCAAAAGCGGATTTGAGAACTTGAGCAAAACAACAAAAGATATGATCTCAGTTTAAACAAAAATTATTAAAAATTCACCCTCACCTTATTCCTCTCCCGTCCAAGGGAGAGGAACAGGATGGAAATTAGAAGGGATAAAAAATGGTTACGCCAAATGATTTCAGGACCGGAATGATAGTTATTTTTGAAAACAAACTCTATAAAGTCGTGGAGTTCCAGCACGTTAAGCCTGGTAAAGGCGGCGCGTTCGTGCGCGCGAGGCTGAAAGACGTCAGGGAGGGTTTTGTTCTGGACAGGACTTTCAGGCACCACGAGACCATGGAAGAGGTGCATGTCGAAGAAAAACCGTCGCAGTTCCTCTACAAGGAAGGCAGTAATTTCCTGTTCATGGACAAGGAAACGTACGACCAGGTTTCCTTCTCAGAAAAGCAGGTCGGCGACCAGAAGAAATTCCTTAAAGAAGGCATGGAGGTGCTGGTTGTTTATTACACGGAAAAGACAGACAGGGCAGGCACGCTTGTTCCGCTTTCGATAGAAATGCCCAATTTTGTGGAGCTTAAGGTAGTTGAATCTCCCCCGGGAGTGAAGGGCGATACGGTAGCGCTTGCTTTAAAAGAGGTTACGCTTGAAAACGGCTACAGGATCTCGGTCCCTCTTTTCATAAAGGAAGGGGACGTCCTAAAAATAAACACTGCGAATGGGGAATACGTGGAACGCGTCTGATAAATACAGTGTCAACGTATCAGAGTTTTAAAATATAATCACCGTAATCATCTTATATAATCACCGTAATCATTTTTAACAGGGGGAAATATGAACCTTAAGGAAGTAAAGGAGATAATAAACCTGCTTCAAAATTCGGATATAGATGAGCTTGAGATCGAAAGGGAGGGCGTCAGGATACGCGTGAAAAAAACTCCGGGCGTCCAGCATGTCCCGATCACGTCCACGAATTTACCCTCGCAGATCTTCCAGCAGCCGGTGCCTGTCACAAGCGTGCCGGTCGCGCCGCAGAACGGCGGGCAGGCAGGCCAGGCCCAGGGGGCAGTCCCGGCTGAAAAAGGCGTTATACAGATAGTGTCTCCGATGGTGGGGACTTTCTACAGGGCGCCCAGCTCTGAAGCGGAACCCTATGTTGAAGTGGGCACGGAGGTTACCAAGGGCCAGCCTCTGTGCATAATAGAAGCTATGAAGATGATGAACGAGATAGAATCCGAGGTCAGCGGAAAGATCGTCAGGATACTGGTGGAGAACGGGCAGACAGTTGAATTCGGCCAGCCGCTCTTCCAGGTAGAAACGCAATAAAATAATTTAGACACTGATTTTCACTGATTAACACTGATGTTTGATTTTGCTGCAACATATTCATGCCTATCTGTGAAAATCCGTGCAAATCTGTGTCAAAAGGGTTTTATGTTCAAAAAGATACTGATAGCCAATCGCGGGGAGATCGCCTTAAGGGTGATGAGGGCGTGCAGGGAAATGGGCATAGCCACGGTCGCGGTCTATTCCGAAGCGGACCGTGATTCTTTGCACGTAAGGTTTGCCGACGAGCGTATCTGCATCGGTTCTGCCGCTCCGAGGTCAAGTTACCTTAACGTGCCCAGCATAATAACCGCGGCAGAGGTGAGCGGCGCAGAAGCGATCCACCCGGGTTATGGTTTTCTTTCGGAAAACCAGCATTTCGCCGAGGCGTGCGAGTCCTGCGGCCTGAAATTCATAGGCCCTTCATCAAAAACCCTTGGTATGGTTGGCGACAAATCCCAGACCAGGCGCATAATGATGAAAGAGGGAGTTCCCTGCATACCGGGATCCAGCGAATCGGTCAAGAACGAGGCAGAAGCGCTTAAGATCGTCCGCCATATCGGCTACCCTGTGATCATTAAAGCATCTCTTGGCGGCGGTGGGAAGGGGATGAGGGTTGTCCAGAATGAGGAAGAACTGAAGAAGAATTTTCAGATATCGTCTTCGGAGGCAGAATCGGCATTCGGCAGCAGCGCTGTGTACCTTGAAAAATACATAAGCGAGCCAAGGCACACGGAATTCCAGATACTCGCGGACGAGCACGGCAATATAGTCCACCTGGGCGAAAGAGACTGTTCCATCCAGAGAAGGCACCAGAAACTGATAGAGGAATCGCCGTCCACCGCGATTGACCAGAGGCTGAGAAAGCTGATGGGCAGGTTCGCTATACGCGCGGCCAAGGCTGTAAATTACATCGGGGCAGGGACAGTGGAGTTCCTGCTGGACAAGGAAGGTAAGTTCTATTTCATGGAAATGAACGCAAGGGTCCAGGTTGAGCATCCCGTAACCGAGTTCGTAACCGGAGTTGATATATTAAAAGAACAGATAAAAATAGCGGGAAGCGAAAGACTGGCGCTGGCGCAGGAAGAAATAGAATTTTCAGGCCACGCGATCGAGTGCAGGATAAACGCCGAAGACACTGAAAAAGATTTTATGCCTGTTCCGGGGAAGATCACTTTTCTGCACCTGCCCGGAGGCCCGGGCGTAAGGGTGGACACGCACATTTACCAGGGATACCAGGTCTCGCCGTATTATGATTCTTTGCTTGCCAAGCTCATTGTTTGGGGAGGCAGGCGCGAGGATGCGATAGAGCGCATGCGCGGAGCCCTCCACGAATTTGTGATCGAGGGTATCCCGACCACGATCCCCTTCCACAAAACCGTAATGAACAACGCATTTTTCAGAAGGGGTGAGATATCCACGAATTTTATCCAGAGGCGCATTAACGGTGAGGCTCCTTAAGGGGGAAAAATGATAGAGAAGAGCGAACTGGGTATCGTGAAAATATCGGGTAACGCGATCGCGGGCATCGCGGCACGCGCCGCGCAGGAGGTAAAGGGCGTGACCGGTGTCGGAGGGGGGTTTATACACACCATCCTTAAGTTATTAAAGATCGATTCGCACCACGGCATAAGGGTTGATATACTGGCAAACGGCGATGTGATCCTGGTTGTGCCGGTAAGCATCGAATACGGCAGAGAGATCTCCGCTATATCCGTGGAGGTACAGGAAAAGGTGAAAAAATCCATCGAGGAATTTTCCGGGCTCGAGGCTATAAAAATAGACGTAAATATAGACGGTGTTCAATAACTGGAGGAGAAAATGCGCGGTTTAATTAAGTCCTTCCTGATTTTCGGTGCGGCAGCGTTTTTCGGGCTGGCTATCTACACTTTCCTTATATCAGCCAGGATCCTGGATTACGGTGACGCACAGGAGTTCCTGGTGCTGGGATTAAAGAACCTTGGACGCCTGAACTACAGGTTGATATTCGGCATCATTGCATTCCTGGCACTGGTCATAAGTGTTGTTTCTTTTTACGCTTCTTTTAAGGAGAGAGTGATAAAAAGGGATATCTCGTTCGGTAATCCTCTGGGCGAGGTCAAAATATCGCTGAGCGCCATCAGCGATTTCGTCCAAAAGCTGGGCAGCCAGATCGAGGACGTAAAAGATATAAAGCCCAGGGTGGTGGCTGGCAGAAAAGGCCTTGAGATATATAACAAGATAACCCTGTATTCGGACAGCAACATACCGGCTGCGAGCGACAGGGTGCAGACGATCGTAAAAAGGTACGTGCAGGATGTGCTGGGCATACAGGAAGTAAGCGAGGTAAAAGTTTTTGTTGAAAAGATAATACCCCGCGAAACAGGCATTCAGGGTTAATAAGATTCCGTGGAGGGGCCATGGGTGAAGAGATCAAGTTCAATTTTAGAAGCGGGAGGGCAGCCGGCGCCCTTATAGGGTTTGCGATCGGTATACTGGTGCTCTTCTGGGTATTCCTCTGGAAGATCATATTACTGATCATTATCGTTCTTGCGGGTTACTGTATAGGCAGGATCGTTGATAACAAGAGGAACGGGACAGTCATAGACGTTGGCCCCGGCAGGAAAGAATAAAAGCCCATGGCGGACAGGGGGGTTGCGCGGATTATTGATGCCAATGTCAACAGGTGCCTTGAAGGCCTCAGGGTGATAGAAGATGCCGCAAGGTTCATCCTGGATGACAGCCGCATTACCGCGCGCCTTAAGAAGGTACGCCACGACACAAAGGACGCGGTAAAGAATTTGCAAGATGAGAGTGAGCTTCTGCTATCAAGAGATTCAGGGAAGGACGTCGGAGCGAAAAGCTTTACCGCAAGCGAGTCCCGCCGGAACAGCGTTGATGACATCCTCAGGGCGAATTTCAGGCGTGTTGAAGAATCATACAGGGTGCTTGAAGAATACACAAAGCTCATTGATCCGCCGCATTCCGTATGTTTCAAGAACCTGCGTTTCAGGACATACAGCCTTGAAAAAGCTATTTTCATAAAGCGCGGGATTTAGGGAAGGATTTACTCGGCAGGCTTGGTTTCAGGCTGGGTACTGGGTCTATAAGCGCCGTTCATGTATTCAGCCCAGATCGGCAGCGCTACTGCCGCGCCGCTCATTCTGGGTCCCAGGGTTGTTTTATCGTCACGGCCGACATAGACCGTGGTGACGATCGTCGGGGTGAACCCGACAAACCACGCGTCAGTGAATTCGTCGGTTGTTCCGGTCTTGCCGGCGCATTTGTAGCGGAACCCGTAGGCAGAAAGGTATCTCGCGGTCCCGAATTCAACAACGCCGCGCATCAGTTCAGTAACCTGCTCGCAGGTAGAGGCGTTAAGGGCGGTTTCAAACCTGGGCGATGTTTCTTCAAGGATCCTTCCCTCGCTGTCTTTCACAAGTCTTATAAAGAAGGGTTCGGTCCTGACACCGCGGTTCGCGATCGTTGAAAAAGCCTGCGTGAGCTCAAGCGGAGTTACTTCATAAGTACCGAGTGCCAGAGAAAGGTCCGCCCCAAGCGGGCTTTTAATGCCGGCCGCGGCAGCGTAGGGAATTACATTTTCGGGTCCTACGAGTTCAATTAATTTTATAGTGGCAAGGTTCAGGGACTGAGCGATGGCAACCCTTAAAGTAACAGTTCCGTGCATGATCCCGTCATAGTTCTTTGGTTCCCATTTTTTATTCTTTTCAGAAGCAGGATAGGAAACACCTGAGTCAAGAACAGTGTCGTCAGGTTTGAAGCCCATGTCCAGCGCCGCCAGATAGATAAACGGCTTGAATGCCGAGCCGGGCTGCCTGTGCGCCTGGACCGCCCTGTTGAACTGGCTCTTTTTAAAATCGCAACCGCCTATCATGGCTTTTACTTCACCGGTCGCGGGGTCTATTGACACAAGCGCTCCGTCAATGTTTTCTTTTTTCAGTTCTTTGCGCAGTCTCTGTATATTCGCGGGAAAAACTTTTTCAGCTGTTTTCTGCATAACGGGATCAGCGGTGGTGTATATCTCAAGGCCGCCCCTGTAGAGGAGCTCGCTCCCGTATTTTTCTTCAAGGTATATGCGCAGGTATTCAATAAAGTAGAGAGGTTTTATTTCTTTGTGCATTGGCGGGCGGATCACGATATTGGTTTTGCGCGCGTCATATTCTTCTTCGGGAGTTATGTAACCAAGTTCGCGCATTTTTTTTAAAACAAGTTTTTGCCTTGCAAAGGTATTTTCGGGATTCTGGTACGGAGAGTAGTAATTACTGGGCGATCGGGGAAGGCCGGCAAGCAGCGCGCACTCGGCTGTATTAAGGTTCTGGGTCTCCTTTCCGAAGAATGTCCAGGCGGCTGAGCCTACGCCGTAGGCCCCGGACCCGTAGTAGATCTGGTTAAGATACATTTCAAGGATCTGTTCTTTGGTATACCGGCGTTCTATCTCGAGCGAAAGCATTGCTTCCCTGAATTTTCTAATAAAGGTTTTTTTCCTTGTCAGGAACAGGGAGCGTGCGAGCTGCTGGGTTATGGTGCTGGCGCCTTCTTTCAGTTTCATATGGAGTATGTCCTGGACCGCGGCACCGAGTATCCTGTAGAAATCCACGCCTTTATGCTTGAGAAATCTTTCGTCTTCAATGGCAACCGTGGCGTTCCTTAGGTTTTCAGGCATCTGGTTAAGAGAGATCAGGGTTCTGTGTTCCTCGCCGAACTCTGACATGAGCGAACCATCCGCGTAATAGACTTTGCTTGAGAGTTTGGGCTGGTATTCCTCCAGCGCCTTCAAAGAAGGCAGCCCCGCCATTCCTATAATAAGGAATGTCACACCCCCAAGCAGTATGATAAGCAAGAGCCATAATACGAATCTCGTTTCTTTTTTCATAAGGAATCCCTGAACCGGCTAACCGGAGAACCAGTTAACCGGCAAACAAAGTAATCATATTATATACTTTCTTTTTAAAATGTCAATTATAAAGATGATTACGGTGATTTAAAAAAACGATTACAGTGATTAATGCTGTAAATAAACATATCCGAGGAGCAAATGACTATTGAAGATGAACTGAAAATAATAACCAGGAACGTTGTGGATGTGCTGCCGAATAAGGAAGAGCTGAAGAAGCTGCTCCAGGAACGCAGGCCTTTAAAGATCAAGTACGGCGTTGACCCTACCGCCCCGGACATACACCTGGGCCATACCGTAGTGCTATGGAAGCTGCGCGATTTCCAGAACCTTGGTCACATCGTTCAGTTCATACTGGGTGATTTCACAGCCATGATAGGGGATCCTTCGGGCAGGAACGAGGCAAGGAAGACGCTTCCAGAGGATGTGATCAGGGATAACGCCAAAACATACCTTGACCAGGTCTTCAAGATACTCAACAAGGAAAAAACGGAAGTAAATCCTAACAGCAAGTGGTTTAAGCAGATGGGGCTTGACGGTTTCCTGGGACTGGCTTCCCATTACACTGTGGCAAGGGTGCTTGAACGTTCCGAATTCAAGGACAGGTTCGTTAATAAGCAGGAGATAACGCTCCTTGAATTTATTTACCCGCTCCTGCAGGGTTATGACTCCGTAATGCTCAAGAACGACATAGAAATAGGCGGCACTGACCAGACTTTCAACCTTCTGGTCGGCAGGGATCTGCAGAAGGATTACGGCCAGAAGGAGCAGATCGTGCTGACCATGCCGCTGCTTGTCGGGACTGACGGCACCAGGAAAATGAGTAAGACATACGGGAATTATATCGGCATAACGGACGCTGCGGAGCAGATGTTCGGAAAAGCGATGTCTATAACCGACAACCTGATATTCACATATTTCAGACTGCTTACACCCGTGCCGGAAACCAGGATCGCGGGAATGGAGCTGAAGGTCCGTTCCGGCGAAATGAATCCAAGGGATGCCAAGGCAATGCTCGCGTCAGAGCTTGTTGTCCTTTATCACGGGAAAGAAAAGGCATTAGCCGCATCGGAGGAGTTCGACAGGATATTCAAAAACAAAGAGCTTCCCAGCGAGATGCCCTCAAGCGTTTACGCGAATTCGGACAAGGTATGGATAGTGGATGCACTTGTGGACAACAAGCTCGCGAAAAATAAAACAGAGGCGAACAGGCTCATCCAGCAGGGCGCGGTCGAACTGGACGGCAGCGTTATATCGGTGCCGGATTACGACATTTCCCTTGAAAAAGAGCATATCCTCAAGGTGGGCAAGCGCAGGTTCCTGAAGATCAGGGGAGGGAAGAACACGGTATAAAGATGCCAAGAAAGCTTATTATCCTGACAGTTTTCGGCGCGGCAATGGGCTGGTGGGAAGGGGTTGTCGTTGTTTATATCAGGAAGATCCTTCAGTTAAGCATTCCTGACCTTACCCGGATGGTTATGGGGCAGGTCCCGCGCGACCTTCTTTCGATAGAAATGACAAGAGAGGCAGCCACTATAATAATGCTTGTTGCGGTTGCCCTGATGCTTGAGAAAAATTGGTGGCGCAGGCTGGCTGTGTTCTTGTGGGTGTTCGCGGTATGGGACCTGGTTTATTATGCCGCCCTCAAAGTATTAATAGGCTGGCCGCCTTCTTTTGCCACAATAGACTGCCTTTTCCTGATCCCTGCTCCATGGATCGCGCCGGTTTGGGTGCCGGTCCTTACAATGGCGGGTTTCCTTGTGTTTTCAGGCTGGTTGTTCCTTAAAATAAAAGAATAATTATGAATTATGAGTTATGAGTTATGAATCAACTGCAAGGGTGTTTATTGTCCCAAAGGGACCCCTTCGGGGTAACTCAGGGCTTTAGCCCTGATTCATAATTTTGCCTTTCGGGCAACATTCTCGTGTGGTTTTGCAGAATGTTTTCGAATTCCATAATTTTATTTAAGGAGAAACAATGCTTCAGAGTATGACAGGTTACGGGTATTGCAGGACAGGCAAAGAGGGGGTTTCGTTTTTCATAGAAATAAAATCCCTGAATTCAAAATTTCTTGACATATTCCTGAAGCTGCCGGAAGGAATGACGTTCCTTGAGGACAGGATAAAAGAGGTTATCCAGCAGAAGTTTGACAGGGGGCGGATAAGCCTTTCGATCATCGAAGAGCAGTACAGCGGTAAGGTCCTGTCGGTAGACATAGCGCAGGCAAGGAAGTATCATAATGCCTTTAAAAAGCTTAAGGAGAAACTTGATATTTCAGGAGAGATCGATATCGGATTATTCCGTGACATTCCGCATATTTTCAGGACGGGAAAAGAAGGATATTCGCTGTCCGTAATATGGCCGGCGCTCAAAAAAGGCATTGAAAAAGCAGTACTCATGCTCGAAGTTTCAAGGAACAAAGAGGGCAGGAAAATACAGCGCGCGCTCGCAAAACACGCCGCGGGTATTTCGGCGGCAGTCCTGAAAATAGAGGAGCACGCGCCCGAGGCCGTAAAATTCCACAAGGAGAAGCTCGAGCATACCCTGAAAGAATTTCTGCCCGAGCTTAACCTGAAC
This sequence comes from Candidatus Desantisbacteria bacterium CG1_02_49_89, assembly GCA_001871075.1. Classification (GTDB taxonomy): domain Bacteria; phylum Desantisbacteria; class UBA1551; order UBA1551; family UBA1551; genus UBA1551. Next base: position 34,749 of record MNUP01000075.1, read on the forward strand.
AGCCCCAGGCTTGTGGAAGAGCTGACCCTGTTCGCAAGCCGGGTGGACATAAGCGAGGAGATGATGCGCCTTAAGGCGCACCTGCAGTCCTTCCTTGGCACCCTGGAACTTTCCGGGTCTGTCGGCAGGCGGCTTGATTTTATCGCCCAGGAAATGTCAAGGGAGATAAACACGCTTTCTTCAAAAGCCAACAGCTACGCTGTTTCGTCGCAGTCGGTCCTGGTAAAAGAAGAACTGGAAAAGATAAGGGAACAGGTGCAGAATGTCGAATAATTTTAAATTTAAAATTTTAAATTTTCAATTTGCAATTTAAAATGAAAAAGACAGCAGACAGAAAAAAACAACTAGGAAAAATATTCGTGATATCGGCTCCTTCCGGAACCGGCAAGACCACGCTGGCAGACATACTGCTTAGATCGCGCCGGGGTTTTGTCCGGTCTGTTTCCTATACCACGCGAAGACCCAGGGGGAATGAAAGGAACGGCAGGGATTATCAATTTATAAGCAGAGCTGACTTTTTAAAAAAGATAAATAAAAGCTTTTTCGCGGAATGGGCTAAGGTGTATACCAACTATTATGGGACAAGCAAAGAATTCCTTGGTTGCGCTTTAAAGAGCGGTAAAAATGTTATGCTCGTTATAGATACCCAGGGCGGGTTCCAGATACACAGGATTTTTCCCAGGTCAGTCCTGATCTTCATAGCTCCCCCTTCTTTTAAAGAGCTTAAAAGGCGGCTCGCGGGAAGGGGAACAGAAAAAAGCGGCAGCATGGCAAAGAGGCTTGCCAAAGCAAGAAAAGAGATACGCGAAAGCAGGCAGTATGACCATGTTGTAATCAACGACAACTTGAAAGAAGCGTCATTTCAGCTTAAAAAAATAGTAACCAGTTATTTAAAATAATTTTCTACTTGGCACCGGATACTGGTCACTGAGATCCCCCTCGCCCCGCCCTCTCCCTCAAGGGGAGAGGATTAAGGAGAGGGTGAGATTTGATTGGTTTTGTTAATTGTATTTTGATATTTTTACTGGATACTTGACACTGGTCACTGGACACTGTATTTAAAAGGAGGGTAATTTGGAAAAAGAAAAAGTGCTTGTCGACAATATCTTGAACAGGACCGAGGACAGGTACACCCTGATAAACCTTGCCGCGAAAAGAGCAAAGGTAATTGTTGAATCCAATGACAATATGAAAATGACAGAAGCAATAAACAGGACGATCGAAGAGATCAGAGAAGGCAAATTAAGGGTAAAAACCGCTTAAAGGGGGAGGCAAAATGAAGGTGAATAGCGGTAATTTGAGATCACTCAATACCAGGTTCAAGGGTTACCTTGAAGGCAAAAAGATCGATGAGTTCATGGAAACATTCAAGATAAATTTTGCCGCCGGTCACTGGTGCGCCGGGGGATTCACTGACAGGTTCGCTTCCGGCGGGTATAATCCCGGGCTGGATGACTCTATAACGGCGCAGATCGAAAGGGTCGCAGAAGCCGGGGTCAAGGGCATAGAATTCCACGAACAGGTTTTTATAGATGAAAATTACCGTAAGGATCCTTCCAAGATATCAGAAGTGAAAGACGCGCTTAAAAAGTTCAAGCTGGTCCCTACGAATATGAACACCAACCTTTTCACCGACCCTAAATGGAAGCTGGGAGGGGTTACTAACGTGAACAAAGCGATCCGCGAAGATGCTATGGCAGTGGCGCTGCAGGGCGTTGAGATCGCCAGAGAGGTTGGGTGTTCCAGCGTGGCGCTGTGGCCGGGTTCTGACGGATGGGACTACAATTTTGAGGTAAACTACGGCGGAATCCTTGAAAGGTTCATAAAGGCCTGCGTTAAGATAAACAGGAAAGCCAAGAGCCTGGGGCTTAGGTTCGGTATTGAGGCAAAGCTCCATGAGCCGCGCGAAGGGAATATGGTCATTCCCACTACACACCTTGCCGCAATGGTAGCAAGGGAAGTAAACGAGGTATGCGGGGGCAGGAACATGGGTGTTGCCGTTGATTACGGTCACGAACAGATGTATGCGGTTGACCCGGGATTCACTCTTTACGCGGTCCAAAGGCTTGGGGTGCAGGTAGTGAACTTCCACCTGAACAACGCAAAGGTGCATTCAAACGACGAGGACCGCGTTGCGGGAACAGGGGATAACTGGAGGCTCGCGGATTTCTGTTACGCCGCGATCGATACGGGTTACAGCGGGTGGTTCGGTGAGGACCAGTTCACTTACCGCCTGGAGCCGATAAAGGCGATGTCACTTTCAAGGGAATTATTCGCCAATGTTATGAAAAAAGCGCTTATGATATACGCCCGGAAGGATGAGCTTGAAAAGGCGCGCGCGACAGGGGACGCGGGCAGAGTGATCGACGTTGTCAAGAAAATCCTAGTATAAACTGCGTGTCAACGTATCAGCGTATCAACGTGTCAGAGCAACAGCAAGGAGTTTTATTGTAACTCAGGGCTTTAGCCCTGATAGATAATCACCGTAATCTCATTTATAATCACTGTAATCCAAAAATGAAGACACAGGTAGATTTTAAATACGCATTCGCAGAACCGCACAGGTTATGCATCTGCCTTCCGGATGCAAGCAGGAAATGCCTTCTGGATGCCTCAAAAACAGGGCTGACAGTGGCCTGGACTGACGCGGACCTGACAGGTAATCCCCTGGGCGCGCTTGCGCCCCTTATGGCTTGCTGGTGGCTGGATCTCAGCGCTGACGCTGACGGTTCCGCGCTTCCGGGAAAGGCGTGGAAACGGGTGGAGAACCGCATTCCGGCCCTGGAATACACCTGGGAAAACGAAAGCGCTTTCGTTGGCATAAAAGCGGTCGCGGTAAAAGACGCGGATGTTTTTTCTATCAGCGCTAAAAATAAAACTTCTTCATCTTCCAGGATCAGGGTTCTGGGCATCATGCGTAACCATGTTTCGAACCAGATATGGATCGACCCCGGCTCCAATATAAACGCGTTGCTGCCGACAATAGGCGATACCTCAGACAGGATGCTTTTTCTGGTTGCGGGTGCTCCCAAGCCTTCAAAACTGCCGAAACGCGAAAGCATAGTTATCGAATGGGATATCCGGCCCGGCGGGAAAAGGAAAGCGTATCTTGTAAGGCCGCATTTTGCCATTCTGGATGACGCAAAAAAGTGGCTGTCCAGGAACTGGGAAAACGAAATTGAAAAAGGTCTGGATGCGTGGAAAGACCTGCTCAAAAAAGCACCGGAATTCTCTTTGCCGGACCCTGTTGTAGCGGACGCGTATTACGCCGGTCTTTCAGATGTGTTCGTTATGCGCGAGGAACAGTCCAACGGCAGGATCGCGCATAGCCCCGGGACAGAATGCTACCGTTCTCTGGGTTCCGGAGAAGGTTCCCTTGCCGCGGTCGTGCTTGACCAGGCCGGTTACGCGAAAGAATCCGAAGAGGGTATGCGCACGTCACTCGGTTTCCAGGAGAAGAACGGCAGGTGGGATGACCTGCGCAGGTGGGGCCATGACATGTGGGGGCTGGTTGGTTTCAAGTGCCTCGCGGTTTACCAGCATTACCTGTTTACGCGCGACAGAAAATATCTTGCCCGTTGTTTCAGAAGGATGCTTGCGCACGCACGCTGGTCGCATAAAGAGCGGCAGAAGACCAAGATCCCTTATAAAGGAGAAAAGCCGCTTACGTGGGGGCTTATGCCGCGCGGGATGGGCGACTGCGGGCTGATGGATGGGAATGATCTTTACGGGATCTTCCTTCCCCATAATATCTGGCATTGTTACGTTTTAAAAATAGCGCTTTGGTCAGCAAAAGAACTTGGTTTGAAAAAAGAAGCCGCGGAAGCTGAAAAATATTGCTCGGATGCTTTGCAATGTATCCTTGATTCATTGGAGCGTGGAAGCATAAAAGAAGCCAACGGGACAAGGTGGATCCCCGGTGTGCCGGGTAAAACGTGCGGAAGCAGGTGGGGAGCTGCAAATGCCATTTATCCCTGCGGGATACTGGAACCGCATCATCCTCTTGCTGACGGAACCCTGAAATACCTGGAAAAAGACCTTAGCCGAGGCGGGCTCCCGATAAACCTGGGATGGATGCCGGGCGGTTTGTGGGTATCAATAGCCACGGACAACCTTTCCTACGCGCACCTTGCAAGAGAGGAAGAGGACAAAGCGGAACAGTATCTTTACCCAACGCTCAACCACGGGACCCCGCTTTTCTCTTGGTGCGAAGAAAGAATGCCTGAGCCTGGCGCTTCGCAGGTTTCAGGGGACAGGCAGCACGCCTGGACGCCCCTGACTGTTTCAAGGTTTATACGTGATGCTCTTATAATGGAAGACAAGGATATCTTGCATATCTGCCGGGCAACACCGAGATGGTGGCTTGAGCCAGGGCAGGAGATCAGGGTCAATAACGCGCCTACCCACTTTGGCA
>MNUP01000101.1:0-23639 GCA_001871075.1 Candidatus Desantisbacteria bacterium CG1_02_49_89
CGACCTTTATCGGGAAACCGTTATTGTGAGCGGTTCTGTAAACGTCTATGCCGCAGGCTTCCATCGAAGGCCGCGCTTTTTCCGGGTGCGCGCAATGCTGCGGGCACCTGGAGCAGAGATTGCACGGACCTGCTGCCATCGCGAACGCCTTATAAAAACCGTCCAGGAACATTTCCCTTTCAAGGACCGCAACGGCCTTGCGGATGTCCGTCCACTCCCCGCCATGGACAAGCAGGGCGTATTTATAATCGCCCAGCATCTTTTTTGTCTGCTGGGGCGCGGGCGAATTCGGGGGACAGGTCAAGGCGTGGCCGTACCCGTCACACCCGAACTGGCATTTCATCCTTACCCATTCGGCTGTCTTAATGCTGGAAGCGCGGATGACCTTGGCGTTTTTTGCCCCCAGTTGTTTTGCCGATTTAATATATTTTGTGTATTGTTTCATTGCGTGTTTAAATCCCCCTACATCCCCCTTTTACAAAGGGGGAATGAAATAAACACCCTCACCCTACTACGCCAAGGCTTCGTAGGGCACAGCCTTACATCCTCTCCCGCCTCATCCACCCCCACCTCAATCCTCCCCCGTCCCACCCAGTAAGATTGGCGGGTCTTCGACAAGAGGGAGGAAAATTATGAAATTAACTTAAATCCGAAGGGGGAGAGGGAAATACGCAACCTAAAGGTTGTGGCTACATCTCAATCTCGGGCGTGATAAATCACGCCCCTACACTTATCCACTTATCCACGTATCCACGTATCAACTAACCGCAGGGCAAGCCCTGCAGCTACTATGACACGGTTTTCATTTTGACTGCCGTGACGGACATCGCGGGGAATTTTTTGATCTCTTTTGCCCTGATCTCAGCAGGCTTAACCATGTCCGGCTCTTCGAAAGTATTGTGGGTGTGTATGTCCTTGGCTGAAAGCTGCCGTATTTCTTTTATCTCCCATTTCTGCCCGGAAATCACGCGCAGATCAGCGTCGATATTATTTTTAAGGTCGAGGTTGGCGATCGAAACAAAAAGCTCTTTTCCGTCATCCGAAACCGATGCCGAGACCGAGACCGCGTCCTTCTTTTTCCCGTCAGGCAGGTTCAGGGCCGGGTTTCCGTTTAGCTCAGCCGGGACAACCGCTGCATCCCTGTGCGGCATGAACATTTCGTATACGTGGTATGTCGGGGTAAGCACTGCCTTGCTTCCTTTTGTCAGGATAAGCGCCTGGAGCACGTTTACGGTCTGCGCCATATTGGTCATGAACAGCCTGTCGAATTTGTGGAAACAGTGGAAGCTTGCGGCGGTGAAAAGCGCGTCCCTCATAGTGCTCTGCTGGCAGACCCCGTTTTCCACGACCGCTTCCTTGTACCATGTTCCCCACTCGTCCATTATCACGCCTATCGGATGGCCGTAAGCGCTGTAAGACTGGGTAAGACCGCTTGCCCTCTTTATGTTGTCGTCCATTGTTATGACGCCGGCGATCGTCCTGTAATAATCCTCGTCCGTGAAATTCACTTCAGGACTGCCGCCCGTGTATATGTTAAGAGCTATGTAGTCAACAAGGCCCAGCGCGGGTTTCAGTTTTACCAGGAACCGCTCATCCCAATCTATTATGCCGGGATGCGAACCGCACGCGATAAGCTTAATATCCCCGCCTGTGGGGCGCATATAACCCGCGAACTGCCGGTACAGGTCAGCGTAATGCTCGGGTTCCATTGCGCCGCCGCAACCCCAGTTCTCGTTCCCCACACCCCAGAACTTTACGTTGTAGGGCTCCGGATGGCCGTTGGTCCTGCGCTGCCCCGTAATTGCTGTATCCTGGCTTGAATTGCAGTATTCAACCCAGGCGCAAGCCTCTTCAACCGTACCGCTTCCCACGTTCACGCAAATATACGGCTCTGTCCCTATCCTGGCGCAGAAGCGCATGAACTCATCCGTGCCGAACTGGTTGGTCTCAGGCTGGTTCCACCAGAGGTTGTGCCTTTTCGGCCTTTTGTCCTTTGGGCCGATGCCGTCCTTCCAGTGATAGCTGTCTGCAAAACATCCTCCGGGCCAGCGCAGGGCAGGCAGGGCGACTTTTTTAAGCGCCTCTGCGGTGTCAAGCCTTATGCCTTTCTCGTTCTTAATGGCTGAGTCTTCGCCTGCCCAGATCCCGTTATAAATGCATCTTCCTATGTGTTCCGCGAAATGCCCGTAAAGATATCTGCTGATCTTGTGCTGCTTTACTTCAGGCCTTATCGTTATCTGCATTTTTACCTCTTTTTATTGATGATTACAGCGATGTTAAATAACGATTGCAGCGATAAAAAATGAATTTAGTGCGATAAATCGCACCGCTATAAAGCAGGGCTGAAGCCCTGCGTTACAAAAGCAACTACTTGACCCTTGATACTTGACCCTTGATACTGAAAGCAGGGCAAGCCCTGCGGCTACAGCGTGAGCCATTTGCTGGTATTCAGGCCTCTTATAGTAATCCGCGTGATTTTCTCTGCTGAGGAAATCGTTATTTCCTTTTTTTCGCCGGGCAGGAGGAAAAGATAATTGTCCGAATACTGTGCGCCATCAGCATCCGCCGAGACCTTTATCGCCGGCGCGAAGGTATCTGCTTTCAGGATCAGCTTAACGCAGCCGGAACCCGGCTTCACCTCAGCCTCCAGTTCAGCCCGTTTCAGGCTGAGGTTCCCAAGTTTTTCGAAGAACAGGAAGTTCCTGAAAACCAGTTCCTTGCCCCTGACAAGGTCAACCACAAGCACCCGGGTTTTAGGGTCATCAACGGTTATGCCTCTGCTGAAGATAAGCTTGTTTGAATTAGCCGGGCATTGAGCGGAAACTTCGCTTCTGTAGTACTCGGTCCCGCTGAAATCAAGCAATCTCAGGACAAGCCTGCCTTTGAACGGGACAAGCTCGTCATTTATAAGGTTTACCTTTACCTTGCCGCTCTCCAGCACAGGGCTCACAATTACTGGCGAGAACGCCCTTTTTGCCGAGAAATAACAGAGCTTTGGCCTATAGTAATAATCCACAAACGCCCAGGATATTACCGGCCAGCAGTCGTTAAGCTGCCAAAACAGTATCCCCGACGTGATAAATTTCCTCCTGCGCCAGTGCTCTATCGAAAATTTCGAGCCTTCCGCCCAGTTCACCTGGGAGTAATAAACGAAATCTTCGAACCCCGCGGGCTTAAAACCCAACACTTCCTCAACGCCGAACCGTATCCAGTCAAGCGGCTTGTCGTAGGCCTTTTCATGCGCGAGTATTGACTTGCCGGCCAGGTCCCAGTCTTCTTTCGGGGCGAATTTCGCGACCGTTTCTATGTCCGGGAATGACTGGTATCCTGTTTCGCTCAGGAACCTGCCTTTAATGTCCCCGAACTTCCTCCAGTCCCCGCCGCCCCAGCCCTCATAGGAATGGAAATCCCCATTCTTCTGCGACATGTAAATAAATTCATCAGGTGAGTAAGGCGAGGAGGGAACGTACGGGCGGGTCGGGTCATGAAGGCGGCATATCTCCGGGAGGATCCTGTAAAAGAGCGCCTCCCCGTAATACCTTTTTACCTGCCTGCCTTCCTGGCTCACGTAATACCTGGACGATTCGTTCTCGTTGTTGCCCGACCAGATGACGACCGAAGGGTGGTTGCGCAGCCTTTTGACCTGGAACACCGCTTCTTTTGAAAAAGAATCGTTGAACCATTCCAGGTGGTCAGGCACTTCCTCGCACCCGGACATGAAATCCTGCCAGACCATTATGCCAAGCTCGTCGCAGGTATCGTAAAATTCCTCGTCCTCGTATATCCCGCCCCCCCATATCCTTGCCATGTTCATGTTCGCCTCGGGCATCATTGAGAGGAGCCTGCGGTATCTTTCTTTTGTCACCCTTGTCAGGAACGAATCGGCGGGGATCCAGTTCATGCCCTTGCAGTATACCGGGATGCCGTTGATCCTGAATATGAAACCCCTGCCCTCTTTGTCTTTTTCCTGGGCGATCTCTATGGTCCTTAGCCCGAACTTCACTGACCTTTGGTCCAGCATTATATCCTTATACTTCATGCTTACTTTCACTTCATAAAGGTGCGGGTCCCCGTATCCGTGCGGGAACCAGAGCTTTGGGTTCCTGATCTCAAACTCCGCCCTGATCAGGTTTGTGCCGTCGATCATGTGATGCCTGACGGTCTTTTTGCATTTCGTCCCCTTGATCTCGAAGCTTACGGCCACGTCGTCTTTCATCAGGGAATCAGCCTCGACCTGGACCTTTATCCTTGCTTTTTTTCCCGACACTTCAAGCTGCTTGACGTATACGAAATCGAATTTCGCGTAGTTATAACCCAGCAGGCGCACGCCCTTCCACAGGCCTGATGCCGGGAACCTGGGGCCCCAGTCCCACCCGAAGCTGTACTGCGCCTTCCTTCCGTAACCGCGTATTGTGCAGAAAGGCCCGTTCATTATCACGCCGTGCTTCTTCTCCAGCTCTGAAAGAGCGCGGGCCGGCGACTTAAACCTTAACTCAAGGGAATTTTCCTCTTTCAGGAGCCCGTTGACGTCAAAGACATACGGCCTGAACATGTTATCGGCTGAGCCCAGCATGTGGCCGTTAAGGAAGATGTCCGCGAAGGTATCAATGCCCTCAAAAACAAGCGCTGTTTTTTTCTTATCTACCGTCTCTTTGCTGACAACGAATTTCTTCGTGTAGACCCAGTCTTTTTCCTCAACCCACTTCAGCTTGGATTCGTTGTCCGAGTAAAAAGGGTCCGGAATAATTTTGTTCGCCATAAGGTCGGTGTAAACGGTCCCGGGAACTTCTGCCGGGGCAGGATCCTTCAGGACCTCCCCGTTTTCGTCCTTGAAAAACCACCCGTCGTTCAGCAGTATGTTGTCCATATGCTCTCCATTTCATTGATTACAGTGATTTTAACTGATGATCTTTGCTTCGCAACATTCTTTGTGGGCGATGTCGACAACCGACGAATTCCAGTGATTATATTAAGTATCAAGAGTCAAGTATCAAGTGTCAAGTTTGAAACCAGAAAATATTTCTTTGTGCCTCCGTGCCTCTGTGGTTATATTTCGTGCTTTCGTGATACTTTCGTGTTTTCGTGGAAATCTTGTATCACTTCGCTTTGCCCTGGTCTGCCACCGCCTCCATCGCTTTCTTTACTTCCTCGGGATCGCCCAGGTAATAGCTTTTTACCGGCTTCAGGCTCATGTCATCCAGCTCGTAGACAAGAGGTATGCCTGTCGGTATGTTCATCCCCACGATCTTGTCTTCCGCCACGCTGTCCAGGTACTTGACAAGCGCCCTCAGGCTGTTGCCGTGCGCGACTATCAGGGCTTTCTTTCCCGCTCTCATGGCCGGCCCGATCGCCTCGTACCAGTAGGGCATAAACCTTGCAACGGTATCCTTCAGGCACTCGGTCAGCGGTATGTCCTTCTCGGACACGTTTTTATAACGCGGGTCTTTCCCCGAATGTCTCGGGTCGGTCTTCTCAAGCGGCGGCGGGGGTTTGTCGTAACTCCTTCTCCATACGAGCACCTGCTGCTCGCCGTATTTCGCTGCCATCTCTGATTTATTCAGGCCCTGCAAAGCCCCGTAGTGCCTTTCGTTCAGCCTCCAGGAATTGTGCACCGGCACCCACATGAGGTCCATCTCGTCCAGCACGATCCACAGGGTGCGCACCGCCCTTTTGAGCACTGATGTGAACGCGATATCAAAAGTAAGGCCTTCCGATTTCAGGAGAGCTCCGGCTTTCCTGGCTTCCGCGATCCCCTTTTCAGAAAGGTCAACATCTGTCCAGCCCGTGAACCTGTTTTCCTTGTTCCAAACACTTTCGCCGTGCCTCAGAAGAACGAGTTTCTTCATAAACTCCCTCCAGTAACTCTATTGACACAGATTTTCACAGATTTAGACTCTGACTCTACGTTTATATCCGTGGCTGACTTCTTAAGGAATATATTATATCATAAAGTATATTAAATATCAAGTATTTAATAAATATAATATATAAACCGTCGGACGTCGGACGTCGGACGTCGAACGTTTTTATATCAAACCTGAAGGTTTGAGTTACGAAATACAATCCGTGGAAATCCGTGGCTGAATATTTTTAAGTTCTCGTAAGCCTGCCCGCCAACGCTTTCTGGGAGGGACACGCTGACACGTTACTTCTTTTTAGAAAAACCGAAAGACCCCACCTTCTTGCCAAGGCTCCAGTATTCACCCTGGTTGAACACGAAGGGCCTTGCCCTTCCGAAGTCTATGTTGCCCTTGCCGTCCAGCACCTCCTCGTCAACGTGCACCGCGACAACCTCTCCAAGGAACAGGTCATGGACCCCCAGGGATATGACCTGCTTTAATTTACATTCTATATTTACCGGGCATTCTTTTATGAGCGGGGCCTTGACCTTTGAAGAAGTTGTTTTTGTCAGGCCAAATTCTTTGAATTTGTCCGTGTCCCTTCCGGATACCAAGCCGCATCCGTCTGTTTCAGCCAGCTGTTCCGTGCTGGGAATATTGACCACAAATTCCTGCGTTTCCTTGATCAGCCCGTGCGAATACCTGCCGGGCCTTATCGCGATCCCTATCGTCGGCGGGTCAGAACACACGATCCCCACCCATGCAAGCGTTATGATATTCGCCTTTCCGTTCCTGTCAGCGCAGCTTACCATTACCGCAGGCACCGGAAAGAGCGCCTCTGAAGGACCCCGTAATTCTTTAGCCATTTTATTTCCTCCTTTTTATTATGATTACGGTGATTTTAAATGAGATTACAGTGATTATTAAAAATAGCTGTCGGTTGTCAGTTGTCAGCAAAAGCCAAAATTTCTCTGTGCCGTAGGGTCATCGACCCCGTTCTGACCCGAAGGTCCCTGTGTTAAGTTCCGGTTTCATCGGAACTACAGGGAACTCCGTGCCTCTGTGGTTAATTTTGTATTTAGCTTTTGACTTAATCCAAAACGTCTGAGACCTTGTTGACCGCGGCCGCGATATCGCGGATATCGGCTTTGGTGAAATTCTCGTTGATGCCGATCGTTATGAGTTTGGGCTGTTCTGTGTCTGTCACCGGGCACAGGCCTTCCTTATATTCGATCCTCGCGTCGGTTTTGGGGCAGTCAAACGGGCAATGTGAGTTCCCGTAGGTCGTTTTCGAGTGCAGCGCTTCGCTGCAGACGAATATAGGCTTGCCGATATAACCCGAACCGCAGGGCACGCCTTCAGCGTTAAGGGCTGAGGCGAATTTCTCGGCAGGTGCGTCCAGGACCTTAAAACCGTAGAGCCAGAAAGAAGGCCTGCATCCTTCAAATATTTTCAGAGTTTTTATCCCGCTGGTTTTCTTTATCAGGCTGTTCAGCAGAATACCGAGTTGCCTTCTTTTTCTTACAACGCTGTCCAGTTTTTTCAGCTGCGCGAGCGCGACAGCCGCGGTGAGCTCGTTCATCCTGTAATTCGGGGCGAGGAACAGATATGCCCTCGGGCCGAAACCAGTGCGGTTCCATCCCTTGTCGGCAAAAAGCAGCATCCTGTCCGCGTATTTTTTATTATCCGTTATGGTTATGCCGCCGTCCCCCGCGCACAGGTGCTTGCTTTGCTGCATCGAGAAACACCCGATATCGCCGATCGTGCCTGCAAGCCTGCTTTTATAGTATGTCATATACGCCTGGCAGCAGTCTTCAATAACAGGTATCCCATATTTTTTGCTCATTCTCATTACCGCGCCCATATCCGCGGGATTTCCGAACAGGTGCACTACAATTATCGCTTTCGTGCGTTTTGTGATCTTCTTTTCGATGTCCGCGGGGTCCATGTTGAACGAATCCGGATCAACATCCGCGAATACCGGTATGCAGTTCTGAAAGAGAATTCCGGTTATTGTGCCCATATCGGTAATGGGAGCGGTTATTACTTCATCGCCCGGGTTTGGGTTTATCGCGCCCAACGCGATATGTATGGCGGAAGTTCCCGAGGTGGACGCGACCGCATGCTTAATCCCGTATTTCGCGGCAAATTTCCGTTCAAGCCCGGAAACCTTTGTCCCTCCCCACCTGAAAAGGTTCTGGGAATTGATTGCTTCCGTAACCTCTTTTATCTCTTCTTTTCCGTACGGCGTTCGCGCGGGAAAAGGTTTTGCCCTTGCCGGCTTTCCGCCGTCAATTACCAGTTTTTCCACAGTTGCTCCCGGATATAACTTATAGTTTATAAAGTTTACAGAGTATTACTGATGTTCGCTTAATTGGTTGACGTTTTTTGGTGTCATTGCGAGGGCAAAGCCCGTGGCAATCCCGTCGCTAAAAGCGAGATTGCTTCGCTATCGCTCGCAAAGACAGCTGTCAAGGTATTATGCAAAACTCGGTAATCTGTGATAATCCGTGGAAATTCGTGGTTAAAAAAATTCGTCTGTAATGATCTTCCCCAGCAGGAAAAATTTCCTTTCAGGATACCAGAGGACCGTTTTCCCTTTTCTTATAGTAACGCTTGCGTACATCGCAAGGTCGCATCTCTGGGCTGCCCCGAGAGGAAGCCCTGTGTGGTCCATCAGTAACTTCGGCTCTGAAAACCAGACCGGCTGCCTCGCGTTCTTCCTGAACTCTCCCAGAGCCAGGTATATCGGCCTTCTGTGGAAAAGGGAATCCAGGGGTCCCCATCTGCGAAAATGCCCGTCGTGGTTGTGGAAAAGAAACATATATCTTTGATCCCCTATTTTGTATACCGGGCAGGGGCTCAGAGGCTGCGGTATTTTCTGTGAAGTATCGGTGTAACCAAGCGCTTCCGGCTTTGACCAGGTCTGCCCCGAGTCTGCGGAAACGCTCCAATAAGGGTTCCCTGCGGACGTGCGCATCACTGTGAACAGCCTTTTATCGGGAAGCTCGACAACGCTGGGCTCCTGCACCACACTCAGCTCAGGATGTCCGGGATAACCGACCCTCAGGGCATTTTCGTTGCCCGCGAAATAACTTATTTTTATTCCGCTTACAGCCGGGTCGTCATCTATATTCTCAAACCTTAAGAATTCCACAACTGATTCCTGCGCTGACCAGTGGTCTATCGGGGGCTTATGGTGGACCGCGAAACTGACCCACCTTGTGAAACCGCTGAAATATTTTCCGCCTGACAGCCTTTGCGGTTTTTGCCATACGATCCAGTTTGAAGGCATTGACGGATCGGGATTGTCATATATACTGCGCGGCATTGCAATGGTTTCCGGTTTTGACCAGGACCTGCCCGCGTCATCGCTGTATATGCCTTCCATTAAACCTGTCGTGTGAAAGAATGTGTCGAATTTCCCGATATGCTTGCTGTATATGACGTAGATCCTTCCTTTTTTAGAAACAAGCGGAAAACCCCAGCTTGCCAAACCACCCTTTGCCGGCGGAACAGGCCCGGCAATGATCCTGGGCAAGGGCCAGGTCTTCCCCTCATCTTCTGAGCGCGCAAACACGATCCTCTGATCAGGCTGTCCTTCCGCGGTGCTCTGCGTCCACACGGTCATCAGCGAACCATCAGGGCCGTCAAACACAATGAAATGCTCGTTTCCCGTGTCGAAAGTGGAACCGTCAAGGCTCCCCGGCTTGTATACCACAAAATCCGGATTGGTGCTCCGCAGCTCTTTTTCGATATCTACTGCCTGCATTATCATATCCTCATATTGTCGATCAGGCGCGTTTTTCCGACCTTTGCCGCGATAAGGATCACGCAGCCCTTTTCGATCCTTTTCACCGGCTCAAGGGTCGTTCCGCCGCGTATCGCGGCGTAATCAAGCTTTATCCCGGGCTGGCTGAGTATCGCGCTGCGTATGCTGTCTGAAAGTTTTTTGGCGTCCGTGAACCCGTGGTCCCTGGCAGCGTGGACCGCTTTTTTCAGTGTCCTGCTGATCACCAGCGCTGTTTTGCGCTGTTCGGGGCTGAGGTATGCGTTGCGGGACGATATCGCGAGCCCGTCACGCTCCCGTACCGTAGGGCACGGCACTATTCTCACCGGAAGGTCCAGGTCTTCCGCCATCTTTTTGATCACAAGCAGCTGCTGATAATCTTTTTCCCCGAAATAGGCCTTGTCAGGCAGGACTATGTTGAATAATTTTGCCACAACGGTCGCAACTCCCCTGAAATGCCCGGGCCGGCTTGCCGCTTCAAGGACTTTTGCAAGATCGCCCTCCACATTCACGTATGCGGCATACCCTTCGGGGTAGATCTCTTTCGCCTCCGGGACAAAAATGAAGTCCGCGCCTGCTTTCCCGCACATTTTCGCGTCTTTTTTAAGGTTGCGCGGGTATCTGCGGAAATCTTCCTTAGGCCCGAACTGGGCCGGGTTAACGAATATGCTTACAACCGCGGCGTCGTTTTCTTTTTTTGCGCGCGTTACAAGGCTTATATGGCCGTCGTGCAAAGCCCCCATTGTGGGCACAAACCCGATTGTTTTTCCTTTTTTGCGCAGATCCGAAACCACTGATCGCATCTGTAAAATTCTTCTGATAATTTTCATGCTACAATCCTTTTTAACCACAGGTGAACACTGTTTTTCTCAGATTAAAGTAACTCAAAACTTTAGTTTTGATATCAAGGCTAAAGCCTTGAGTTACACCTGTGTTGACCTGTGTTAATTCGTGGTTCCAATTTTTTCAGCAGTTCTTTTATAGTTTTTTTAAGGACCGGGTGCGTGACGCCGGGGGCTATCTCGGCAAGTGGCTTGAGCACGAACAGCCGCCTGTGCATCTCCGGATGCGGAATTCTAAGGCGGTTTGTTTCAACCGCTTTATCCCCGTAAAGCAAAATGTCTATGTCGATCTTTCTCGGCCCCCATTTTATCTTTTGCGGCTTTCTTCCGAGCTTTTTTTCTATGCCTTTCAGTATCAGGAACAGCTGCGTTGGCGCCAGAACGGTTTCTGCCAAGACTGCCGCGTTTATGAATTTCGGCTGGTCTTTGTACCCCCATGGCTCTGTCTCATATAGCTTTGACATCTTCTTTATATTGATGCCTTTTGTCTTCTGCATTACGGCGGCAGCACCGAGAACGTTCTGCCTTCTGTTCCCGAGATTTGACCCGATCGCAAGGTAGACTGTTTTCATGTTAATTTCCTAAAACTCATTGAATATTTCATGCCCCGGGCGCAGGCTGCCGTCCGCCTCTATGAACGCGAGGTTACCCGGCGGCCCATAATAGCCGAATTCCGGGCGGTGGGCGTCAGCAATAAGGCTGTGATGCAGAAGGTATACAAGCCATCCGATATTACGTTTTTTTAGCTCACCGAGAGTGTACCTGATTATTTCCACGCGCCTTCGGTCGTCAAGCGCTCCCCAGCAGGTCTCGGTAGCCAGAAGCAGTTTCTTTGCTTCCGCGGCAAATCCCGTATAGACATCCAGCGATCTTTCATAAATCGCCTTTTCGTGATGCGTCTGCTCATTCTCGGTCCAGTACGGGTGGATGCTTAAAATATCGCTTATAGGCTCTATCTGCTTTATGCCGCCCAGGCCGTGCCCCGGGTGTATACCTACCGTGATCGGCGCTGTCGCATTGAGTTTTTTACAAATCCCGTATATCCCTTCAAGCCAGGCGTATTCCGCTTTGACAATCTCGGGAATTTCCTCAGTCGGGCAGGAATATGAAAAAGGCTCGTTACACAGGTCCCAGGCGAATATCCTGCGGTCTGAAGAATGTCCGCCGACAACCGCTTCCAGGTACGGCAGGAACTGGTCGCTTTTTTGCACCCAGCTGACCCCATGCAGGAAATGGTCTATATACATCCCGCCGTAATCCAGGACACTGTCGTGCCAGCGGTTGAAAAGCACCGGCATAACGGCAAGCCCGTGTTTATCCGCTATTTTCAAGGCGGCTTCAAAATTATCCGAAAAGCGCTTCGCGCCGCGGTTGAAAGAATCCCAGGAAAGCCAAAGCCTTATAGCGTTCATTCCGGGAAAATATTTTTCCCCAGGCCGAGCTCTCTGCCTATGGCCTTCGCGTCGAATTTCTGCCACAGCTCAAACCCGCTGGTCCCGTAACTCGGCTGGTAGTTGAACCCCTTTATTTTTGAACAATCCATATTCTTCTCCTGAACGTAAAAACTATTTAACCACAGGTTTCCGCCACAATAATTGGCGGACCCGCCAGTCTTTTAGGCGGGAACACTCCTTAATATAACAGGGAATTTATGGGATTTAAAAAGCTAAATTATGGCAGTTTAAATTCCCTTTGAATCCCTGTTAAAAGCTTTTTACAGGGAACCCTCCACCAAGATTGGCGGGCAGGCTTAAGAGAACTTAAAAACACGATTTCCACGAAAGCACTCCGCCCCGATCCCTGTAGCCCCGATAAATCGGGGCTTAACACAGGGACCTACGAGTCAGAGCAAAGTTAATGACTCTACGGTCGGGGCGAGACTTCGCCCACCTTAAAGGATGGGCGAGGAAAGCACGAAAACACACATTTTGCCACTGAGTTCACTGAATTCACTGAGATTTTTACTATGTAAACTCTGTAAACTTTGTAAACTATGTAAACTGTATTGAACCCTGAAACCTTTAAACCATTAAACCTTTAATCAAACACTCTTCTCATACTTCAGCCGGCTTGCGGTCTGCCAGAAATATCACCAGGTTTACCGCCGCAAGCGCTATGAAACCTGCAAGGCCCGTCATGCCGGTTAAAAGGTCATTGCCGCCGCTTATCACTATAATTGCCAGCCCTGCCGTGCCGTTCAGGGTCCCGTGCAGAATCGAGGCGGCAATAACGGATCTTGACTTTATCCTTATATAACTGAATACGGGGGCGAGCAGCACGCACCACACTATCATCATTAGAGCGCCGGCGTAAGGATGCTGGGGGTAATTGTGGCCAAGTATTATTATCGGCATATGCCATATCCCCCAGATAAGGCCTATAAGAAAAGAAGACTTCCAAAAACCCATGGGCAGCAGCTCCCTGAAAAGAAATCCTCTCCATCCTATCTCTTCGCCGAAACCCGCAACCGCGTTAACCGTAAATCCCGCAATAAGGCCCTGGATCAGGCCGATCCAAAAATAATGGATAGGCAGTTTCGCGATCCCCTCCTGCATCTTCTGGAACTGCTCCGGTGTAACCATGCCGCTTAACCTTTCAACCATCCCCTCCATTCCGGGGGTAAACTTTATCCCGGGGAAAAGCAGCGCGATGCCCATAACGGCTATGGCGGTCGCCGGCATGATGAACCAGGCAACCAGGAACCAGCGGTTGAACTTGAACGAAATACCCAGAGCTTCTTTCATCGGCTCCCTGTAAACAACCTTTTGCAGGATTATCACAACCGCCATGGGAACGAACATAAATCCCGTTGCGACGATCATTGCCGGTTTCGTGTTCCATTTCCCACCCGACAGGGTGAAGATCAGTATCAACAGCCACGAAAACAATATTGTCAGCCCGATAAACGTCTTTGCCTTCTTTGTCATCTATTTCTTCCTTTTGAATGATTACAGTGATTATCGCAGACTGATGATTACGGTGATATAACTGGTGAAACCGGTCCGCCCATTTCAAAAAATGGGCGAGATCTCGCCCCGATGTCCATCGGGGCGGACATAACTGACCAAACAGACTAAAAAGTTTTTGGCGATGAACGATGCACGATGAACGATGCACGTTACTCTTTATGGAACGGTATCCACACCTGCATCTGCGATTCGCCGCGGTTCGCCCAGGCGTAATACGGTATGAATTTAGCTTCCGCTTTTTTCCTGGAGCCTGCTTTTCTTTCGCCTTTAGGGAGGTAAAGCGGTTTTATCTTTTTCCAGTCCGCCGGATAACTGACCCTGCCTTTTACAAGAATGATCCCGCCCAGCAGGTCTTTTTCAAAGCCGCACGAGAGCTTCGCGGATCCAAGCTCTATGTCAGGCACCGGGATCCCCGGATTATCCGTGCTTTCAACGCAGTAGACTACAGGACCCCTTTGTATAGCAACCGCCCCTCTTGCAGAATCAAGCCTGGGGTGCGCCTCAATAAGAACGGCGGGCATTTCCAGGTCCAGGGTTACGCGATCGCCTTTTTTCCAGGTCCGGTTAAGGTTCAGGTATGAAGAAGGCCTGGCAGGCTTGCTGATTTTTTTATTGTTTATTGACACGGACGCCTTGCGGCACCAGCCCGGGATCCTGAGGAACAAAGAAAATTTCTTTTCCTGCTGCAAGCTAACGCTTATTTCTATCCTGCCGTCCCACGGAAAGGCGGTATTCTGCGCGAGCCTGACCTGCGCGCCGTCTGAAAGGCGGAAGCCGGCAGCTGACTCCCCGTAGAAATGCACCCATATCCCTTCCCTGCTGGTAGTATAGAAATAACCCGGCAGAGAGGCGAACATCCTCTGGACGTTGGGAGGGCAGCAGGTGCAGCCGTGCCATTCCAAACGTTCCTCTGAAACATGAGGCAGGTCTATATTTTTATCAAGCGATGCGAGCGGATTGGTATAGAAATATTTCACCCCGTCAAGCGATACTCCTGAAAGGAACCCGTTGTAAAGCACCCTTTCCGCGACATCAGCGAAACGGGCTTCCCCGGTCACGCAGAGCATCCTCCAGTTCCACATAAGGTTTGCGATCGCCGCGCACGTCTCGGCGTAGGCGCGCAGGTTCGGCAGCTCGTACGCCTGGCCGAAAGATTCCCACACGTGGCGGGAACCCACGCCGCCCGTAATGAACATCTTGCGCATTGTAACGTCCTGCCACAGGGAATCAAGCGCCGCCCTGACCTGTTCGTCCCCTGTCTCGGCAACATAATCCGCGGCCCCGCAGCACAGGTAGCATGCCATCACCGAATGGCCTGAAGACGTAGGCCTGCGCGGTTCCATCTCCCTGTATCCGGGAAATTCATAGTTATCAAGAAGCTTCTTCGCGTATTCCAGGTATTCCTTTTTTCTCGTGGTCCTGTAAAGCTCCACCATTGCCATTTCAAGTTCAGGATGGTCCCTGTACATCTTTATTTCTTTATCCGGCCCAACATTTTCAACCCAGAAATCAGCCAGTTTCACGGCAACGTCAAAAAGATCTCTCTTTCCCGTTGCCCTGTAATGGGCGATCGCTGCCTGGATAAGGTGGCCTGAGCAGTAATATTCGTGGTTAAGCCCTCCGCCTTTCAGGCGTTCCGCAAGATGGGGCCCTGTGAAATATGAATTAAGGTATCCGCTTGGCTCCTGGGCTCCGGCTATTGCTTCAACGGCCTTGCCTATCGCGTCAGAGATCTCGCGTGAAGGGCTTGTTTGCAGGACAAATGACGCGGCTTCGATCCATTTATACAAATCGGAATCTGTGAAAAGCGGCCCCCTGCGCTCCGCCTGCTTTTTCCCTGAAGCTATAAGGAAATTGTCCGTTACCCCGTTCTCTTCAAGGAGCTTGAACAGCTTCATTATGCTCGCGTTCCTATTCGCGTCCAGGCGCGGTTTCCAGAAACCGCCCAGCTTCACCGCGTTGACCGGAATGGTCTTCAGTTTTGCGTTCGGGCTGTTGCTTGTGTCGATAACCCCGGCATCTTTCCAGTTCTCCATATATCTCCCTTTTATTTTTGATCAGAGCGATATAAAATTATCATAAGTCATAAGGTTTAAAAGCATATCAACGTGTCAGAACAAAAACAAGGAATATTATTGTAACTCAGGGCTTTAGCCCTGATATCAAACCTGAAGGTTTGAGTTACAAAATCCTCAGTGAGCTCAGTGCCCTTCCGCCCCTTTGGGGCGAGACCTCGCCCCGAGAATAATCGGGGTGGGCAGTGGCAAAAATGTTTTCTCCGTGCCTCAGTGTCTCCGTGGTGATCTTTTCGTCTGTATGATCAGTAATTTCGGGAACCTGTAGCCTTTTTTACAGTGGCGCGCCGTAATGACCGTTTTGACGTTGCCGCGCGGGTTGAAATCCCCGGTAACCTCCACCCACCTCGGGCCCAGGGCTTTTACCAGGTCGTCAAGTATCCTGTTTACCGCTTCCTCGTGAGAAATATAAACGTTACGGAAACCGTTAATATACAGCTTGATCGATCTCAGCTCGACGATCTTCGTGTCCGGAATATACCTTACTTTTATCGCGGCGAAATCCGGGTACCCGCTCCTGGGGCACAGGCAGGTAAATTCCGGCAGAGTTGTTTCTATCAGGTAGTCTCTTTTTTTGTTTTTATTCGGCCACGTTTCCAATTTTGCTTTCTTTATCTCTTTTTCCCCGTATTTCATTATGCCTCCGCGGCACATCGAACGTCGTGAGTCTTTCGTCGTGCGTTTCACGTCGTACGTCGAGCGTCTTACGTCGTGCGTTTCACGTCGAATGTCGTACGTCTTGCGTCGTGCGTATAAGCCTTTAAAACGTACGACTTACGACGTATGACGATATTTACGTACGACTTACGACATACGGCTTACGACGATTTCTTAAAGATGCCCATCCAGTTCTTACCGAATTTTTTGAAAAGCGTGATCCTGCCGGTTATTTTCGGCGATTCTATGTCAAACTGGATCTCCCGACCCCACTTGATCTCGGTCCAAAAACCCTTTGCGTATACCTTAACTGTTCCGGCGCCGTATTCGCCGTCAGGGATGGTTCCTTCCCATTCCATATAGTCAACCGGGTGGTCTTCAACCGGAATAAAAAGGAACTTGTCCCCGTCTTTCAGTTCTTTGCGCACAACAAATGATTTCGCTACCCCGTCCTTTTCAAGCCGCCAGTCATAGTGCAGGCCCGCCTTCTTCGCGTTATGCTCCTGTATTGTAAATTTTGCCTTTTGCCCAGCAGCCGGGCGGACTGCTACCTCTGCTTTCGGCTCTTTCGTCTTTTTAAAATCTCTTTTCTTCTTATATTCTTTCAGTTTCTCTTCTTTCATCTTTAATTTTTAACCTTCAACCTTTAACTTTCAACTTTTAACTGTTTCTAGAGGCCGATTCCCCCGCAAGCCTGCCTGTGGAAAATGCCATCTGCAGGTTATACCCGCCTGTGGGCGCGTCCAGGTCCACGACCTCGCCCGCGAAATACAGGCCCTTCACTATCTTCGATTCCATCGTGCGGTTATCTATTTCCTCAAGCGCAATCCCCCCGCTTGTTATTATCGCCTCTTCTATGGGCCGTGTTTTGCTTATTTCAAACGGCAGGGCTTTCAGCAGTTCCGCGAGATACCGCCTTTCTTTTCTCGTGATAGTGTTCGCGGGCTTGTCTTCAGGGATGAAGGAAAATCTCACGATAACGGGTATAAGGCTTTTCGGCAGGAGGTCGTCAAGGGAATTGCCGAAGGTCTTGTTGCTGTATTTAATGAGATCCCTCCGCAGCCTCTGGTCCAGTTTCTCCAGGTCCAGGGCGGGTTTCAGGTCTATTATCAGGACAACGCTGCTCCTTTCAACAGAATCCTTTTTATCTCCCCCTTCAGAAAAGGGGGATAAAGGGGGATTTTTGTTCGCAAGCCACTTGCCTATTTTTTTGCTCATCGAAAGGATTATGGGCCCCGAAACCCCGAAATGCGTGAAAAGCATATCCCCGAATTCTTCCGCTATCTTCTTGTAGCTGCATTTAGCGGTAACCCTGACGTTTTCCAGGGAAAGCCCCTGCAATTCCTTCGGCCATTCCTCTTTTGTCTCGAGCGGCACAAGCGCCGGCCTGAGTTCAGTTATCGTGTGGCCGTGCTTTTTCGCGATCTTGTAACCGTCTCCTGTGGAGCCGGTGCCCGGATACGACACCCCCCCCGTGCATAGTATCACGCTGCTGCACCCTATGGCTTCGTCCGCCTTTGTTTTTACCGCGCTGACCCTGCCTTTGCGCACCACCAGGTCTTTCACCCTGGTTTCATACAGCAGGTTGACCCTCCCGCTCTTCATATAATTGAGCAGCGCCTTATGGATATCCTCGGATCTGTCGGAAGCCGGAAAAACCCTGCCTCCCCTTTCGACCTTTGACTTTACGCCCAGCCCTTCAAAGAACTTTTTCAGGTCCTCGTTGAAAAAATTGAAAAACGCGGGATATAAAAAATTCCCTTTATTGCCGAATTCCCTGATGAACGCGTCAAGCTCCGCGGAGTTGGTGAAGTTGCACCTGTCTTTTCCCGTAATAAGGAGCTTTTTCCCCGGTGACTCGGTCTTTTCAAGCAGGAAAGCCTCTGCTCCCCGCTCAGCCGCCCTTCCGGCGGCCATCATTCCGGCCGCACCTCCGCCCACTACGATTACCTTTGCTTGTTTCATATATTCCGTCATACGTCGGACGTCATACGTCGTGCGTAAATGCCGTCATACGTCGTAAGTCGTACGTTTTAAAGATTTATACGTATGACGTAAGACGTACGACGTTCGACTATTTTTTATTCAGATCACGCGCGAGATCTTTAAGCTGCTGTAATTTGCCCCAGTCTTTCACCCCATAAAGCGGGAAAATGGAATTGTTGTGCAGGAGCGGGTCGTTGAATTCGAATTTGTTATCCTGCCAGTCCCGCGTGCCGGGTATGGGCGAGTATTCGGAAAGGAACACCTTCACGCCCAGGTCCGAGGCGAATATTATTGAATCCCTGACCTCGTCAAGGTCCTGCCCCGGCATTCCCATCATCACATACGCGCCTGTCTCTCCCTGTTTATAGCCTGCCCCGTACAGATCTTTAACTGCTTTTTCAAATTCTTTGTTTGTTACCTTCGCGCCTGTTTCTTTCTGTCTTTTTTCGCTTGAGGTCTCAAGGCTGAGGCGCGGCTGTATAAAATCCGCGCGCCGCATCAGTTCCGCGATGCCTTCTGAAACGTATCTCGCGTGGAGCCCGTTTGGGGTATGCAGGCCGCAGTTTATCTTCCTTTTTAACAGTTCCTTTAAGATCACGGCTATATGGTTCCCGGCATTGAATAAAAGCGCATCGTCATAAAAAGCGAAATCCTTTATGCCTTTCTTAAAGAAAAATTCTATTTCATTTGCGACGCTTAACGGCTCGCGCTGGCTGAAATTCTTTGCCAGCAGTCCGGCAGCGCAGTAGGTGCACCTGAAAGGGCAGCCCCAGGAGGTCCTGATCGCGGCGTATTCCGGTTCCGGGTAAAGGTCGTAGGCGGGAGTGAGAGATTGCCCGCCCCGATATCCATCGGGGCGAGGTCTCGCCCCGGCTGAAACCGGGGCGGAAAGATTGTCCCGAAGGGACCCCTTTGGGGAAAGATTGAAATCCTTACCTGCAAGCTTAAATACTTTTTCTGCTATCTTAAAGATATCTCCGCCGGGGAAGACTTCGGCTCCGGAGTATTTCCGCGCGTGCTCTTCGCATATCGTGGCGTAAACGCCTCCCAGCAAAACCGGAACACCCCTGAATTTCCGCTTTAAAACCTCTATTGCCTTGAACGCGCCAGGGTACCAGTATGTCATTCCGGAGCTTACAAGCACTATATCGGGATCTTTGCCTTCAAGTTCATTTTCAAAGAGCCGGACCGGTATACCGTACCTTTTATATTTGCGCGGGATATGCCTGAGCGCCAATGGTTTTTCGATCTCTTCCCTGTAATACTGCCCGCATCCAAAATCTTCATCTTTCCTGAAATCCAGGCCCGGATGTTTACGGTCAAGGCAATCTATCAGGCTGACCTTGCAGCCGGCTTTCCTGAGCGCGTCAGCGATATATAAAAGCCCCAGCGGTTTTGCCCACAGGTCAAAGGCGGCAAAATCATAGATCCATGGATTGATAAGCAAAACATTCATTCGAGCTTAATCCGTGTAATCTTATTTAAAATCTGTGTAATCAGGCATCGGCTTTTTGCGGCGCCTCTTTCTTGATCCAGAACACGTAAAATGGTTTTGCGCCTAAGCATACGAAAAGCAGCGCCAGCCACCTTGTCCGCAAAAGCAGCGCCTGCGGAATGATCCTGATAAGTATAAGCAGGCCAAAAATAAACGCGAAATGCGCGTTCATAAGGTCGGAAAAAGTAAATCTCTGTATCCTCCTGTCATACTGCCTGCCGGTTTCGGGATTTACCCTTCCCTCTTTGGCCCAATATATATAAAGCGATATGACGGCGAACAACGCGCACAGCGGTATAGTCCATTCCAGCCCCACTCCCAGTATTGAGGGAAATGCCTTTATGAGCGCGATGCAGAGGAATGTCACTGCGGCCTGCGACAGCTTCTCGTCAAGCAGATTGAGCTTTTTCACCCTTCTGTCCAGATCAGCCATGCACATGTTCTCTCTCCTTAATCAGTTTATAAAGTTTACAAAGTTTATAGAGTTTATAAAGTCTTATGATTTAAACAAACTATGTAAACTGTGTAAACTCTGTCAACTCTGTAAACTATTTTTAGGCAAACCATTTCCTGAATTTTTCCTCAAACCACCTTATATCCGAATCGGCTGATTTCGCGGCAAGCATCGCCGCGTATATCATTATGGAAAACTGCCAGCCTTCCGCGTGCCCCGCGACCAGGCCTGTCTGCGTGTCTTCCTCTTTTTCAAGCTCGTCTCTAAAGTGCGCTTTTGCCTTTTCAAGAGAACCTTCAAAAACATCCACGTTGCTGGTCTGGTTCTTGAACCTCATTGAAGGGAACGAGATGCCCCTGATCATGAAAAACGTTCTCAGCGCCTCGTCGCTGGCTTTCAGGCCTTCCTCGAACTCAAAGCCTTCGAAGAAAGGCATGTTCTCCGGCAGTATTATCGCGGGTTTATGCATGTTGACCTTTCCCCTGCGCACAACCGTGTCGCCCGCGTTCACAAGGGATTCGGCAAGGAATATGTAGGGGATCCACGTCATTTTTGACGGCGCGAGGTAAAGGACCCTTGACCTCAGTACCTGCGTTGATTCAACCGCTTTTTCCCACTGTTCCTCGAGTTCCATTCTCCACCCGGATCAATGCTTCCCAGAAATTTCTTCTCTTCTTTTCCGCCTGAATATCAGAAAGTAGAATATGACGTAAAGCACCAGCATAGTAATTATGGTTATCGCGGTGACAAGGTTCTGGTTCAGGTTTGCCGTAAGGTCGCGCACCTGCCCGTAAAAAAACGTCCACATGCCTACGCTGGCGGCAGTTGAAGCAATTACCGTGGTAAGGTTCAGCCGCACGGGAAGGCCCACTATTATGCCTATAATGGAAGCTGTTATGGGCCCGGTTATGGGCTGGAAGGGGAAAAGCGCGCAGAACGCGACACCGACTATGCCGAAGGTCTTTATCCACTTATGTTCCTTGGTAAAATCCTCGACCTGGTTGAAAGTATCTTCTATCACCTTGCTTTTTAATACCTTTTTCTTCAGGAGAAGGACAAGGGGGAATATAATAAAAAGGCTTACGATATCCTGCAGGAAGACTATAAGGGCTGTCAGGAGCCTGCTGTTCAGGAGATGGACGCCTATGGGTATGCTTGCGCCCTTGCCTACGAACTGGCCCGCTATGAGCATCTTCAGAAGGTGGTCCCATTTCTGAAAACCGAAAAGCACAAAAAGCAACCCCCCAACGCCGAAAATAAGCCAGGCGGTCCCGAAGAGCAAGCCTTCGGGTGATTTAAAAAATTTGTCTTTCTTCATTTCTTCCATCAATAATCTCCGCTGTAAATTTAAATATCAAGGGTCGAGTAGAAGATTAATTCGTGGAAATCCGTGATAATCCGTGGTTAAATGTATTTCTCTGTGGTTAAAGTTTCCCCATCCTTGCAACTGCTTCCCTTATTCTTTTGACGCTGACAGTGATCGCGAACCGCAGAAAGCCTCCGCCTGACGGCCCAAACCCGTTACCGGGAGTAGCAAGCACCCCGCATCTGGAAAGCAGCTTTTCGCACATTTCAACAGAGGAAAGATGGTCTGCCGGTTCGCCGGTTCGCCGGTTCGCCGGAAAAGACGAAGGAAACCGAGCCCAAATATAAAAAGTGGCCTTTGGAGTGCTGACTTTCCAGCCAAGCTCCTTCAAACCGTTTACAAGCACATTCCGTCTTTCCTTAAGTATCTTAAGGTTGTTCCTGACGCATTCCTGGCTTGAAGAAAGCGCGGTGATCGCCGCTTCCTGCACTGCCTGAAAAACACCGGAGTCCAGGTTGGTTTTTATCTTCCCCAGGCCTGACAGTATTTCCCTGTTGCCGCACGCCCACGCGATGCGCCATCCTGTCATATTGTATGTTTTTGACAGCGAGTTGTATTCTATGCAAACATCCTTTGCGCCGGGAATTTGCAGTATGCTGGGCGCCTTGTACCCCTCAAAGGTCATTTCCGAATACGTGTTGTCGTAGCAGACAATAAGGCCGTGCTTTTTCGCGAACCTGACCGCGTCTTTCAGGAAACTCACAGGCGCGACCGCGGCTGTGGGATTATTCGGGTAATTCAGAAACATCATCTTCGCGTGCCTTAGAACGCTCATGGGTATCTTCGAGAGGTCCGGCAGGAACCCGTTCTTTTCCAGAAGCGGCATCAAATAAGGCCTTCCGTCCGCAAATACGGTTCCGGCCAGGTACACAGGGTAACCGGGCTCAGGTATAAGAACAATGTCGCCGGGATCTATAAAGGCAAGCGGTATGTGGCCTATGCCCTCTTTCGCCCCTATCAGGGAAAGCACTTCATCGGCAGGATCAAGCTTCACACCAAACCTTTTCCTGTACCATCCTGCAACTGCCTGCCTGAATGACAGCATTCCTTCGTAAGACGGGTAGCGGTGGTGCAGGGGGTTCGCGCACGCCTTTTGAAGCGAGCGCACTATATGGCCGGGCGTGGGAATGTCAGGGTCGCCTATGCCGAAACTTATGACGTCAACACCCTTCCTGACAGCCTCCTGCTTCATCTTGTCAAGTTTTGCGAATAAATACGGCGGCAGAATTTTCAATCTCTTTGCCTGTTCAAACACTTTTTCCTCCTTAGTTACACGGATTCATACGGTCGCCACTGCGGTCACCACTTCGGCGACCTGCCGACGAGGCATGGCGACCCGCCAAAGAGGCGGGATGCATACGGATCAACCGACTGGATGCAAGCAGATTATATTGTAGAGCGCAACCCTGGCTCTTACAGCCAGATCTTGCAGGGACAAATTATTTTCTATTATCATGCCGGATCTTTTGGCTTTCCTGGCGTCAGGCCACTGCGAGCAGATCATCGCAAGGGCTTTTTTCCGCGGAATACCCCTTTTCCCCAGCCTTTTTATACGCAGTTCCCTTGGCGCGGTTATCAGAATAACATGATCGACAAGCCTGTCCCATCCTGCCTCGAAAAGCACTGCCGCGTTAAGAACAACCGCTTTTCTGCCTTTTTTCCGCAGCAACGCTATTTCTTTCCTGAATTCCTTGGCCATCAGAGGGTGTATCGCCCTGTTAAGGACTTTCAATTTCGCGCGGTTGCCGAAGGCGATCCTGCCCAGCTCCCTGCGGTCTATCCTGCCGCTGCTGTCCAGTATCTTTCGGCCGAAGGATTTTACCAATTTTTTCCGCAAAGAACGGTTGTTCCCAAGGAGCCTGTGCCCGGTTTTATCCGCGTCTATTACATGCGCGCCGAGTCTTTTTAAAACCCGGGCTGCCTCATCCTTCCCTGCCCCAGCACCGCCGGTCAATCCAATCACTATCATATCGTGCCTCGTTCATCGTTCATCGTTCATCGTAACATGGTAACATCGTCAAAATCTTAATCCGCCCCGATCAATATCGGGGCGAGACCTCGCCCTGCCTTTGCTCAGGGTGGGCGACCAACGATGTTACGATGCACGATGTCACGAGTTTAAAATCAGCCGGCTCCGCCCCCGCCCCCGCCTCCTCCGCCACCGC
>MNUP01000101.1:23652-30122 GCA_001871075.1 Candidatus Desantisbacteria bacterium CG1_02_49_89
CCCCGCCACCGCCGAACCCGCTTGAAGAACTCGGGGAAGAAGTCATGGCAGTATTCATTCCTGAGACCATTCCGGAAAAGCTGTTCCCGAACGATGCGGCATAGAAAGACCCGCTTTTGCCCGAATACCAGTCCGGTGACTGGAGCTCGATATCCGCGAAACGCCGCGCCCACTGCTTCTCAACCCTGAAAAGTATCGCGTATGGAAGGTATTTTTCAAAGGTCTGCTGAAGCGTTTCTGTGCTTACAACGCCCAGCCTGAATCTTTCCGCCGTGTAAAGATACATTTTAAAACCTTTAAGTTCATTCGTGACCCTTGAACCCTTTTCGGTCCTTCGGGGCATCTTCATGCCGAAAACAATTATTATGATCAGCGATGAGATCACCGCGAAAACATGCCAGGCCGTGAACCCAATAAGACTGATCGCTCCTCCCAGAAACATCACAAAGCAGACGAAACCCATTATCAGGCATCCGGCTGTGCCGCTGTATTTTGACCTGGTCTTATCCGGGCTTTCATCAAAATATCCTTTTTCTTCAACCGCGGAGTAAAGAGCTTCTTTTATTTTCGGAATGTCTTTGTAAAACCTGTCCTTAAGGTCGTCCATTGTAACATACCCGAGCGTGTTTTCCCTCATAACGCCCAGCCCGTGCGAAAAAAGCTTTATCAGGATCAGTTTCTCGTGGTCCTCGAGGTCCCCGCCTTCCTTGAGCCATTTAAAAGCATACCTTTTCCTGCTGCCGAAAATAAAGGGCGATTCTTCCTCAATGATCTTTAAATACCCGCGCACCGCAAGGTCAACTATCACGGCTATGATATCCCTGGTATCAGCTTTTTCGTCGATCAGGGTCCCCGCGATCGCCGGCCTTATGCTGTCAGGCGGCTTAAAGGCCGGGACCACCACGTCATCCCTGTCTGTCTTTATATCCCTGCCCTTCCTCCACCACAACTGGAACATGAAAATAAACATAAACAGCGGCGCGAGCATTCCTATAGCCCTGTCCGGTCGCGCGAACCAGCTCTCTTTATCCGCGTCGGACAGAACCTGGTTCACGATACCCTTGGGCCAGCCGGCGACGATCGTGAAATCGCCTCCTGGCTGGACATCCGAACCGGAAAACACGAACGTCTTATAATCCTTTTTTTCTATCTGCTGGTCCGCGGCATAGCTTTGTATCTCGGCTTTCATCTGGTCTTCTATGTAAACCGCTGACGGCAGAGTGACATACACCCTGACTTTTTCAATGGGCACTGTCCTGTCCGAAGGCACGCAGTTCCACCACAGCTCGTCGTGGTCCTGGAAGAACCCTATTGCCCCGTGCACCAGGTATTTCACGGTCCAGGTATGGTCCGTATCGCTCAAGTTGAAACCCCACCTGACCATTATGCGGTTGGCGTGGTGGCGCGGGACAACGAACACCTTTTTCTTTGTTACCTCGTCGATAACCTGGATATCCGAGATGTAGCGCAGCTTTTTTTCCTCGATATCCCTGTAGGCATAATGAAAGTTGCCCTCAAAGTGGAAGGTCATCTTCTCGCTTACCCAGAAGCTGCCGTTCTCATTTATGTCTACGCGCACTTCGTAGTCCTTGTAATAATACGACTTCGCGTGCGCTGCGGACACTGCCAGCATTATAAACAAAAATGCTATTAATATTTTTTTCATTTTTTCACCCATGACAAATAATTAAAGACTGTCTTTAACCACGAATTAGCACGAATTTCCGCGGATTTCAACTTTCAACCTTCAACCTTTAACTTTTAACTATTGGTTAAAACGAAACCTTCGGCGCCTGCCTTTCCGCTTCATCCCCTATTTCGAAGAATTCCCTGTGCGTGAACCCGAACATGTTCGCCACTATGTTGTTGGGGAAAACCTGTGTGGCGATATTGTAATCGCGGACGCAGCCGTTATAATACCTGCGGGAGCCCTGTATTTCCGCCTCTATCTCGTTAAGGTTCTTCTGCAGTTCCTGGAAATTCTGGCTGGCTTTCAGGTCCGGGTAATTTTCCGCGACCGCGAATACCGAGCGTATTGCCTGGGTCAGCGCGTTTTCCGCCTGCCCCTTCTCTACCACGCCGCCAGCGGATATCGCGCTTGCGCGCGCCTGCGTGACCTTTTCAAAAAGCGTCTTCTCGTGCGCCGCGTACCCTTTTACCGTCTCAACAAGGTTCGGCACCAGGTCATAGCGGCGTTTCAACTGCACGTCAATGCCGCTCCAGGATTCATTCACAAGAGTGCGGTTCCTCACAAGCAGATTGTAGATCCCCATCAGCCATGCTCCAACTACAATAACCACGATCAACAACACGAAAGCTCCCATTTTGCCCTCCTTTTAACTACAGCCAGTGTTTCTTTTTTATAAACCACAGCGTTATTATTGCCACGAACGCCATAATGCCCAGCGCAAAGAAATACCCGTATTTCCATTCAAGTTCCGGCATGTATTTAAAATTCATCCCGTAAAGCCCCACGATAACGGTAAGCGGCATCATCACGGTTGCGACTATTGTAAGCGTTTTTATGACTTCGTTCATCTTGTTTGAGGCGGCCGCCATCCTGTTTGAAGCCGTTGAAAGGTATATTTCGAGCGATCCGCTCACGAGGTCCCTGTAGGTTTCCAGTAATTCGTAGATCCTGAAAAGGTGGTCATAAACGTCCCTGTAGTATATCTGGCTTTTTTTATTTATTGCGGGAACGGGCTCTCTTGAAAGGAAATTCAGTATATCGCGCTGGGGGCCTATTATCCTCCTCATGTAAAGGAGCTCTTTTTTCAGGCCGAGGATCCTGCCCATCTGGTCTTCTTTCAACTCTTTGAAAATCTCCTCTTCAACCTCTTCTATTTTATCGTCAAGACCCTCAAGCGCGCACAGATAGTCGTCCACTATCCTGTCCAGCACCGTATAGAGCAGAAAATCCGGGCCCTTCTCCATTATCTGCCACGGGGGGTTCAGGCATTTATCCCATACCGATTCAAGGCTTTTAACGGGTTTGTTATGAAAACTGACCAGGTAATTCGTACCGAGGAAAATACTGACTTCCGCGGCCGAAATTTCAGGGGACTGAGCGCACTTTTCAATTGCCTGCGTCTCAAGAAAAATATAATCCCCGAAATTGTCAAGCTTCGGGTGAAAACTATCGTGCATGCAGTCCTCTATCGCCAGCGCGTGGAACTGGAAAATCGTTCTTAACACCCCTATCTCGTTTTCACCGCCCCCTTCAAGGTCCACCCACAGAACCGCCGCAGAACTCTTCAGCAGTTCCGGTATTTTCCCGGGATCGTCAATGATCTCGCATTTCCTGTCTTTAAACGCAATAATTCTCGTCATTATTTTCCCTCCAGCAATGCCCGGAGCTTATCCATCTGCCCGACGGTCGCCATGACTATCAGAACATCGCCTTCCAGCAGTTTTACGTCAGGTGTTGGGTTGAATATTTCCTCCTCCTGCCTTTTTACGGCAAGGACCAGCGCGTTTGTCTTCCCGGATATATCAAGGTCTTCGAGCGTCGTGCCGGCAAACCCGCATTCCCTGCTGACGCAATATTCCGCTATCCTCAGCTTCGCGTCCTTATCCCTTAGCATCCTGTCCAGGAAAGACGTGACTGCCGGGCGCATTGTTTCCGAAGCAAGCCTCAAGCCTCCTATGTGGGTGGGTGAAACAACGGCTGCCGCGCCCGCTATCTTCATTTTATACCCGCTGCCGTCTTCTTCCGCCTTCGCGACTATGCGAAGTTTCGGGTTAAGGTTCCTTGCCGTGAGCGTGACAAATAAATTGTCCTTGTCGGTCGGCAAAGTCGTGACAAGGCCCGCTGCCCTGTCTATCCCGGCAAGCTTCAGCATCGCGTCAGAGGTCGCGTCGCCCTGGATGTAAAGAAGGCTCTCAAAACCCGATATTTTCCTTAGATTTGCCATATTGTTCTCTATGACCACGAATCTTGTGCCGGTCGCCAGGAACTCTTCTGACACGCACCTTCCGGTTGCCCCGGCGCCGCATACTATGTAATGCCCGCTGAGCTGGGATATTTTCTTTTCCATTTTTCTCCTCCCAAGGATCCCGGTTAACTGTCCTTCAATAAAAAAAGCAACGAAAGAACTGCCCGCGTAAACAAGGGATATCGTGCCGCCAAGAATAAGGAAGATCGTAAAGATCCTGCCGGTGCGGGAAAGCTCATGGACCTCCGTGTACCCCACGGTGGCGATGGTTATGACTGTCATGTAAAGGCTATCAAGAACAGGCCACTTTTCTATGGCGGTATAGCCGATAACGCCTGCGGCAACCACTATGCCAAGCATTGCCCCTATGATAATGATCCTCTTCTCGATCTCCATTCTTTTCCTTTTACTTGATTGCGGTGATTTTTTAAAGATGATTACGGTGATTATTTTAAGTATCAAGAGTCCCACCTCAACGGCGGGTCGCCGAAGTGGCGACAAGTATCAAGTGTCAAGAGTCAAGTAAAATATTTATCCGTGGAAATCCGTGGCTGAATTTCGTGTTTTCATCCGTAGCGCCATTCGCTCAGCTCTGGCGCGCAGGCCCCTGCGTTGAGCTGCGCAGCAGCTGCAGGGGGCACTTTCGTGCCTGCCCGCCGAAGCCTTGGCGTAGGCGCGGCTTTCGTGGAAATTCTTTGGCTTTCAACATTTAGCATATTTTACTCATGACTGTATTTCCTGCTTCAGGCGCTCCGCCATATCCTGCGGCGCCCGGCACACCTTGCCTTTCCCGTCAACGAAAGCAAGCTTCGTGGAACCCTTTGTTACGATTGCCCCTGTCTCTTTGTTGAGGATCTCGTATTCTATAAGCACGGACGCACTTCCCACATCCGCGATCCAGGGCCTGAGTATTAATACGTCATCGTACCGTGCAGGCCGCAGGTATTTGCAGAAAGCCTCGGTGACAACAAGGCATGTTCCACCCTGCTCGAGTTTCTTGTGCGAAAAACCTATATGCCGCAGCAGCTCAACCCTTGCCCTTTCAAAATATTCGAAGTAGTGCGAATAGTAGACCGTTGCCATAAGGTCCGTGTGCGCGTAGGGCACCCTTATCTCAATTTCAAATTTCTCAGCCATGTTCATCCCCTAGGAATCTATCCCTTTTATCTGGTTTTATACGGTGGTTTTTTCTCCCGCACGGACACCGTTTCTTTTATCAGAGAAAAATTGCCAGTTACAGGAACCGTTTTCAGGGTTTTTGTCTTGAACCATTTCTCAAAGTTCAATATCGAGAAACCGACCACCCTGTCTGAATCAACATCCAGCCTGACAAAGAAATCGTCCTCAATTTCCCTGGAAATGGCCTGCCGGGGCTTTCCCAGAGAAATATCCAGAACATCCCCTTCCTTATCATATGAAAAAGCTATTTTTTCTCCCATATTATATCACCCTCCTTTATCCTGTCAGTAATGTAGCATGTTACCACGAAACTCAACATAATCTTTTTAACCACCACGATTATATATTTCCCTTTTAGAATTTCTTTGAAAAATCTGTAATATAAATAAACTTCTCTGTCTTTTTTGCTCTCTTTAATCAGATCGGGATCCTTAAGAACTGTTTCTATTTCTTTTATGTATTCTTTTACCTCGGGATGCTCCTGGATAATATGTATCCATCTTTGTTGCGACAGAGTAATTTCATTTTTAAAACAATCTACAAATTTAGGCACAATACACCTTTCTTTTGAAATTATTTCTTGGTTATCAGCCTCGGGCCGAAAGCAGTGTCTTCAATGGTTATTCCTTTTTTCTGCAGCTCTTTGCGTATCCTGTCAGCTGCTGCCCAATCCTTGTTTTTGCGCGCTGTTTCCCTTTCGGCGACCAGAGTATTGAACTCTTCCGGTGAAACCTTCGTTTTAATTACCAAGCCAAGGATTCCGGTCCATTTATCAATCTGCTCTTTTGTATATTTTAATAAGTAAATGATGTCCATTATATTTTTACTACCAGGAACAGTATTTTTCATTGAAATATTTGCGTTATTAATAAGCTCGTGGATATACCCCAGCGTTTTCGGAGTATTGAAATCATCATCCATGGCTTCTTCTAACATTTTTTCATATTCTTTTCTACTACCGGACAAAAATGCTTTATTTGCATTAAGTTTTTCCTGCTCTTCTTCTGTCAATTGTTTTTGCATTGATCCGAGAACAAAGTTTAGATTATTATTAAATGTGCACATTCTTTCATAAGTTTCTTTGGCCGCGTCCAGCTCCTTATCGCTGAAATCCATGGGCTGGCGATAATGGGCTGAAAGAAGGAAAAGGCGGACAACCATCGGGTCGTATTTTTGCAGCACTTCCCTTATCGTGAAGAAGTTGCCCAGGGACTTGGACATTTTTTCCTTGTTTATTGTTATAAAACCATTATGCATCCAATATTTAGCTAATTTTTTTTCTGTTGCTGCTTCGGACTGCGCGATCTCATTTTCATGGTGGGGGAAGATCAGGTCCTGACCTCCGCCGTGAATGTC
>MNUP01000080.1 GCA_001871075.1 Candidatus Desantisbacteria bacterium CG1_02_49_89
TTTTGGTTAAACTCGCCTACGGGCGAGTGGCCCCGGCTTTGTCGGGATGAGTAGCAGGAACGGTTTTACCCGCTACCCATACAAAACTCGGAAGAACCAGACTGTATATCAGCACCCGCGCGGCGGTTTCCGGCATTTCCTGGGATAATAATAAGCTGGATTTCAGCCTGTCTTTCCCCGAAGGGGAGAGCGGGTATGCTGTCATTGCCTGCATTGACGCACCTGATACGGTTGTCCTTAATGGGAATATAATAGAGAAGACCTCTAATTTAAAGAAATCAGACAAAGAGGGATGGCGCTATCAAAGGAACTGGCTGGAAGTGAAGATCCTGTCCTCAAAGGCAACGCTGGAGATAAGGGGCGCGAAATACAAATACGTTACCTCGGTCAGAAAGCCGGCCAGTAGTTTGCAGTAAATGCAGATTGAGATTAAGATTGAGATTGAGGAAATATATTAGTTTAACGGTTTGGGAGTAGGGGCTTCAGCCCCGTTATAGGAGTAGGGCCTTTTCGTAGACCCGCCAGTTTTTAAGGAGGGAGGCCCGTTATTTAACGACCCTAAAGGGTCTACTCCTAAAGCTCTACGATCCACAGCAGTGCAGCCCGCCCGGAAAGCTTTAAAGGGCAGGTTTAACGCACCGGAGGCTTTATGAAGAAGATTTTATTCCTGGTTCTTATTTTAACTTTTAACTTTTCCGAATGGATCCCTTTGGGACAACTTTTAACTTTGAACTTTTGCCGCGCGGAAAACGCGCAGGTTGTAAGCAACCCGGGATTCGAGGAGCTTGACCAGGACGGGTGGGCTCCCGGATGGCAGCAGGTCGGCTCCCTGGTTGAGGTCAGCACTAAGGAAGCGCATTCAGGCAAGAATTCCCTTCACTTACTGCGCGCTCCGGGGATACCGGATCCTGAGACCGGCCTGAACCGCGACTGGAAACCGGATTCAGGCGAGCAGGGAACAATGCTTTCCCAGAAAAAGGGATGGATCTCATTCTGGTATAAGGCACCCAAAGCCAAAGGCAATATTAAGATACTTACTATCCCGATGAGCGCCCGCCCAATGGAAGACACAGGAGAGCAGAGATCAGAGTTCACCATTCCCTTAGAGCACGTCGGAGACAGCAAGTGGCACCAGGGATGGGTCAAATTCGATTATTCGAAGAACCCTAAGGTCAAATGGGTCCATATCTCCCCCAGGATCACCGGGGGCGAGGGAGAGATTTATCTGGATGATTTCGCGTATTTTGACAAGAAAGAAGGACAGCCGAAACTGAGCGAGGGTTCTTTTTCAGAGCCTGAATCAGCAGGAGAGCCGGGTGAGGTAAAAGCGGTTGTAGAAAATATCGGGGACCTGGCACTTGCAGGCGTTAAGGTTGAGCTGAAGCTTCCCGCAGGCCTTAAATCAGATAAACCGCTGGTCCAGACCATCACGAACATTCCTGCGTCAGGCCAGCACACAGCTGTCTGGTCAGTAACAGGCATCAGTGATAAAGCAGAGAAAGCTAAAATTCTAGTTTACGACAGCAAGGGTGAGGTCGCGCAGTCAAAGGACCTGACCCTTAGGATCAGCCCAGAAACTGATAAAGGCCTTATAGCGTGGTGGAAGTTTGACGAAGGCAGCGGGACCCTGGCAAAAGATTCTTCCGGGAACGCGTTTGACGGCGAAATAGTGGGGGACGCTGACTGGGATAAGGGTATTTCCGGCAACGCTCTGAAATTGAACGGCGGGCGCGTCGAGGTCCAGTATGACGAAAAACTGGCGCTGGGCAAGGCGCTCTCGATCCAGATGTGGGTCTGCCCGACCGATTATGAGCCGGACACATACAAGATCCTGGTCGCTTTGTGGGACAGCTACCTCCTGCGTTTTGACAACCCGCCTGAAGGCGGCAGGCCTTCGTTCTTTGTGTTTTTGGAAGGGATACCTGAACCCAGGATACAGGGTAAAGTCCCGGAATTGAACAAGTGGGTTTGCGTGACAGCAGTGTGGGACGGCGCGAAAGACCAGATATGGATCAACGGTGTAAAAACAGAATCGGACAGGAAGGGGCAAATTACGACCAAACCGAATAATCTTATGATCGGGGAGAATTTCATCGGTTTGATCGACGACGTCAAGATCTTCAACCGGGCGCTGAAAGAAGACGAGATCGTGGCAAACCTTCCCCCGTCCCCGAAAATTTCACCCTTAAAGGTTTCAACACCGCTTGCCGAGACCGGCAAGCCTTTCACGCTTTCCTGCGAGGTTTCAAAC
Source organism: Candidatus Desantisbacteria bacterium CG1_02_49_89 (assembly GCA_001871075.1). GTDB lineage: Bacteria > Desantisbacteria > UBA1551 > UBA1551 > UBA1551 > UBA1551. The sequence goes on from MNUP01000080.1 coordinate 2,252, forward strand.
GCCGGCGGGAAATCCGCGAAAGACGGCGCAGCGGAGCTTGCGCTCCCCAAGGGATTCACCATAATTGACGGGACCAGCAAGGTGAATATCGCGCTTCTGAGCAGGAAATCCCCGCAGACATTAAAGTGGACCGTTAAGTCAGACGTTCCGATTGCGGGCAGCGCGGTAATCACGGTCGGGTTCAGCGGGATGGAACAGCTCACTGCAAACTCGAGGATGGTTGTGGCAAAGCCCATTACGAAAGAGGGCGCGGTGCCTATAAAACCCGAGATCAGCAGGTCAGGTGATGATTTCATACTTGCGAACGATAAGGTGCGCCTTGTATTTCCTAAAAACGATTTCGGGTACGGGGTATTCGCTGTTGACGTCAATAAGGACGGGAAATGGGAGAGGGTGGCTTCCGCAAGCTCCCTGAGCTACCTTGCGGTCAAAAAGGACCAGAATATAATAAGGAAACATATATACTGCGGTTCGGGAAACCCGATCCAGCTTGATTCCGGAGAGGCAGGCATTGAATTCAGGGATACGATAGATGACGGGACAGGCACTAACTGGAAGTTCCGCTGCCTGTTCCTTATAGGAAAAGACGACAGGATAAAGACGGAATACGAAGCAGTGCCTGACAAGGACGGCAGCCTTGTTGTTTTGTACGGCCCGATGCTTTACGCGGGAGAGGGAAGTTTCGGCTCAAAGAAGGACGACGGCCTGTTCTGCGGGCTTGAGTGGCTGGTGGGAGACGAACAGTCTTCTTCCAACCTTGACATGCACGACCCTGACTATTATTTAAGGTATGTTCCGCACGGGAACAAGCCTACTATCCCGTTCATGGCGGTTTCAAAGGACGGGACTGCGATAGCCCTTATGTGGGACGCTTTGCAGAAATGGGATGGCGCAAACATAAGGCCTGCCGCGGTCTATGCGTCTCCAAATTTCATTGACGGTCAGGAAAACCATCTAATGGGATTGTTCCTGCCTTCCACGATCGAGTGGCTGGGGCAGAACAACCTTGAGGCGGTCAGCAACCCGTATCCTTTTAAAAAAGGAGTGCCGCTGAAGATCGTTTCCCATATAGTCGCGGCAACGCCTGTAAAAGAATCCATAGATTGCCTTAACAGATGGTTCAATACATACGGTGTGACTGATCCTGCTCCGCTTCCGAGAGGCAGCTATACAAAAGAGATAGAATTCAGCATGAAGGCGTACCTTGAATCTTTATGGGCTGAAGGAGAGAAGCAGTGGTGGACATCCAAAGGCGGAGGGGATATGAGCCTGAAAGGGGTTCCGCCTTCTTTCGCGTTCCAGCTTAAAATGGCTTCTGTAATGACAAAAGACGAAGAGCTGAAAAAGAAATATCTTGATATGGTTGACCGCGCAATGAAAATAGGCGGATTTTCAACAGTCTGGGGGGATGACGCGGGTTTCACATGGGCAAACCCGGCTGCTGCGATCCTGGGATTCGGCGGGCAGGCAGGTTCTCAGCTGGACGGGATGTGGGAGGACGGTTCATGGAGGTTCAGGACAAGGATAGGCACGTCTTTCCCGTTCAAGGGCTATGACTACGGCTTGCTTGGCCCGGACAAGGCGGCTGAACTCGGGACCTGCGCGAGGAGCGCGTATGAAGTCCTGAGGTTCGTGCGCATGACAGGGGATTGGGAAGTTTTCAACACCGTAAAGAAATCGCTTGAATTCATGAAGCAGTTCAACGTTCCCCGCGCTGCCCAGGTATGGGAGTGCCCGGTGCACACCCCGGACATACTCGCGGCTGCTGACGCTGTTGATGCCTATATCGAAGCGTATTGGTTCACCGGTGAAAAACAGTATCTTGACGAGGCGATAAGGTGGGCGTGGGCAGGCATGCCTTTTGTGTATGTCTGGAACCAGCCTGACCATCCCGTGATGCGGTACGCGTCTATCGCTATATTCGGCGGCTCCCAGTATGGTTCTTCCTGGATAGGCCAGCCTGTGCAGTGGAACGGGCTGCGGTATGCTTACGCGATCCTGAAGCTTGCTGACCTTGACAAAACATTCCCCTGGCGCAAAGTTGCCGAGGGAATAACAATCAGCGCCATGTACCAGCAGAATGAAGAAGGCAAGGATGTCGCGCTGTGGCCTGATAACTTCAGCACTTCGAACGGGAAGCTGTGGGTCAAGTGCCCCTGGGTTTTTGAGCCGGGGCAGATCCTGAAGAACGTTTATAAGCTGCTTGACAGGGACCTGGAGCCCGCGACATACATCGCAGGCACAGGGAAAGAAAGGTTGTATATCAACGCCCGCGCGAAGGTCGCGGATATCGCCTGGAAAGAAAACAAGCTGAAATTCAGCGCGCTGTTCCCTGAGGGTGAGGGCGGCGGTTATATTGTGATCACGAGCATTGGCAGGCCGGTAAAGGTCACGCTTAACGGTTCGGAGCTTGCTGAAAACATTAAGGTTTACGGGAACAGGGACATTGGCTGGAAATACGAATCCGGCATGGGCTTCCTGTCAGTCAGGATCAACCAGGGAAAAGGCGCTGACAAGGTTGAGGTTGAAGGCGCGAAATACAGGTACATTACCGTGATCCCCAAGCAGACAGACAAGATAGCGTTCACGTTTGATTCTGACATGGAAGGCTGGTCTCCCGTGAACCAGATAGACAACTTGACTTCAGAGGACGGCGTATTGAAGGGTAACGCGACAGGCGGCGATCCCTACATGAACAGGTCGCGCGTTAAGGTTGACGGCAACCTTTACAAGACCGTGAAAGTCCGCGCTAAAAGCAATTTCGGCAACGGCATAGCCATCTACTGGATCACGGCTGACAGCCCAGACTGGGCTGAGGACAAGGTCATACACCTGCCGCTTGCGCCTGATTACCGGTTCCGCGAGTTCGTGTTCGAGGTCGGCAGGGACAATATGTGGGCAGGCAAGACCATAACAGGCATACGGCTTGATCCTGTTGAGGGCGGCACCGGCGGCAAGTTCGAAGTGGACTACATCAGGGGCGAATAATCCCTGAAAGACATTGCAAATTTCAAATTGTCTCAAAAGGACCCTTTCGGGATTTATAGAAAATTTGAAATTTACAATTTTCAATTTGACTTTTGAAATAGTTTTTAAACTCTGACACTTTGACACTTTATTTCAAAAGGAGGGGTAACATGACTGGAAGGGCACTGGTTATCGGTATCGTGTGCGTGCTGGCTCTGGCGTTCGCAATCCCGTATTGCGACCTGGTGATGCACGGGACGTGGGTCGGGCTGACGGCTTTTCCCATTTCATCGTTCTTTACGTTCGTGGTCCTGGTGCTGGGAATCAATTTTCTTCTGAAGTTATTGAAGATAGGGCTGAAACCCGGGGAACTGCTGACCATTTACGTGATGATGCTTGTGGGAGCGGGTATCCCTTCGTTCGGCCTGACAGGGCTTCTTATACCGTATATCGCGGGCCCTTTCTATTTCGCGAGCCCGGAAAACAAGTTCGCGGAAACCTTCCACCAGTATATCCCGCAGTGGATGAAGCCTTCCACGCCGGAAGCGGTAACCTACCTTTATGAAGGCCTGCCCGCGGGACAAAAGATACCCTGGGCAGCGTGGACCCAGCCGCTTATTATGTGGACCCTGCTCGCGCTCGCGGTCTATCTTGTTTTTTTCTGCCTGAGCACCGTGCTGAGGAAGCAGTGGATAGAGAACGAAAAGCTCATATTCCCGCTCACTTCAGTGCCGGTGGAAATGGCGGCGCAGGAAGAAGGGGATAAAAGCCTTGTCCCTCCTTTCTTCAAGAACAAGGTCATGTGGATGTTCTTCGCGGTTCCCTTTATAATCCACGCCATCAACGGGCTTTCATTCTATTTCCCCGCTATCCCGAAGATCAACGTCCAGCTTATCGACATAGGCAGGTTCGTCGCGCAGAAGAAGCCTTTCAACCAGCTTATCTGCCTGTGGCTGCGGATCCCTTTCAGCATCATAGGCCTGACCTATATCCTGCCGGTCCAGCTTTCTTTCTCCCTGTGGTTTTTTTACATTTTCTTCAGGTTCCAGGAGCTGATCGGCGCTACGATGGGATTCCCAATGCCGTTCGTGCAGGCTTACCCTGTGCGCGCTTTTGTCGCGCACCAGATGGCAGGCGGGATATTAGTATTCGCCGTGATAAGCCTGTGGGCGATGCGCAAGCATCTTAAGGATATGTTCAGGAAGGCGTTTACCGGAGACAAGGCAATTGATGATTCAGGCGAGATGCTGTCGTACCGGTTCGCGATCTTCGGGCTGATCATAGGCATGGTCGGCATCTCTTTCTGGGGCAAAGCGATGGGCGCTTCGTTCTGGCTGACCCTGCTCCTTTTCGTGATCTATTTCCTGATGCACATCGTCGCGGTGCGGCTCGTGTGCGAGGGCGGCATGCTTTACGTCCAGCACCCCCTTAGGCCCTGGAACATGATCATGCTTGCCGGGGGAAGCGCGATGTTCAGCCCCGTCAACATAACATGGATGACCTTCTTTGACCATCTCTGGATGGTTGACAACAGAAGCCCGCTTATGCCTCCGATAATGCAGGGCCTTAAGATCTCCGAGGCGATCCCGGGCAAGAACCGCAGGCTGCTTGCGGTGGGGATGGTGGTGTCGGTGCTGCTTGCGATAGTGGTGTCCTACTGGTCATACATGAGGCTGATGTACAAGTTCGGGGGAGTGAACCTTCACTACTGGTTCACCACGTATTACACGAAGAACCTTTTCTCCTCGTGGACCACGTACCTGATAAACACGGGTGAGAAAGCCCAGCCCATGGGCCTTGTGTCAATGGGGATCGGCGGAGCCACGATGTGGTTCCTTATGTTCATGCACCGCACGTTCCTGTGGTGGCCTTTCTCCCCGATAGGGTACCTTATGGGAGCGTCCTGGCCGATGATAAACTTCTGGTTCCCGATATTCCTCGGTTGGCTGGTAAAGACCATAGTCATGAGGATCGGGGGTATCAAGGTTTACAGGCTGCTGATGCCGGGTTTCCTGGGTTTCATCTTCGCCGAGTTCCTAAGCGCCGGGATGTGGGTCGCGATCGACTTCTTCACCGGGGTCAAGGGCCACGAGATCTTCTCCTTTTAAATTTATTCCCTGATCTTCTTCCCCCTCTGAAGGGGGAAGACTGAGATGGGGGTGTTGTTTGCGGGAGAGGGCTGGGGTGAGGGGCAGATCATCAGATAGATGTAACTCAGGCCTTTAGGCCTGAAGTCTGAAATGTTGACTTATGGCTAATGGTCTATGGTTGTGTTTAACGATAAGCCATAAGCCATATGCGGATTTATAATTTATGGACGGGAGGGATTATGCGTAAAATTTTCTTGTTGTTAGTCTTAACTTTCAGCTTTCAGCTCCTTCGGGCTTTCAGCTGCAGTTACGCCGCCGGCCTGCCCTGGGTCCAGGGCCCGGGGGAATTTGCAAGCGGGTCAAGCACTAAAATTGAGAATTCGGTTCTCATATTTCACCTGGATGAGGGCTCAGGTACATTTGCAGGCGATGTTTCCGGTTACGGAAACAACGGGACGCTTGGTGCCGCCCAGTGGGGGACGGGTAAAATAGGGGGGGCTGCGGATTGCGGCGCGGGCGGGTCTATATCAGTTGCTGATGCAAATTCTCTTGACCTGACCAATAAAATGACCATACTGCTCTGGGCAAGGTACGACAGCGACAATTCAGATTACCTGCAAATTATCCGGAAAAGCAATTCGTTTGTTGTAAGGCGCGACAATTCTGGGGAAGGCCTCCAGATAAGCTCATTTATCAAGACAGACGCGTCATTTGAGCCGAGGGCATCAAGCGGGTTCGTCCCGGTTTTGGGTGAATGGTTCCATGCAGCCATGACTTTTGACGGGACAACAATGAAACTTTACATTAACGGTGAGCTGAAAGGTTCAGTCGAAAGATCCGGTTCAATTAACGTGGGCGCGGATCCTGTCCTGATCGGCAGCAAATGGCCCGGGCTGATAGATGAGGTTAAAATATATAACAGCTGTTTTTCTTCGGACGAGATAAAAGCTGATTACGGCGGCTCAGGGTTTTTCGGGCGTTTTCTTTCTCCCGGCGGCGTACTGGAATCAACTGAATGTGACTGCGAGGAAAGCGCAACGCTTGGCAGGATGGATTGGGTTGCCGACGTTCCGCAGGGCTGCACCCTGTCCTTTTACGCAAGCATAAAGGACGAACTGACAGGGTTGTGGGCCGAGACAGGCCCGTACCGTTCAAGCGGCAGCATCCTGCAGCTTCCGCCTTCCAGGTACATAAAATACAGGGCTCAGGTTGAAATTCCGTCTAATTCCAGGGCCGAAGTCTTACTGAAAGAGGTTAAAATATATCCTGCTTTGCAGGGCATAGCATCGAGCAATGCCGCGGGTCCCACACTTATATTTAAAAATGAAGACAAGATGACGCTTGACCTGTATTTCAACGTGCCGATGGATTCAAACAACGGCAGCTGCTTTGTTGACCTGACCGATGAGAATAACGTTGTGATCCACATAAGCACCGGCGACGGGACATGGATTGATTCAATGCATTTTCAGACGAAGCCGTTTGATCTGTACGGTCAGAATATATCAGGGGGGTTCGCAAGCCTGACGATCACCGGGCCCAATCCGGTCGGCAACACGAACACGAACACCCTTTACTGTTATGCGCCGCGCTATATCCTGGTAGATGCGGGCGGGAACCCTGTTCCAAATTCCTTTTTCCCCAATCCTTTTTCGCCCAACGGGGACGGCAAGGCAGACCAGACAACTCTGCTGCTTATGCTTCCTTCACCGAAGACCATTACCGTGAAGATCTATGACCTTAAAGGAAGGCTGGTCAAAGTCCTTGTTGAGAACAGGGTGGGTATGGGCGAAGGGATAATCTGGGACGGAACAGACGAGCTGGGCAGGATATGCCCGGTCGGGCTTTATATTTACCAGATCAGGATGGATAATGAATTCAAGAACGGCTCGGTCGTTTTAGCCAAATAACGAGCAGGATGTTTTTCGTGTAAGGTGCCCGCCCAGACATCTGTCTGGGCGAGGTCTCGCCCCGATGAATATCGGGGCGGATAAGGTGTAAGGCAAGATTATGCGTAGAGATATTTCGTAGGGCAAGCCTTCAGGCTTGCTGGTAGCCGCAGGCTTTAGCCTGCGATAGGTAGGGGCGCAATTCATTGCGCCCGATTTGCAGCGGTCCCGATTCATCAGCACGTATTTTACAGGATTTCAATATAAATCCCCCTATTTCCCCCTTTTAAAAAGGGGGATGAAGGGGGATTTTATTTTCTTGACTTTTTCATATTTTTATGATATAATATTACCCTGTTTCAATTTGCAACATACTGAAACCACACGATTTCACAGATTAACACGAGATTCTATACTAATCTGTCATTGCGAACCGAAGCCGCGAGCGAAGCGTGGCGGGCAGGTGAAGCAATCTTGTATTAGATTGTTTCGTCATTTCATTCCTCGCAATGACCCGCTTCTACGGCAGGTCATCTGTGGAAATCCGTGAGAATCTGTGGTTAAAGGAGCTTTAATGGTTAAAGTTGGAATAGCGGGTGTAACAGGAATGGCGGGAGAGGAACTGTTGAAAATTCTCCTCGGCCACAATGGTGTTGAAATAACCTATATAGGCTC
>MNUP01000119.1 GCA_001871075.1 Candidatus Desantisbacteria bacterium CG1_02_49_89
GGGGGGTGGGTACTCTCGAAGGCAGAATCTGGAAGGTAGGTCGATTTCCGGAGCAAGAAGTAACCGTGTGTCTTATCCCCAACAAAAAGATTATTGTGTTAAAAGATGAGCAGAAAATCGGGGAATATCATTTATGAGAAAGTATACTTTTAAGGTTCCCAAAAGTATACTTTTGAATGTTGCGGAACAGGAAAAAACATACCTTTAAACTTAGAGACGCAGACCCCGGCAGCTTAATCCCGATTTATCGGGATTAGCAGGGGTCAAGTATCATAATAAAAAAAAGCCCGGCTGCACTTCGCGCAAACGGGCTTTGTTTATGTTTACATGCCTGGTAGCCGGCTCTCCTGCAGGATTTCGTGTTACTCAATTATGCTTTTTCATGGAAGGCGTTTCTCCGAACGTGTTTTTCATCTTTTTGCCGGGCGCCGGGCCCTTGCCCATCATTTCTTCTCTCATTTTCTTCATCTCTTCCTGCGCTTTCTTCATAGCTTCCATGTCTATTTTGATCTCGGCTTCGCCCTTGAGCTTCAGGTCCTTGTCATATTTATACATTTTGTTTCCTATTATAAGGACCACGCCGGCGTCAGAGGTGGCGACCATTTCCCTGCCCCCCATCATAGGCCCTGCGGCGCTCATGCGGTTCTGCTGCATTCCCTGCGCCATCCTGCCCTGCATCATCTGTTTTTGCATCTGGCCCATCTTCTGGCCCTGCATCTCCGCGCCCTGCATTCCCATCCTGGGATGCATCATTCCCTTTTCCACCATTCCTCTGCCTTTGCACATCGGGCAGGTGTCCATATCGCCCATCTGCGCGTAAGCGCCTGCGCCTAACATTATTGCCGCGCCGATCACAAGAATCAAAATCTTCTTCATATAACCCCCCTTTAGATTCAGAGAGTCAGAGAGTCAAAGTGGTTACTCTCTGTGCCGTAGGGTCATTAACTTGGTTCTGACCCGTAGGTCCCTGTGTTGAGTTCCAGTTTTATCGGAACTACAGGGAACTCCGTGCCTCTGTGGTTAATTTTTACGCTTCTATATAATTAGACAGGGTATTCTGCGAAAAACTTGCTGTATATACGCTATTTTAGACAGCCATATATACCGGAAGGTTTAAAGCGGGCAAAGCCGGCTATTTTATTTCCTCGATATTATATTTAATTGAACAGGGGTAGGCCTCGGAAAGGTAATTAAGCATCAGGTAGGGGTCTTTGCCGTGGATCTTCTCAAACAGGTGTTTTCCCTTTTCAACCAGTTTCCTGCCTGGCGGCAGGCCTTTGGGCAGGACCTTTTCCTTGTCGATCAGGTCAAGGCTGGCCGTGTCGATCGCCGCGATGTCCGATGAGCCCAATATCCCTATATCCGGCACAAGGCTTGCCGTGGAGAACCCCCAGCAGTCGCAAAACACCGTGATGTTCATAAGGAAATTAATGAAAAGCAGGTTCTCGGGCTTGTATTTTTTCAGGAACGCGGCGGTCACAAGCGCCATCCCTTTCGAAAAATCCTCGAATCTCCTGCCTTCCATTTTTATAGCGCCTTCCGGGCATATCATTTCGCAGTGCTGGCAGTACGTGCAGTTGTGCAGGAAGAAGTTGATAATCTTCTTTTCTTTGTCCGGCTGTATCGCGTCAGTCCTGCAGCTTTCCTTGCATTTCAGGCAGAACTTGCATTTTGACTTGTCATACTTAAGGCCGCCTTCAAGCGAGTGGAGCTTACCCCGCGTTTCCCCGGGAACAGTGCCCATCGCAATATTTTTCAAAGCCCCGCCAAACCCGCAGTCACCGTGCCCCTTCACGTGCGAAAGGTCTATGAAGAAATCGCAGTCAACCGCTTCGCCTCCGAATATCGCCTCATCCAGGTGCTTGAAACCGATCTTTTCCCTGTAGGTATATCTGCCTGATTCCCCGAAGCACGATACGATCGGGCATCCCAGGGTCTGCGGTGTATAGCCGCGCACAACCCCCGGGCCCGGGTCCCCGTCCATTACCTTTATCTGCTTTGCTCCGGATTCCCGCAGCTCGTCCACAAGCATCCTCACGAAAAAAGGATGGACCGTGGTGTAACCAATGCCCCCGCCCAGGTGCATCTTTATACCCACGCTTTTATCCTTCACCCTTTCCGCAAGCGCGAATTTCTTCAGCATACGCTTGAACTTAGCGGGCAGGGTCTTGTTCCCCTCAAGGGCCTCTATAGCTATATCCGCGAAATAAACTATCGGCGCGTCCGGCATAATTTCTCCATATATTCAATTATGAATTATGAGTTATGAATGAAGGAATCAGGGCTCCCTCCCAACAAGATTGGCGGGTCTTCGAGAAGCCCTGAGTTATCCGCCCCGATGTCCATCGGGGCGAGACCTCGCCCCAAAGGGGCGGGCAATAGATTCCTTGCAGTTGCGTTGATACATTGACACGCATTTACGCTGTTTCTTTCAAGGTCAACGCCACTTCTTTCAGCTGTTCTGAGATCTTTATTTTCTGCGGGCACTTCTCCTCGCATTTTTTGCATTCCTTGCAGAACTCGGCGCTCGCCTTCCTTTCCGTAAGGTGCTTGTAAACGTGCTTCGCGTGTTCCTTAAGCCCGTACAGCCGGAAAGAGTTCATGGCGGAGAAATTCGCAGGTATGTTCACGCGGTTCGGGCAGGGCATGCAGTATTTGCAGTCCGTGCAGTAAAGGTCGGCGAGCTTTTTCTTTTCGTCCAGCGCGGCCTGTATGCCTTTAAGTTCTTTTTCAGAAAGCGGCTTTTCGCTTGACGCGACCGCGCAGTTCTCCTCGACCATTTTGACCGTGTTCATACCCGACATCGCGGTTGAAACGCCCTGGTTCGAAAGCACGAACCTCAGCGCGAGCTCAGCGGTGCTTTTTGAGCCGCCTGGTATAAGGCCCTGGATCTCGGGTGACGGCGAGCCGAGTTTACCGCCTGCGACAGGGCCCATGACCGCGATGCCAAGCCCGTTATTATGCGCGTATTCTATAACCTTCTCGTTGACCCTGTCCAGCAGGTTGTACTGCAGGATCATTCCCTCAAGATATCCTTCCTCAAAAAGTTTTATCATATTCTCCGGGGTGTCATGGCAGGAGATGATCAGGTGCTTCAGGATACCTTCTTTTTTCGCTTTCAGGGCTTCTTTCAGCCAGTTGTTCTCAACCTTTTTGCTCTCTAAATACGCGTCCATGCGCACGTCATGCCAGACCGCGTATATGTCAAAATAGCTTAACTGCATCCTTTTAAGCGAAAGCTCCAGTTTCCTGCGCCAGTGGGTATCCGTGTAGTTTTTGTCCCACATCGGATTTTTGCTGGACACGATGATCTTGTCCCTGGGGTATTTTTTGAGCGCCTTGCCGCACACGAGCTCGCTTTCCCCGTATACGAACGCGGTGTCCAGGAAATTCACTCCAAGGTCAAAGGCGCGCTGTATCACCGCGATCGCCTCGTCCTCCAGTATCACGTTCATTATATTCGGAAGCCTCATCGCCCCGAACCCCAGCGCCGAAATCTTCAAGCCGGTTTTCCCGAAATCCCTGTATTGCATCCCGCTCCTTTATTAACTTGACTTGAATGGATTTAATATATCATATACCGGATAAAAAGTCAAGTTAAATAATAGTTATGAATTATGAGTCAACGGCAAGGCCTTTGATTTAAATTAAAACTATTGTTTAACCATGAGCAATGAGCCGCGTTCAGCTATGAGCTATGAGCATTTTTATTCTATACTGTCTATTTCCAGTATGCCGGCCAGCGCCAGCTTTGTTGCCAGGAACACATTTTCAATGTCAACCCTGTCAGCAGAGTCACCTTCTTTGTGGTATTCGGGGTCAGCGTAGGGATAGGAACCGAACAGGGCGATAGCCGCGGTATATCCCGCCTTAACAAACGAGCCGTCATCGTCCCCGGGCGCCTGCCTCTTGTATTCCGTGTGCTTCAGGCCTATGCCGTAGTCGGTGTTGGCTTTTGTCACGATCTCCGCGAGCCTTTTTCCGTCCGGCTCGGTGGTGTAAAGCACGGCGCTTGTTTTGTTTCCCGCGTCAATGTCCGCCTGGGATTTCCCGCCGATAGTGTCAATGTTAAAAACGGTTGTGATATTATCGCCGCGCGCCTTCGCCCTTTCTGCCGCGGCAACACTTGTCCAGGGCACGTGTTCCTCGTTGCAGAAGACAAACCATATCGAATGCCTTGCCCGGTAATCTTGCAGGACGCGGCTTATTTCAAGGCTTGCGACTGTCCCGGTGGCGTTGTCATAAGCCGCGGGAGAATCAACCCAGCTCTGGGAATCCTTGTGGGAAATGACAACCATGATCTTTTCAGGGAACTCAACCCCTTTCTTTCTGGCGTAAATGTTATAAGCGGTATGCCAGGGTGATTCAGCGGGGGGGAATGAATACTGGTGGGATTTTGGCTTGGATTCGTCCCTTGAGAACGCCTTTACCTTTAATTCTTCTTTTTCAACCGTGTACCCGTATTCCTCAAGCCTTGCCTGCAGGAAATCGTCTGCTTCATCCAGGGTGTTCTTGCTGTGGCCCGGAACCGTATAGTTCACCTTGCGGAAAGGCAGGGGGTCTTTCGCGATATAGTATAAGTGTTTTTTGAGATTTTCTGAGCTTACTTTTTTTAGCATTTCCGAAATTGCTTCATTCATATTCCCCCCTTTGATATACGGCCGCAAATGTATTTGTTTCGCGGTTTCGAAGCTTAAAGGTTTCGCGTTTAAAAAATTTCAGTACCTTCACCGGCAAAATCCGTGTTTACCCGTGTGCATCCGTGGTTATTCGTTTGGCCTGCTCACGCCCATTTGCGGAACATAAAGAACGCGGCGGCAACCATAAAAAGGAACCCGACTACGTAGTTCCACCTGAAAGGTTCTTTGAGATATGTAACCGAAAAAACGGCGAACACGATAAGCGTGATGATCTCCTGTATGGTTTTCAGCTGAGCGGCTGAGAACTGGTAGTGCCCGATGCGGTTCGCAGGCACCTGGAAGCAGTATTCGACGAACGCGATAAGCCAGCTTACCAGGATTGCTATCCACAAAGGCGAGTCCTTGTATTTCAGGTGCCCGTACCACGCTATCGTCATAAATATATTTGAGATCAAAAGCAGTATGACCGTCTTCATTTCTCCTCCATTGTATTTGCTGGATGCTGAAAGCTGAATGCTGAATGTAATAATCCGTGGTTGAAATATATTTGTTTCGGGTTTCGTGGAAAAATCTCCGTGCCTCCGTGTCTCCGTGGTTTATCGTGTGTAATCGCGTGGTTACGATAAGCTTTTAAGGAAATCCGGGTCAACGCCTGCCGCGTACACCTGCGGAACGCCTGTCCTGTCAGAATTGAATATTACCCGCTTGTTGTCAGAGGTCAGGTAGGGGTGGACATGCGACCAGTCAGCGAAATTAAGAGAAACCGAAGTTTTTGAGTCGCACAGCACCTTGTACCTGCCTGTTTTTATGCTGCCTA
>MNUP01000024.1 GCA_001871075.1 Candidatus Desantisbacteria bacterium CG1_02_49_89
TTCCGCACAGGAAAAAACCACACTTGTGTTCCGCAACATTCAAAAGCGGACATTTGGGAACCTTAAAACCGAACATTAATTAAAGATGGAACTCTCCAATTTTCTGCTCATCCTTTAAAACAATAATCTTTCTGTTGGGGATAAGACCCACGGTTACTTCCTGTTCTGGAAATCGTCCTACTTTCCAGGTTCTGCCTTCGAGAGTACCCACCCCCCTCACCCTACCCCTCTCCCTCGAGGGGAGAGGATAAAGGAGAGGGTGATTATTACCTGATTTTTAAACCAGCCAGCCTAAATAATTTTCCCCCGGCTATGTGACACTTTGATTGTTCCCAATGTGACCTTTTGATTATTTCCGCACATAAAAAAACGGGCACATAAAAAAACGGGCTGGTTCCAAATCACTTAATGATTCAGAAACAGCCCGTTTTTTTTAAATAAAATTATGAGTTATGAATTATGAGTTATGAATCAACGGCAAGGTATCGATTTAAATAAAATTCCATGCATTTGACTCATAATTCATCATTCATAATTCATAATTGTTTTCTAGTTAATACTCAGGAGGGTATCCTCCGCCGCCAGGAGGCATCATCGGAGAGGCCTCCTTCTTCTCCGGTTTATCAGCAACAAGCGCCTCGGTCGTGAGCACCATTGCCGCTATGCTTGCCGCGTTCTGAAGCTCAAGCCGGACAACCTTTGTTGGGTCCACGATACCGGCTTTCATCAGATTGGTATATTCGCACTTTGCCGCGTCAAAACCGAAATCATCCTTCTCCTTTTTTATCCTCTCGACGACCACAGAGCCTTCCCAGCCCGCGTTCACGGCGATCTGCCTCGCGGGAGCCTCAACAGCCCTTTTGATGATCATGGCGCCGGTAAGTTCGTCGCCTGACAGGTTGAGCTTGTCCAGCGCGGACACAGCCCTTATCAGGGCAACGCCGCCGCCTGCCACGATCCCTTCCTCCACAGCCGCTTTTGTGGCTGAGAGCGCGTCTTCAACGCGCGCTTTCTTCTCCTTCATCTCGGTCTCGGTTGCCGCGCCCACTTTTATCAGCGCGACTCCGCCTGCGAGTTTCGCAAGCCTTTCCTGAAGTTTCTCCTTGTCGTAGTCGGAAGTGGACTTCTGGATTTCCTCGCGTAACTGCTTTATCCTTCCCTCGATGTCGGATTTCTTTCCCGCGCCCTCGATTATAGTGGTATTTTCCTTGTCTATCACGACTTTCTTGGCTTTGCCCAGCATTGAAATATCGACCTTCTCAAGCTTCAGGCCAAGCTCCTCGGCTATAACCTGGCCGCTTGTAAGGGTCGCTATGTCTTCAAGCATGGCCTTGCGCCTGTCCCCGTAACCCGGGGCCTTAACCGCCGCGCAGGAAAGCGTTCCCCTCAGCTTGTTCACCACAAGGGTCGCAAGAGCTTCACCCTCCACTTCCTCGGAAATAATAAGGAGCGGCTTGCCCATCTTCGCGATCTTCTCAAGAAGCGGTATCATTTCCTTCATCGCGCTGATCTTCTTGTCGTGTATCAGGATAAGAGGTTCCTCAAGCACAACCTCCATCTTTTCGGGGTTTGTTATGAAATAAGCCGAGATATATCCCTGGTCAAAACGCATTCCCTCGACGGTCTCAACCTCGGTCTTCATCCCCTTCGCTTCCTCGATAGTGATAACCCCGTCCTTGCCAACCTTTTCCATCGCGTCCGCGATCCAGGTGCCTACCTGCGAATCGTCGTTGGCGGCAAGCGCGGCAACGTGCGCTATCTCTTCTTTTTCGTTGCCGATCTTCCTGCTGAGTTTTTTAAGTTCCTCAACCATGGCTTCAACCGCTTTCTCCATCCCTCTTTTAAGCGCCGCGGGATTTGCTCCCGCGGTAACGTTCTTTATCCCCTCGTGCGCGATCGCCTGCGCGAGCACCGTCGCGGTAGTCGTGCCGTCCCCGGCATCGTCGTTGGTTTTACTGGCGACTTCCTTCACGAGCTGCGCGCCCATATTCTCGTAAGCGTTCTCCAGCTCGATCTCCTTCGCGATGGTAACCCCGTCGTTGATCATAACCGGGGAACCGAATTTCTTCTCCAGCACCACAAGCCTTCCGCGGGGGCCCAGCGTCACCTTTATGGTGTTCGCCATTGCGTCTATCCCCCTAAGAAGAGACTGTCTTGCTTCTTCGCCGTGCGATAACATCTTTGCCATTGTACCTCCCCCTCCTTCACCTTAACTGCGTATCAGCGTATCAACGTGTCAGCGTATCAGAGCAAATGCAAGGAATAATTTATTTCAATAAATCCTTGTTACTGCGTTGACACGTTGACACTGCTTTATTTAACGATGCCGAGGATATCTTCTTCTCTTATGATAAGATAATCCACACCATCGATCTTCACCTCAGACCCGCCGTATTTGGGGAAAAGAACTTTGTCTCCCTTTTTGACCTGCAGCGGGACCTTCTGACCGCTGTCCAAAAGCTTTCCGTCGCCGACGGCAATAACCTCGCCTTCCTGCGGTTTCTCCTTCGCCGTATCCGGTATTAAAATCTTGCCTTTGGCTTGTTCTGCCACTTCCTCTAACGGCTTCACCAGAACCCTGTCTCCCAATGGAACTATCTGCATTTTACTCCACCTCCTTTCTTTTTTGAGATTACGGTGATTATCAACTTATGATTACGGTGATTATCAACTCATGATTACGGTGATTAAAATAATCACTGCAATCTCTTTCATAATCACTGTAATCATCTTCTAAAAATCACTGCAATCATTATTTATTGTCATCGCGGTGGAATTCCGCGTCAACAGCGCCGTCTTTCCCGGGCTGCGCCTGTTCGGAACCTTCGGCCTGCGCCTGCGCGCCGGCGCCCGGACCTGCGGCGCTCTCGGCGCCTGCGCTCTCCGCTCCGGGCTGTTCCTGGCCGGGTTTTGCCTGCCTTTTTGTCTGCGCTTCCTTATAAACAGCCTCGGAAAGGCGGTAAGTCGCGTTGGTGAGTTCCTCCGTCGCCTTCTTGATCTTTTCCGCGTCCTTTCCTTTCAAGGCTTCTTTCACTGTGTTTATCGAAGATTCGATCTTTGATTTCTCGTCAGCCTTGATCTTGTCCCCGTGCTCCTTGAGCAGTTTCTCGGTCTGGTAAACAAGAGAATCAGCCTGGTTCCTCGCTTCCACTTCCTCCTTGCGTCTTGCGTCTTCCGCGGCCGCTTTCTCGGCTTCCTTGACCATCCTGTCAATTTCATCCTTTGAAAGCTTTGTGGGGGCTGTGATCCTTATGCTCTGTTCCTTACCTGTACCAAGGTCTTTCGCGGAAACGTGCAGTATGCCGTCCGTATCGATATCAAACGCGACCTCGATCTGCGGGATTCCGCGCTGCGCCGGCAGTATGCCTGTGAGCTGGAAAGTGCCGAGTTTCGTATTGTCATCAGCCATCGTCCTTTCTCCCTGCAGCACGACTATAGCAACTTCAGGCTGGTTGTCTGCCGCGGTCGAAAAGATCTGGCTTCTGCGCGCGGGAATAGTTGTATTCCTTTCGATCAGTTTCGTGAGAACGCCTCCCAGCGTTTCAACTCCCAGGGAAAGCGGCGTTACGTCAAGCAGGACAAGGTCCTTGTCTTTCAGCTCTCCTGCGATCACCGCGCCCTGGACAGCCGCGCCCATTGCAACGCACTCCATTGGGTCAATGCCCCTTTCAACCTTTTTACCGACATAATCTTCAACGAATTTCTGCAGCACCGGCATCCTGGTGGGGCCGCCCACAAGTATTATCTTTGAAATTTCGCTGGGGCTTATCTTCGCGTCTTTAAGCGCCTGTTCTATTGAACCGCGGCACTTTTCTATGATATCCATAACCAGCTCTTCAAGCTTTGCCCTTCTAAGGGTCAGCGCAAGATGCTTAGGGCCTGTCTGGGGGTCGCCTGTTATAAAAGGAAGGTTGATGTCAGTGGAGAGTGTGGTGGAAAGCTCTATCTTCGCCTTCTCCGCCGCCTCCCGCACCCTCTGCATTGCCATTTTATCCTTCTTAAGGTCTATGCCCGATTCCTTCTTGAATTCCCCGGCAACGTAATCAACAAGGATGTTATCCATATCAGTGCCGCCCAGCTGTGTGTCACCGCTGGTTGACATAACCTTGAAAACACCCTTATCCATGTCCATTATTGTAACATCCAGAGTGCCGCCGCCGAAATCAAAAACCATGATCTTCTGTTCCTGTTCCAGCTTATCAAGCCCGTACGCAAGGCAGGCTGCTGTAGGCTCGTTGATTATGCGCACAACGTTCAGGCCGGCTATCGTGCCCGCATCCTTGGTCGCCTGGCGCTGGTTATCGTTGAAATACGCAGGGCAGGTTATGACGGCTTTCTCTATCTTACCCCCTATGAACGCCTCAGCGTCCTTCTTGATCTTCTGCAGTATGAACGCGGATATCTGCTGGGGGGTATATTCCTTTCCATATATATTAAGCTTAATGTCCTGGCCCATCTTCCTTTTAACAGCCATAACAGTGCCTTCGGAGTTTGCGACTGTCTGGCGCCTTGCCGGCTCGCCGACAAGGAGCTGCCCGTCTTTCGTGAATGCGACGTATGAGGGAAACGCCTTACCTCCGATGGATGTGCCCTCGGCGCTCGGGATTATAACCGGCTTCCCCATCTCCATTACTGACGCCGCTGAATTGCTTGTTCCCAGGTCTATTCCTATAATTTTGGCCATTGTGCACCTCGCTTTCCAACTACAGTGTCAAGTAACAAGTGCCAAGTGTCAAGTAGAAACTGTTTTTACTAACTACTTGTTACTTGTAACTTGTTACTATTTAATAAGCAAGGAGAGTGCCAACTTGGTTAGAATTGCAAATTGCAAATTGCAGATTGCAGATTTATATTGATTTTATTGAGAAATAATTGAAACTATAATTATATAGCCGTGATAATCTGTGTAAATCAGTGTCTAAATATGCCTTGTATGTTCCGTTTTGAAACAATTTATATGTTCCATCTTGATACATATAAAAAGCTTTTTACAGGGATTTAGAGAGATTTAAAATACAGTCATGAGTCATGTGTCATGAGCAAAATAAATCTATTTTCGTGTTTTCGTAGTTTCCTCGCCCATCCTTTTAGGTGGGCGAAGTCTCGCCCGCTGAAAGACGGGCGGAGTGCTTTCGTAGTTAATACTTGAGGCTGAATTTTTTCATTTTGCGGATGAGTGTTGTCCGGCCTATACGCAGTTTTTTGGCAGCCTGGCTTTGGTTGCCGTGGCATTTTACGAGGGTTTCCCTGATGGCTTCCTTTTCCATGTCTTCCATTGTCCTGAATTCAGGGGTAACAGGCTCGGGAAGGGCCTGCCTTGCCGGTATAAAGGCGGGAAGCTCGTTTTTCGTAATCGTATTGCCTTCGGACACTATGACCGCGTGCTGTATTATGTTGTCAAGCTCCCTGACATTTCCCGGATATTCATAATTCAGCAGCATCACCATTGCCTCATCGGAAATGTTCGCGATATTTTTTTTGAACTGCTGGTTGTATGCGCGTAGAAAGTAGGCAAGCAGGAGCGGAATATCATCCTTTCTTTCCCTTAAGGGCGGTATGTGGATCTGGATAACGTTTATGCGGAAAAACAGGTCTTCCCGGAAAGTTC
>MNUP01000026.1 GCA_001871075.1 Candidatus Desantisbacteria bacterium CG1_02_49_89
TTTTCATCCCCTTCGTCTCCGAGATGAGAAAGCACAATAACAATATCGGCCTTGCCTTTTGTGTCAGCAATGATCTTTTTCAAAACCGCTGCCGGGTCAAGGATCACAAGCCCTTCGATCTTTTCTTTGGGGAAGAAAAGGAACGCCCTGTCATTCACAACAGACGCTATCAGGATCTTAAATCCGCCTATATCCTTGATTATGTACGGCTTAGTAAATAATGGGGACTGTCCCGATTTTTGTAAGTCAAAATCGGGACTGTCCCCTTTTACTGCGATCGTCGCTGACAGGAACGGGAAAGTTGCTTTCCCCATAAGTTCCTTGAGCGCTTCTTTCCCGTACATGAATTCCTGGTCACCCAGGCCGATCGCGTCGTAACCCATCAGGTTTACGGCTTTTATAGCGTATTCCGCCTGGTCCTGCGGCGCAAGCACCGGGAACAGGTCACCCGAATCCAGGACAAGGATATTCCGGTATTTCTTGCGCATTTCCTTTATGAACGCCGCGCGCCTGGGCATTCCGCCGTTAAGCAGGTTCGGGCAGGTCGGGCAGGCATTCAGCCTTCCGTTGGAGGAGTTAGTGAACAGTATTGTAAGTTCGCCTGATTTGTTCTCCTGCGCAAAAATTGAAAATGAAGAATAAATCGCCAAAGGTAAAAAAATTAGCAATACAATTTTTTTTAGTGACATACTCCTGCCTCTCTATACTGATATTTCTGTTCTATTTAAATATTTTTCGTAAAAAATTAGAAAGTTTGGCAAAAACCTAAATTTATCTGATCGACTTTTAATGTAAAATAAGGAAGGAATCCGGATCCATTGCTGTCCTCTGAAACGTTGAAATTATATGCATCCAATGCCTTTTTTAAATGCTCATCTCCCTGTGCTCCGCAGATCCAGCCGCCTATAGGACTTATGATCCACATACCCCATCCTCCTGCACCACTCAGAATGGAACCTGCCACATAAAGTCCTGAATTATAGCTATAGTAAGCATAATTATATTGAAAAGAAGAGATCTGTAATACTAACCCAACCCAATACATAGCCTCAAAAACCGTCCCTGCTACCGCCCATCCCTCACAGGCTTTATACCATCCTATCGCTTCCTTGATCTCAAATTGAGCAGATCCGGGAAAACCGCTTCCTTCAAGAAGTTGTTCTACAGTCTTAACATTTGACAGCTTTAACGTTTCGTTCAGGGTTCCATCGCCGTTTGCCCCGCAGATCAGCCCGCCTACCGGAGTAACAAAATACGCGTAAGGAATGAGGCCGAGTGGCACCCACGTGGCGCATGCTTTATACCAGCCTATCGCGTCCCTAAGTTTCTGCTGTACCGGAGGAGTAAAAGAACTCTGATAAAGAAGTGTATCAAAAGAAACGGCGTATCCTTTCTTGGTTTTTTCTTCTTTGATAATTCTCTGAGGGACTTTCTCAAGCGCGGATAATCCTGCTATCTTGCTTGCGATATTCCTGAGCGAAATAAGAAGTGAGTCCTCCTCACACCCGGCGCATTCTTCTGTCTCTGCTTTTTCTATCTGGCCCGACTGCACATCTATGATCTTAACATTGATCAAATAGGTACTGCCTATCTTGCCTATTGTGCCGGTAAATATCTTGCGCACGCCAAGCAGCTGGCCCATCTGTATAAGGCATTCCTGGGAAGTGCAGCCTGTCATCTGGAACTGCTGTTCCTTTAATATCTGTTCCATATTTTCTCTTGTCACAATGGTGAATTTTGCGGTATTAACAAGTTGCGTGCGCAGATAATCGGACAGCATAAATACCACGCCAGGAGAAACTCCTTCCTTTGCTTCCATCTCCATTACCGCAGCGGTCACTTGTATTTCCTGGGCGTATGCCGAAAGTATAAAATTTAACATTAAAAACAAGGTCTGGGCCACCACTACGGTCTTTTTCATGGCGTCTCCCGGTGAACAATCATTCCATTTCTTTTTTACACGTTTATCTAAATATCTACGCTATAATCTATTTCAGTAATTGGCTCAACTTCTCGTCAAGCTTCTTGTCTATTTCCTTGTCTTCTTTTGAAACTGACAGGATCTTGCGGTTCTTATCGATGAGTATCGTGTGCGGAACTGACTCAAAACCGTATTTCTGGAGTGTCTTCTGGTACATGTCAAGCAAAATGGGAACTTCAACGCCGTAATCTTTTATGAACTGAGGAAGCACTTCCTCGGGCTTTCCGTCAATGCTTATCAGGAACATTTTCAAGCCTTTGTCCTTATATTTTTCATAAATTCTCTGGAGGGCAGGCATCTCCTCCATGCACGGGAAGCATATGGTAGAAAAGAAATTCAGGATCACGACGGCTCTCTGTTTCTTTAGCGCCGGAGGGGTCTTAGTGTCATCAACGTCGCAGAAATTCTTGAGGGAAACGTAACTGCCTTCAAAATCGCGCAGCATAAAAAGCGGAGCCAGCTGTCCGGGTTTCACGGGTTTCAGTTCAGCGGCCTGAATAACAGCTGAAAGCTGAAAGCCCAAAGCTGAAAGTATGATGATAATCAAAAAAATAAGCTTTTTCATTTTTTCTCCTTTTTTTGATCTCTGATTACAGTGATTTCTGACTGCGATTACGGTGATTATTTGTTTATTATTTAAGCTATGACACTCTGATACGGCGCCTGCCCGCCGAAGCACCAACAAACCTTTTCGAATAGAAAATTTTAGGTTTGTTGGGTATTTGCGCAGGCGGGACACTATGATACTATGACTCTTTGAATCCTTTCTCCCTCAACAGGCAAGCGTCGCATTTCCCGCAGGGTTTTTTCCCGCCCGCGTAACAGGACCAGGTCAGATCAACCGGCACCCCAAGCCTTTCCGCGAGCCTGACGATCTGGGCTTTGTTCATTTTGAGAAGCGGCGCTATAATAGCCGCGGGCCTGCCCTTGATACCGCATTTTGTGCCCAGCCTGGCAACGAGCCTGAAAGCGTTGAAATATGAAGGCCGGCAGTCCGGGTATCCGCTGAAATCAACAGCGTTCGCCCCTATAACCACCGCGTTCGCGCCTATTGTTTCAGCGCAGGAAAGCGCTATACTGAGGAATATAGTATTTCTTGCCGGCACATAGGTTGAGGGGATCCTGGATCTTATTTCTTTTAATGACGACGGCCTTGGCAGCCTGCCCGAGCCGCCGAACAGGGAACTGCCCTTCCACGGCAAATTTAACTTTACTATTTTCAGCTGACAGCCTGCTTTCCGTGCGACTGCAGCCGCGGACCTGAGCTCTCTTATATGGCGCTGTCCGTAGTCAAAAGCAAGGCACAGGCATTTCCAGCCTTTTGACCTTGCCCAAAAAAGCGATGTTGAGGAATCAATACCGCCTGATAAAAGAACCACTGCCTTTTTCATAATCTTTTAACCACGAATTCCCACGGATTCTTTGCTTCGCAACATTCTTTGTGGGCTACGTCGATAAACGACGAATTTCACGAATTATAAACTTGTAAACTCTGTAAACTATGTAAACTGTATAAACTATTTTTTTCTATAAACAACGCGCACGGAATCGGATTCTGAAACGCAAACTTCAACAAGGTTTGGCAGGATTTTTTTCAGGCCCGAAAAAATAAATTTCGCTATGTTCTCAGAGGAAGGATTGTTTTTCCTGAAGAAATCGATCTGGTTCAGGAACGCATGGTCAAGATTTTTATTGACGAAACCTTCGGCTATGTCTTTTACTTCTCCGGCATCCCTCACCATGCCCAGCTTGTCCAGTTTACCCGAACGCAGGAATACTTCAACCTTCCAGTTGTGCCCGTGAAGCTTCGCGCACCTGCCTTTGTGCCCGCGTATGCTGTGAGCCGCCGAAAAATCAGTCCCTACTCTCAATTCAAACATCTTTTTCTCTCTTAAACTCTGACACGCTGATACACTGACACGTTGACACGCATTTAGCTGTATTCCTCTATATCGATCTTTTCAACGCTGTCAACCTGGTGCCCAAGGAATGCGCCGCCTATTTTTTTGAATTTTTCCGGGTTATCGCTTACAAAAAATTTATGCCAGCCCTTGCCTTTACCTTCGTTAGCAAGCCCTCTTTCGCGCAGCACGTCGGCGCACTCGCTGGCAACCCCGCCCGAATCTACTATTGAAACTCCGCTGCCCATAATTTTCTTTATTGTTTCCCTGAGTAAGGGGTAGTGCGTGCAACCGAGTATAAGCGTGTCAATTTTCTCCTTCTTCAGGTCTTTCAGGTACTCGCCGGCTATGGACACGGTCTCTTTCCTGTTAAACCATCCCTCCTCAACCAGGGGCACGAACAGCGGGCAGGACTCCGGAAATACCTTTATGTCCGGGCCGCTGTTCTTGATCTCTCTCTCGTACGACCCGCTCGAAACAGTGCTTTCCGTGCCTATCACGCCTATTTTCCTGTTCTTTGTGCACAGGACCGCAAGCCTTGCGGCGGGCGCTATAACGTCAATTATAGGCACTGAAGGGAATTTCTCCCTCAGGAATCCCATCGCTGTGGCAGAAGCTGTATTGCATGCCACGATAACAAGCTTGACGCCGTGAGTAAGCAGGAATTTTATGTTGCCTTTGCAGAATTTCCTTATCGTGTCCGCGCTTTTCGTCCCGTAAGGAACCCTTGCGGTATCTCCGAAATAAACCACGTTTTCATGCGGAAGGTGGTTGAATACTTCCCTGGCTACGGTCAGCCCGCCTATGCCCGAATCAAAAATCCCCACCGGCCTCTCATCCATTTCTTCCTCACAAACAGTTTACAGGTTTATAAGTTTACAAGTTTATAGAGTTATATCAAAATTATTGGACTTTGTAAACTATGTAAACTTTGTAAACTCTATTTACTACTGTTTTTTAAATATTCCCTTACGCCGTTATATATGGCTTCCGCTGCCATCTTCCTGAAAGACTCGGTCGCAAGCTTTGCTTCCTCCGGCGCGTAGGAGAGGAAAGCAACCTCCACAAGGACTGACGGCGCGGCGACTCCCCTCAGCACGTAAAAAAGCGCTGTCTTTACGCCGCGGTCCGTAAGCTTCAGTTTCTTTACCATATTAGCCTGGATGCTGAAGGCAACCATGCTGCTCTCGCGCACGAATTCGTGATAGATCATGTCTTCAAGGATGGACCTGAGGTATTTGTCTTTTGACACCCCGAGCTCCCTGATCTCCAGGTTCACAACTGAGTTTTCAAGGACTTCAACCGCCCTTGCCTCTGGATCAACCGCCTCGGAAACGAAAAAAGTCTCGCATCCCTGCATCTTCGGCGAGAAAGCGGCGTTGCAGTGTATGCTTATGAAAAGCCCCGCTCCCTTCGAATTCGCGAAAGTTGCCCTGTTCGCAAGGGTCACGAACGTATCTTCATCCCTTGTCATCAGAACCCTGACCGGCAGGCGCATTGTGATAAGCCCGGCAAGTTTTCTCGCGATATCAAGATTTATTTCCTTTTCCATCAAACCGTTCGGACCGATCGCACCCGGATCATGGCCGCCGTGGCCAGCGTCAACTATGATGAGATTGATCTTTGGAATAAATTGTTCTTCCTGCTCCTGCTTCTGCTCCTGCTCCTGCTTCTGTTTCTGCTCCTTTACCTCGTTTTTTACACCTGCTTTTGCTGATTCTCTAAGCAATCTGCCTGAAAACGCCTTGACCGCGAAACTGGACGGAACAAAAATAACGCCGTCTAAAATTTTAACCGGTGCTTCAAGGCTGAAAAGCCTGTTGTTAATAAGAGCGCGCTGGCCCTGCGGGAGCAGAACAACGGTTTCACCCGGCCCTTTCAGGACTATCCTTCCGGGATAGAACTTGTGCTGGTAGTTAAAACCATATCCCTTGCATATATCTTCCAGCGCGATATATTCCCTGCCGTCGATCTCCGTTGTTTTCAACTCGGCCGCCTGGCAAAAAGATGCAATAAATATAAAAATCAGTATTGAAATATAGGATTTCATTTGTTTTTGTCAGTTTCTCTTTTTTCTATTCCCAAAATCAGATTGGTAAGCATCCTGCAAACTATATCCAGATCGTTTCTGTAATTCTCAACCTCGATATTTGTTAAAATCTCGTTGCTCCTGCACATTTCCAATAAAGGAACGCACTCAAAAGCTGACCCTCTTGCTATCAGGAAAAATTGCTTTCTATCATTCTTGCTGAACCTACCGTTCCCTTCAGCTATATTAAGGGATATAGACATTGAAGCTCTTCTTAACTGGTCTATCAAAGAATAATAACCCTTTATTTGCTCAGTTGATTTAGTAATTTTATTACTGAATTCTAAAGCCCTTTTATATACGTCTAATTTTTCAAAAAGAAATGGCATAAATTCTCCGAAAAACGAAAGAGATTAAACAAATACTGAAAATAGAGCAATTGAGAATAGACCGTCCCAACATCTTGCTATCGCAAGATAGCAGTTGGGACTCCATTGCTCCAAATTTTCCCTTCGGGAAAAAGATTAAACAAATACTGAAAATAGAGCAATTGAGAATAGACCGCAATGTCGCTTTAATTTTAATCTATTCTCTATTTTCTATTGCTCCATTGCTCCAAATTTTCCCTTCGGGAAAATTTATGGAGGTGGGGGGAATCGAACCCCCGTCCGAAAATATCTCAACAGAAACGTCTACATACTTATTCCGCATTTAATCTCGTCCCGCTCACTCCTGCGGACGGGATAAGAACGAGACCAACCTGTATTTGTTTTCGCCCCGCTTTCACAGGCATAAAGCAGAACTATCCCGCATATCTTGTGCCCTTTCCGGACCTGCGGGCGAAACCGGAAGGACATACCCGCCTAAGGCGGGTTACGCTACTAAAGTGTTCGCGTTTGAAATTTGCCGGAAATTTTACGAGGTTCCCGACATTCTCGGTATGCAGTTTCTGGTCTATATCCCCGTCGAATCCAGTTCACCCCCATTAATACCGTCGTACGTCGTAGGTCGTACGTTTTAAAGATTTATACGTACGACGTAAGACGCATGACGCGCGACGGATTTAAACGTCTTTCCTGCCGCGCATCACTCTCTGCACTTCAATGTTATCGGCTTTCTTCCTCAGGCTTTCCCGCTTGTCATGCAGGTTCTTGCCCTTGGCAAGCCCGATCTCCAGCTTGGCAACCCCTTTTTTAAAGTATAGCTTCGTTGGTATCAGGGTCAGGCCCCTGCGGGAGATCTTGCCCGCGAGCCTGTTGAGCTCTTCTTTATGAAGCAGGAGCTTCCTTGTGCGCACCGGGTCATAATCGCTCTGGTCGTATGAATAGGGGTTTATATGCATGTTATAAACGAACGCCTCACCCCTTTCTATCCTTCCAAAACCGTCCCCGATGTTCGCCTTGCCGTCCCTCAGGGACTTGACTTCCCCGCCTGTCAGCACCAGCCCGGCTTCATACGTTTCAAGTATGAAGTAATCGTGATACGCCTTTCTGTTTGTTACTATTATCTTTTCACCCATTGTTTTTCAACTATTCAACTAAAGACTTTTTACAGGGAACCCTCCACTAAGATTGGCGGGCAGGCTTAAGAGAACTTATTTCGTCGTGCGTCGTAAGTCGTATGTCGTTCGCAAATGATTTTAATAATACGCAAGACGTTCGACACATGACGTATGACGGCATTATGAATCCCGCTGAATCCCTGTGAAAATTGTATTTTCTATGAAAATCCGTGTAAATCCGTGGCTCAATTATTATTTTGTTTTCTCGATTATCTCAATGTCGTCGATGGTCCACTCGACCGGTATCTCGGAGGCGTCCTCGCAGGCTATCCTGGGCGCGAGCATTATCCCATCCCTGGGCTGCGTGTAATAAAAGTCTATCTGCGCCTTGTGCCACCTTCGGCCGTCATTTGCCTCTTTCAGGTATAAGATAGTGGTCTGGCGGGCGTCCACCTCCAGCATTTCCCAGCTCCATGCGACCATGTGGAAAACAAGTTGGCCTTCCTTTTCCGGCGATTTTATTTTATACCAGAAAGTAAGGGTCCCTTCAAGGGATTTTATGGGAACGAACCGGTTCAGCCAGACCGCTTCTCCCTTAGAAGTGATCCTAAGAGCCCTTTTGCCTGAGTGCGCGTCCTTGACGAATTCAAGAGAATCCCTGGGGTTCCCGCACCAACCGTCAGCGTTGTCCTTAGCAGGCACAGCCATCTTCACCGGATCATTTTCCGGAACTATCTTTTCATTTTCCATATCGCCCTGCGGAAAAAGATTCTTCACGGTCTCTTTCTTTTCCGCCGCGAAAGCCAGCATTCCCGCCGCCATGAACAGGCATAAAAGAACAACTGTTAATCTCCTCATCTTTGCCTCCTGATTAATTAGGGACAGACACTATTTATTTTGATATCTTGCTGAAAAAAAGTAGAAGCGTCCCCTTTATTTCAAATGCCGAAGGGGGGAATCGACCGAGCACAAATCTTCTAACTCCTGTTATATCAATAAAAGTTAAGGATTCCCCTCGGTATTACCCCTCCGCGATTCTTTTATTTCTTTTTACTTGTTTTTATATTTTTGTGTTTGTTTTTGTCTGAACATGGCACAAATTTGGCACAAATTTTGTTTCCCTAATTTGCTTCAATGACTTGCTCAGCACTTTTGTATGTCTTTTCTTATAAGCCGATGCTTTTTAAAGGTTCAGCAAAGAAATCTTTCAGGCGAATTTGTTTTATTTTGCCTTCTACCCTATTTTTATAATTTGAAACAATAATGCCTTCAGCGTTTTTGTAACGTCTGACGAATATATTAATCCCATTCGAAATTTTACCATCTGCCCCTGACTTAATTTCTAAAGCAATAATTCTGGACCCAACCTGAATTACGAAATCAACTTCCAATTGTCTTTCCCTCCAATAGAAGAGGTTTCCGCCCAGGGCTTGCACCGCAAGATACAGTCTTGCCCCTGCTGCGTTTTCAACCATTCTTCCCCAGGATACCTTATCCGCTTTTGTAGTTTTGTAGTCCCTGCCTCTCATAGCGGAGATTATAGCATTGTCAAAAACAAGTAGTTTTGGTATTGAACCTTTTTGCTTCACCCTGCTTCCGCTCCACCTTTCCAAAGAACCTGCCAGAAAAGCATTTGACAGTAACTTCAGGTACGAAACCAGAGTAGTAGCGTTCCCCGCATCCTGCAGTTGTCCCAGCATTTTTTGATAGCTGACTATTTCGGCAGGATGTGCAACGGCAAGGCCAAAAGTCTGACGCAGCAAAGCCGGCTTTGTCACGGGAGACATCAGAAGCACGTCTTTGGATAGAACGGTTTCTATCAATGAATCACGGATATAGCGCATCCACCTTTCCTCGTCCTTGCGCATGGGAAGCGCTCCGGGATATCCTCCAAAGTATAAATATTCATTTAGATTAAGAGAAAAACACTCCCTGCATTCAGAAAATGACCACTGGTAATGCCGGTGGAGTTCAAACCGCCCTGCAAGACTTTCAGTAAGCCCCCTCTGCATTAAAAGAGCTGAGGAACCCAGCAGAACGGCTCTCAAAGGAGTTTTGTTTCTATGGTCTTCATCATATAACTTTTTTACTATTTCACTCCACCGAGGAATTTTTTGAATCTCATCTAATATAAGCAGTGTTTCCTGCTTTTTCTTTTTAGAAAGTAGTCTTGCTTTTAACCATTGTTCAGCAATCCAATTCGAAGAAGGCGTTTGAGGCAGGTCTGCTGCCTCGTAAATCTTATTGCCATTCCATTCATCCAGGATCTGCATGGCAAGGGTTGTTTTTCCCACCTGGCGCGGCCCGACAACTGCCTGGATTAAATTGGGCTTGCAGTGCAACACCCGCCATAGAGAGTCGAATAATTTCTTTCTTTTATAGTTTTTCACACCTGCCCCTATTTACAATTTGTTCAGTCGACTGAACAAATTGTAAGTGATTATGTATAATATATTACTCATTTTTGATAAAAAGTCAAGAAAAATCAAAATTTGTTTTTATATTCTTGTGTTTGTTTTTGTCTGGATATGGCACAAATCTGGCACAAATTTTATTTCTCAAAACCAAGAATAACATTTATTTGTGTTGAATTAGGTAATGTGTCCCCGGAATCCTAAAAATTAAATGAACCCGTCCCCTTTATTCTAATTTTAGGAACTTCTTCAATTAATTAATAAATAGGCACAGCTGTCACATTTTTCTATTTTTCTTGCGAATTAAATTTAACCGTCACCTTCATTATTACCAGTCAGAAGGGACAAGGGCATTTCCTTCGCGCCACCTTTCAATAATACGTGTTTGAAAATCAACTTCTCCTGCAAATTCCGGGGACACAATACTTAATTGCCTTTTATATGGCACAAATTTAATTTCATCGCTATAGAGTAAGACA
>MNUP01000091.1 GCA_001871075.1 Candidatus Desantisbacteria bacterium CG1_02_49_89
GTCCCGCTATCCTGCAAGCGGACGTTCTTGTAGTGCTGCCCTTGTCTTTGAAAAGGAAAATTCTTATTCTCATCTACGTTCCTTGAGCGTGCTGCTTTTTGCTCAATTATGTATTAAGATGAATATTACTAAATATAAGTATAATGCTTTTTTCTGTTTTGTCAAGAAAATAATGATATTATGTCCTTTTTTACTTTCGCTTACTTTTCTTTACTTTTTCCTGTAACCACTGCTCAAGCTTCTGATGGCTGAACCTCCACTGTTTTCCCACCCTGGATGCTGGTATTTTGCCCTTGTTCGCAAGCCTGTAGATTGTCATACCGGTTACTTTTAGGAACTGGGCTGCCTCCTTTAGGGTCAAAATTTGAGTTATATCCTTAACAGGCTTCTCAAGGAAGTCTGAAGCGCCAAGCTTGAAAGCAGCCCTTATCCGGTCATCTATCTCATAGCCACTCATCATTATGGCGGTTGTCTTTGGGCTGATCCTTTTCAGTTCCTTCAGGACCTCTACGCCGTCCATGCCTGAAGGCAGGACCACGTCTATGAATGCAAGGTCATACTCTGTCTTTTCAGCCAGAGAAAGGGCATCTCTGCCTGTCAGGGCTACGCTTACCTCGCAGGTATCCCTAAATATACGCTTGAAGAACTCAAGCATAGCCAGCTCGTCGTCTACGACAAGGATCTTGAATTTGGATTCCGAGTGCGCTTCTTTTTTGTCTTCTTCCTGCATGTCTCCGACTTTCTACCCAAAGTGTGATTTTTCAAACTCAACAAACAGAATGACGCAGAATGACAAGGAATGACACAGAATGACAAATTATTACAATGCGTGGACATCAGTTGGATATACTAAAACCAAGTATTTACCTTATATTTCAACTCTTTTCCTATTTTACCAAAATAGGTTTTCAAGTCATGCGCCATCAACCGCTCGGCCACCTCTCCCGCCTCGACGGCGGGTCGCCGAAGCGGCGACCATACCATCGTAGTTTTATATATCGCTTTACTTAGCCGCCTGCCGAAGAGGCACGGCGGCTATTATCTTTTGCCTGAATGACGCGGTTCCTGGGTGCTCTGCATAAATGAATGTCGGTCGTTCCACTCTTCCACCCGTCGAAGACTTAAGTGATGTCTTCGACCCACTCGGCCACCTCTCCGAACTGCGAATTTGGTTTATTTTTCAACGTCTATATGCGAACTACACTTTATTTTACACGATCAGATGATGACCACACTTCTGTCAATTAGAAAATACAGTAAAATTGATAAAGTCCAACGTCACAAATTTTTATTGGCAGATATGCGAAGTAGCTTGTTTACGACGTCGTTTATGATCTTGTCTGTCTTTTTATTGTTTGAAACCGTCCCTTCTATTGAAGTGCTCACTATTTCACCCGGCAGTCTTCCCGAACCTGCCTGACCTGTTACTTTGGAAACGCTATTCCTGCTGCCAGGATTTTGCGGCATAGACTTATCGCCTGAAACCACCGCGGGATCCTGTTTACGACCAGTATCTATCTTGCCCTTGATCAAATCATTGATCTCGCGTTTGTCAAAAAGAACACGACCGCCAAATTTATAGCAAGGCAACTCGCTTCGGGATACCTTGTTGCGGATAGTACCAGGGGAAAGATTCGTGAATTCTGCTAATTGTTTTGTTGTTAACCAAACAATTTCTGCTTCTTTTGCTTTTTCCATTCTTTAATTTAACCTCCTTCTGGTTAATTCGGATGCTTACACGCCAAGCCAAAGGCTGCCTGGCCAAACGCTATTACCGCGTCGTCAGGCTGTTGCCACCAATTTATTCAGGTCGCTTACACTGCGAATGACAAATCTCTTTTTCGCTTCCAGACTGCTAAAAAACGCAAGTTGCTTTCCCGAAAGCTCGGTTTCATATTTAACCTCAATTAATTTTTTATCTTCCGTGAAAAAATCTATTTCCAGCTCGTTCTCATAAATATAGCGTGGGTTCAGGTCCTTAATTTTTAAAAATACGTAATTCTCAAACAGACTCCCCTTGTCCCTGAATCCCGTAAAAAATACCCTGATGCCCAGGTCAGCGGCATAAATTTTTCTGGGCGAAAGCATCGCTTCGTTGGTTTTTCCTTTCCTTTGAACGGAATAAATTAAATAAGAATCTATAAACATCTGCAGGAACCTTTTTGACGTGTCTGGAGAAATATTAAGAATGCGGGCTATCTTATTAATACTTGCTTTCTTTCCCGCCCTTTCCATTAAAAGAATGAAATAATCCTTCAGAACCTGGATATTCCTTATGTTGTGAACTGCGGCTATATCCTTGTATATTATATCGTCAACAAGGTCCTTTATATAATCTGTCTGCCCGTGCAGGACATATTCAGGCAGGCCGCCGGTGCCCAGATATTCCTCAAAATATCTTTCAACGAGATGACTGTCCGCCTTATTGATTTTAACACGCTTGAAATTCAGATATTCCTCAAAGTCCAGAGGCAGCACCTCAATTATATAGTTCCTTCCGGTTAGAAATGATTTCCTGCTTTTAAGAATGGAGGCGCTTGATGAAGACGCATAAATTTTTAAATTCTGGCTGTCATGAAGATTTTTAAGCTGGATTTCAAAATCATTCTGGTAGGCAATTTCATCAAGAAAAATAAAAACTTTCTCTTGGAAACCTAATTTATTGATTTTCCGATATTCTTCAATAATTTCCAGAATGGATTTTTTCAGAATCAGATAATCATCAAGGCTTACGTAAAAAATATGTTTCGGGTCAATGCCTTTACTGTCAAGCAGTTTTTTAATAAAAAGTTTCATCAGGGTTGTCTTACCGATCCTGCGTAAACCTGTCAGAAAAATAACCGCTTTTGAAGAAAAATGTTTTTCCATCTTCCCCAGAAAAAATGGCCTTTCAATACCTTCCGGCTGATATTTTGCTTCCCACCAGGGATTATAACGATATAGCAGCTTTTCCATAAAATTTACCTCTGGTATATATTATACGATAAAATCGTATAAAAGTCAAGAAAAATATACGATTCCAGCTTTATTATCGTTTATGCAGCCTAAAACCTGGTCAATTCGGATTCTTATACGCCAGGCCGAAGGCTGCCTGGCCCAGCGATATTCCCCCGTCATTACACGGGACCTGGCTGTGCGTGAAAACCGCGAATGATCTCTTCACAAGCTTGCCGGAAATCATTTCCAGCAGAAGCTTGTTCTGAAAAACACCCCCGCTGAGCACAACCCTTTTCAGTCCCGTTGACCTGCTTATCCGCCCGCAGGTTTCCACCACCATATCCGCAACTGTTGCATGGAATTTATACGCGATTTTCTCGGGGGGAACTTTCGCGGCCAGATCTTTTACTATTCCCCTGATTACCTGCCCCGTCTCTATCACCCTTACCCCATCTTGATTCTCTATCTTATATTTATAACGTTGACACGTTGACACGTTGACACGTTGACACGTTTTTTCCGCCTCTGCCTGCAGCTCCACCGCCGCCTGAGCCTCATACGTGGAAATGTCGCATATTCCAAGCAAAGACGACACCGCGTCAAAGAACCTGCCCATGCTTGAGGTTAAGGGGCAGTTTATCTTTTGCTCAAGCATCCTGCTTATAAATTTTATTTTATTTTTTCCGACCCTTCTAACTAATGGAACGCGCAGCCCGGTTAAACCGCTGCCGTATGCATCCGCCAGAAAACTCAACGCCATCCGCCACGGTTCTTCCGCGACTTTGTCACCACCAGGCATCGGGATATATTTAAGGCGGCCTGCCCTTTCAAATCCCTTATAACCCGCGATCAGGAACTCACCGCCCCATATATTTCCGTCAATGCCGTAACCTGTCCCGTCCAGGATAACGCCGATAACCCTGCCTTCCAGCTTATTATCCGCCATGCAGCTGAGCGCGTGCGCGAAATGATGTTGGACCCCAAGCAGTTTCGCGCCTTTTTTCCCTGATTCAAGCGCGTATCCGGTGGCAAGATAATCCGGGTGGAGATCGTATGCCAGGGTGTCCGGATTTATGCCGAACATCTCCCTGTATTTCCTGATCTCATCCCTGTAGAAATCAAAGGTCTCCCTGTTCTTCAGGTCACCGATATGCTGGCTTACGAATGCAAGCCTTCCTTCCGCGAGGCAGAAGGTATTTTTCAATTCAGCCCCGCACCCCAGGACCTGCCGGCGGTTTCCCGGGCTTACGCCCGTTTCAACGGGCAGCGGGACAAACCCTCTTGCTCTGCGCAGGATCGCCGGCTTTCCGGCTATAACCTGCACTATGGAATCGTCGCAGCGGTTCTTTATGTCCCTGTCGTGGAGCAGAAAATAATCCGCTGTCCCGGAAAGTTTTTTAATTGCCTGCGCGTTATCTGCTACCAGGGGTTCGTCAGCGATATTCGCGCTGGTCGCGACAACAGCGGGAATGCGCAGCTCTTTCAGTAGAAGATGAAGAACGGGAGCGTACGGCAGCATCACCCCGAGATAGTTAGTGCGGGGCGCTATAGAATCTGCGACAATACCGGCGATCTGCCCCACGCGTTTCTTCAGGAGCGTTACGGGCCTCTGGGGACCGGCCAGCGCCTTTTCAGATTTTTTATCAATTTCACAATATTTCCCCGCTGTTTCGGCGTCCCTCATCATAACTGCGAAGGGTTTAAAGGGACGGTGTTTCAGCCTGCGCAGCTTCCGGACTATCCTGTTGTTTCCCGCGTCGCACATTATCAGGAACCCGCCCACCCCTTTCACCGCGACGATCTTTCCTCTTTCAATCAGCCTCGCCGCCTTCTTTATCGGATCAGTTATTCCGTCATTTTGCACTTTGCAATTTGCATTTTGCAATTTGCAATCTTTATTCGCTTTAACAAGCCACACCCGCGGACCGCACGACCCGCAGGCGTTAGGCTGCGCGTGGTAGCGCCGGGTTGCCGGATCATTATATTCCGACGAACAATCGGCGCACATTCTGAACTTGCTCATTGTCGTATGCCTGCGGTCATAGGGAAGGTCCGTTATTATAGTGAACCTGGGGCCGCAGTCCGTGCAGTTTATGAACGGGTACCCGGATCTCCGATCCGACTGGGAAAACAGCTCTCTGACGCAATTCCCGCAGGTGGCGATATCCGGAGAAACAAGAACTCTGTTTATTCCCTTCGTGATACTTTTCTTTATCTCGAATCTGCCGGGACCCGCGGGCCTCAGCATCCTGACGGTTTTTGCTGAAATACCGGCAAGCGGCGGCGGATTTTTAAGAACGATCTTGAGAAATTTTTTCAGCCGGCCTGCCGGGCCCTCAGCCTCTATAACGACTCCGCTCATGGAATTTTGCACAAAGCCCTTAAGGCCAAGTAAGACCGCTTCTCTGTAAACAAAAGGGCGGAACCCCACTCCCTGCACTACCCCGCCGAGTTCTATCCTCATCCTTTTCGCGCTCAATTTATTCTTCCAGTTCAACCGACTCTATGGAAATACCCACGCCCTCAAATTCTTCCAGTTCGATCTCGGCGCCTGCCGCCGCAGTACCTTTCGCAAGCCGTGAAAATGCAAACTGCAGCGAATCCCCGATGATCATCTCCCCGATCCCCGCTTTTACCTTTATTTTAATGACTTTTTTGCTCTTCTTGGAGGATGTTGCCAGTTCAAGGGCTTTCTTCAGTATTCCCTTCGCGATCCCTATCTCATGCATTTTTACTCCCTGAATAGTCCGCAGCAGTTTACAAAGTTTATAAAGTTTACAGAGTTTACAAAGTAAAATATTTCTCTGTGTCTCCGTGCCTCTGTGGTTTATCTTTTACTTTTGTTCCGAAGGAATCCCTTTGGGACAATTTACAATTTGCAATTTGACTTTTGCAATAATTTTCTATTATCAGGCTCCACGGAGAATACAGGCTTTCACGAACGGCGAAGCCAGCTTTTTCATATTTTCAAGTTCATCCGGTTTGTAAGGAGCTATTTTCCTGAATTCCGGCTTCATTGCCTGTTTGTTTACAAAATTCTGCAGGCAATATTTCCTTGCCCCCTTTATTGACCTGGCAATGGAAACCACATCATCAGCGGTGTGAAGCGAAGGCACAATGGTTGTCCTGAATTCGTATTCAATGCCGCTCTCCATTATTGTCTTTATGCTTTCTTTTATCCTTCTAATGTCTATTTTTACTCCCGCCGCCTCTTCGTATTTTGTCTTCTTCCTTTTTTTCTCTGACACGTTGACACGTTGACACGTTGACACGTCATCTATTGGTGCCTTCACGTCCATTGCTATGTAATCAACCATCTTATTTTTTAGCAGGTCTTTTACAGTATCGGGCAGAGCGCCGTTGGTGTCAAGCTTTACTTTCATCCCAAGTTCCCTGATCTCTTTCAGCAATTCCCCTATATCCGCGTAGATGCAGGGTTCGCCTCCGGTCAGGCATATGCCGTCGATCCATCTCCTGAATTTTTGGAGGTGTTCCTTTATCTTTGCAAGCGGGATCGTTTCATGCTTTTCCGGATGCAGGACAAGGCCCTGGTTCTGGCAGAAAGGGCAACGGAAATTACACCTGGAAACAAAGAGCGTGGACACTATCCTGCCGTCCCAGTCAAGCATTGACGATTCGATCATTCCCTTAATTTCTATTTTCATCTTTCATACCTAAAAAACTTTAACCACGAATTTCCACGAATTCTCACGGATTCTAAACTTTGACTCTCTGACTCTGTGACTCTTTGACTCTATCTAAGGAACCGGCTTAACCGGCCCTCGTGAACAACATACAATGACATTGCCCGTCCTTTTCGATCTCGTCCCTGTGGTATATGCAGGGGCATATGATGGTTTTATCCTTTTCCGTGTCACCGGTGCGTATCCTGCAAGGGCAGTAGATCTCCCCGTGCTTCTCCTTGTTCCTGAGCAGGCCCTGGAGGATCCTTTCCGCGATTTTTTCGTCCGGGTTGAGCCTGAACCCGTTTTCCGCCGCGTATTTCTCCATCTTCTTTTTCAGCTCTTCCTTCTCGTTTTCCATCTCTGCCTCTCTTTATGCTGACAACTCTCAACTGACAACCGACAACTTTCTTAAACATTGTATCACAAAACCGCTGGTTTGTCAAAGAAAATAAGGCACAAACCCTGTCTCGCTTTTATATCAATATAAATATAGCAGAAATATTGACAAAATTGGTAAAATATGATAGACTATTTTATATATTAGCACTGAAAGGAAAAGCAGAAAAATGCCGATTAGCGATATACTGAAAAAATGGGCTGTCAGCAGGCTGGCAAAGCAGCTTCCTTATGCTTCCAAGGATAACCTTGTAAAACTGGCCGGGATGGTCGAGAAAATGGCCATCCTGCCTGAAGACAAGGAAAGAGCAAGGGTGGTAGGTGAAAAATTCAAGGCTGAGCACCCCAGCCTTATATACGCGAAAGAAATACTGGGAAGGCTTAACCCTAAATGCAGGGACAAATTCTCCGTGAACCTGGTGGTCAACCACCTTGCGATCGGTAACGGGATCAGGAAAAAATTCGCGGAAAAGAACGGTTTCCTCCCGCCCTCAACGATACTCATAAGCCCTTCCATGAAATGCAACCTTAGATGCCAGGGATGTTACGCCGCGGACTACGAAAAAGAAACGGACATGGAACCCTCCGTCCTCGACAAGATCGTGAAAGAAGGAAAGGAAATGGGCACCTTTTTCTACACCATACTCGGCGGAGAGCCCTTCATTTATCCCCACCTGCTTGATTTCATCGCGCGCCATCCAGATTGTTACTTCCAGATATTCACGAACGGCACCCTTCTTGACAGCGAAAAAATAAACAGGCTCGTAAAGATCGGCAACGCGGCCCTGATGTTCAGCCTTGAAGGATTTGAAAAAGAAACAAATGAAAGGCGCGCGCCCGGAGTATACGGCAAGGTAATGGATGCGATGGAACACGCGAGGGAAGCGGGCCTGCTTTTCGGATATTCCTGTTACGTGACTAAAAATAACGTAGAGCAGATCGTCAGCGACGAATTCATTGACCTGATGATACAGAAAGGCGCGCTTATCGGTTGGTATTTCCTTTGCATGCCCGTAGGCAAAAAGCCCTCGGTGGAATTTATGCCTACCCCCCAGCAGAGGCTTTACCTTAAAATGCGCAGGGACCACATAAGGAACGCTAAGCCGATCTTTATAGTTGATTTCTGGAACGACGCTCCCTATGTAAGGGGGTGCATTGCAGGCAGGCAGTTCATACACGTAAACTCGCGCGGGGACATAGAACCCTGCATATTTATACACTTCGCCACGCACAACATAAAGAACTCATCGATCAGCGAGGCGCTCAAATCCCCGTTTTTCAGGGCGCTCAAAGACCGCCAGCCTTACGACGATAACCTGTATCTGCCCTGCACCATCATTGATAACCCGGAGGTCTTAAGGGAAACAGTCGAAAGAACAAATCCCTATCCCACGCACCAGGGCGCGTCCACCCTCATCAACGACCCCGAGATACGCGGTCACCTGGACAGCTACGCCAGAGAGGTCCGGAGCTTATACAATAAAGTGTGGGAAGAAGATATCAAGAGAGGCGACTGGAAGCTCGCGAGGAAGCACACCGCGGAAAAAAGGATGGGCATAAGAAAGGAATAACCGCCCTACTTTGAGCTTTCCGTTTGTTTTTTTAGGTCCCTCAGCGCCTTTCGCATTTTTATCTTGTCAATAATACCCATGCGATCGCAAAAAAGCACGCCGTTGAGGTGATCAATTTCATGCTGAATA
The DNA here is from genome assembly GCA_001871075.1 of Candidatus Desantisbacteria bacterium CG1_02_49_89. Taxonomy (GTDB): domain Bacteria; phylum Desantisbacteria; class UBA1551; order UBA1551; family UBA1551; genus UBA1551. The sequence goes on from MNUP01000091.1 coordinate 8,720, forward strand.
ATACGGGCCGCCAATTCGGCGGCTTTTATTTTTAACTTGTCCCCTTTTTCGTTAAGGGCCCCGAACTGCACTTCTCTCGACCTTCTGATATCCGCGAATATCCCGGGAAAGCTCAGACAGCCTTCCTTCATGACTATTCTGCCCTTTCTTTTGTAGATGCACGGGTTAACTAACTTGAGCACCTCGCTGCCCGCGAGCATTACCACGAGCCGCTTTCCGATACCCACCTGCGGAGCCGCAAGGCCAAGGCCTTTTGACGCGATCATCGCGTGGACCATATTTTCAAGGACCCTTCGGTCCTCATCGGTTATTTTCTTCAGCGGCTTGCACCGCTTCCTGAGCACGGCGCTGCCATAAGTTCTTATGCTGAAACCCGGCATCTATTCCCCGCCCTTCTTTTTTATGATCCTGTTCCCGTGATCCACGAAAACGATCCTGGGCTTCCATTCCTTTGCCGCTTCTTCTTCAACGCCTGAAAACGAAAGCACCAGGATCTCGTCGTCCACCTCGCCCAGGTGCGCGGCAGGCCCGTTCAGGCACATCTCGCCCGAACCTTTCCTGCCTTTGATCGCGTATGTAATAAACCTTTCGCCGTTCCGCATGTTGAGGACCCAGACCTGTTCGCCTGGCAGGATGTCCGCGGCGGCCAGAAGGTCTTCGTCTATCGCGAGGCTTCCCTCGTAATCAACCCTTGTCGCGGTAACCCTCGCCCTGTGTATTTTTGATTTTAACATTATCCTCTGCATAATTACCTCCGCTAAATACGATTACGGTGATTTTTAGATAATGATTACGGTGATTATTAAAAGGTATTAATCACTGTAATCTATTTTGAAATCACTGAAATCATTTTCTAAAGAACATCGAGGAAGCGAATTCGTTCTGGAAATCAGCGCTGCTGGAAAGCTCCACGTATTCGCACCATCTTGCTATCTCGCCGGCTTTCCGCCGCTGTTCTTCAGAGAGGAGCGCGATCTTGGCCCCTGATGAAGCCGCGTTTCCTATGAACTTTATTTTTTCCAGGGGGATGTCCGGAAGCAGCCCTATCTCCCTCGCGTTCTCCCTCCTGATATAATTGCCGAATGCCCCAGCAAGCAGCACCTCGTCTATGTCTTTGTCCGTGATGCCCAGTTCCTTTTCCAGTATCTTTATGCCGGACGATATCGCGCCTTTCGCGAGCTGCAGCTCCCTTAGATCCCTCTGGATTATGTCCACGGATCTGTTGGTTTCGGGATTGCCCGCGAGCGTAAAAACCCTGCCTCCGTTTTTTTCGGTTACCCTTTCCGCTATCGCGGACTTTGTGCCGGCGGGTATCTCTGAACGGGCAAGCATCCTTCCTGTTTCGTCAAGTATTCCCGCTCTCAGCATTTCCGCGGCCGCGTCAAGCAGGCCTGAACCGCATATCCCCGCTGGCGCGAGGTTATCGATCACGTTCACGTTCACGTCGTCGTTGAAAACAACCTTCTCGATCGCCCCGCCTGTGCCCCTCATCCCGCAGCTTATCCTTGCGCCTTCAAAAGCCGGGCCTGCTGCCGTGGAGGCGCACACGAGCCTGTCTTCGTTGCCCAGAACTATCTCGCCGTTTGTGCCTATGTCCACCGCGAGCCTTATTGATTTTCCCCTGTACAGACGGGCGGCAAGTATCACCGCGACCGTGTCCCCGCCGACAAACCCCGCGATGCTGGGAAAAACAAAAACTTTTCCTCCGGGATTTATTGTAAGTCCGGCCTTCTCAGCGTCTATTTCCACGCTCTCTTTAACAAACGGCGTAAAAGGGACAAAACCCAGGCTCCTGGGCGACACGTTCAGGAATATATGCTGCATCGTGGAATTACCCGCAACCGTCACCCTGTAAATATTTACCCTGTTTATGCCCGCGGACCGCGCCAGTTCCCCTATGATGCTGTTGAATTCTTCAATGATGCGCCCGTGAAGGTCTTCCAGCCCGTTCTCGCTCTGAATTGAATGGTGGATGCGGGATATCACATCGTCGCCGTATACGACCTGCGGGTTCATACGCGCGCATACCGCTATATCCTGCCCGGTGTTGAGGTCCATCAGCGTCCCCACAACGGTAGTCGTACCCAGGTCGAAAGCCACGCCGTAGTCCGCGGCAGAAGCACTGCCTTTTTTTCGGGCCCCTTGGCTTACTTCCCTGCCCGCGGAAAGCACGTCGGAGGTAAGTATCCTCTGGGCGGAAAACCTCGAGGAGGATGGCACTTCTATCACCATACCGGAACTGACCCTTGTCTGGCAGGCAAGCCGGACGCCGCGGCGCAGGTCTTCCTTACTGACAAGTTTCTCTTCTGTGGGATTCGGGCTTGTCTTTCCCCTGTGAACTATGACCCTGCATTTGCCGCAGGTACCCTCGCTTCCGCAGGGCGATTCTATTATTATCCCCGCTTCGCAGGCGGCTTCATACAGGGACGTGCCAGGGAGGACGTAAACACCTCTGCCTTCCGGCTGAAAAGTCACTTTTATGCGCTTTTCCATTTTCTCGTAACCTCGTAACCACGGATTAACACGGATTTACACGGATTCAACTTTTAACTTTTAACTTTTAACGTTCAACTTTCAACTTTATTTTAAGGAAACCGGCTTGCCGGTCTTCGCGGACTGCAGGATCGCGAGCGCTATCCTCAGGGCTTCCCTGCCGTCTTCTCCCGTGACAGCGGGAGTTTTCCCGCCTGCGGCGCAACAGTCTATAAAGTGGTCTGTCTGCTTCAGGAAACCGTCCATCAAACTGCTGCTCTTGACCCTGCCTGTCTTGCCTTTTTCTTTTTCGCTTGAAATAATGAATTCTGTGTGATCCCCTTCAGGGGCTCCGAAGATCAGCGCCCCTCCCGGCCCCATTGTGTCATGAAGCCCCGAGGTGCCGCATCCGTCGGGCAGGCCCCATGACCAGGAAAGCATCTGCACGTCGCCTGATCTAAAAGTTATCACGGCCACGCCCGAATCAAGGGCGGTCCTGTCTTTCCTGAATTTTGTTATATTGGCGCATACCTCTTTTGCCTCGCCGAAAGTAAAGCGCGCGAAATCGTAGGAATGCACCGCACCGTCCACGAACGGGCCCCCGCCGATCTTTTCATCCATGAACCAGGGGGCAGGTGGAGCCGAGCCTCCCGCAACATGGCGCCAGTATACCGGCCTTCCTATCGCGCCGGACTGTATTAGTTCCCTGTATTTCAGCCATTCGTCATCAAACCTTCTTACAAAACCGACCTGCAAGATCACCTTTGCTTTTTTGCTTTCCGCGATCATCTTATCGGCGTTCTCTATGCTCATACATATGGGTTTTTCGCAGAAAACGTGCTTCCCCGCTCTTGCCGCGTCAACAACGATATCCGTGTGGAAAAACGTGGGCGTGCAGCACAGTATGGCGTCCACCCCGGACTTAAGCAGCTCCCTGTGATCCTTGAAAGAATATTTCGCGCCCATCCTTGCCTTCGCGTCCGCTGCTTTCTTCTCGTCAACATCCGCGACCGCTATAACTTCCGCTTTGTCCTTGAGCTTCGCGAGCATGTCCATGTGCAGGCCCGCTATCCCTCCGCATCCGACGATCCCGATCTTTACCATATAGCCTCCATGTATGAGTTAAGGAGTCGGCTCGCTTTGAAGATCAGCGATCCCTGGAGTCAAGGGGTCAGCCAGCCTTCGGCTGTCTTTGGAGTCAAAATACAGTAATTTGACTCCTAGACTCCTCAACTCCCAGTCCGATGTAACATCGGACAACTCCCAGACTTTATTTTATAGTCCGAACTGCTTTGCCAGGCACTTGATCTTCTCCGCCTGGAACGATGCGATCACTTCGTGCTTGTTATACGGGTAAACGCGGATCTCTTTCCGGGCGCTGACCCTGTTATACGCGGCGAACACTGTTGAAGGCGGGCAGATGTCGTCCCACAGCCCGACTGACCAAACCGAACGCCCTTTTATCCCCTGCGCGAGGTTCATCCCGTCAAAGTGACTGAGCGTATCGTATACCTTTTCAAGGTCCTCCGGGTACATTCTCAGGTAATCCGCTATCTCCAGGTAAGGATAACAGGGCGATAATTCCACGCCCCGCTGGAAATTGCACAGGTACGGTATGTCCGGCATTGCCAGAGAAACCCTGGGGTCAAGCCCTGCCGCGGCGATCGTTATACCTCCGCCCTGGCTGATCCCGGTGACTGCAACGCGTTTTTTATCCACCTCGGGGCGGCTGAACACGAAATCCAGTATCCTTACCGCGTCCGTGTAAACTCCCCTGTAGTAGTATTCGTTTTTATCCAGTATGCCCTGCGTCATCCATCCCCTGACAGACGGGTTGCTGTAACCCATCATGTTGCCTGTGGACCCGCCCTGCCCTCTTGTATCCATTACCGCGACCGCGCAGCCCATCAGCAGCCAGGACGAGTAATCCCATACCCTGCCCCTTCCGCCTGTATACCCGTGATATACCACTACCGCGGGCAGGTTCTTTTTTCCCGCGGATCCCGGGACAAGGTACCACCCCTTTATCCTGTCTCCCCTGAAGCCCGAAAACGCAAGGTCAAAAGCCTCGATCTTCGCCCCGTAAAAATCACGGAACGGCTTAAGCTGCGGGCTGAGCGGGTGCTTCCTCGCATCAGCTATCGTTTTATTCCAGAAAGACCTGAGATCCTTCTTCGCTGTTAGCCGCGGCTTGTAAGCGCGCAGCTTTTCCAAAGGCATGTCAATGGACGCCATTCTTCCTCCGTAATAAGTTTAAGAGTTGGCTCGCGTTGAAAATTTGCGAACCTGGGAGTTGTGGAGTTAGCCAGCCTTCGGCTGTCTTGGGAGTAAAATAGAAAGAATTTGCTCCTAAACCCCTTAACTCCCAGTCCTGAACCCGAACAAAGTGAGTGGTCCAGCGGCAACTCCCGCCCGCCGGTATTCACGGCGGGAACCCCAAAACTCTATCTGCCCAGGATCTTGTCGATCGAAAGGGAAATGTGGTACAGGATGGTATCCGAATGGAACCTGTAAGGGCCGAATTCAGCTGTCAGGTAGTCATTGTATCCGATCTCATTTAACGCCTGAACGACTCCGGGCCAGTTTACGTTCCCCTCAAGTAAATTCACAAATCCCGTGATGTTCCCGGTGCTTGTATTGAAATCCTTTAAATGGATCTTCTTTATTTTTTTGCCCAGTATCCTTATCCACTGCTCGGGAAACCCGTTCACGAGCACGTTGCCCGTATCGAAGTATGCCTGGATATAGGGCTTGTTGATCTCTTCTATAAACCCCTTCATCTCCAGAGGGCTCAACAGGAATTTATTCCAGACATTTTCCGCGCCGATAAAAACCTTGCATGCCTCTGCCGCGGGAGCAAGTTCCAGCATTGCCTGCTTTGCCCTTTCATAAACCACATCATACGGAGTATCTTCTGAAACTACTCCAGGGACGACCAGGACCGTATCAGCCCCAAGCCAGGAAGTCACTTCCAGAGCCTTTTTTACGTAGTCTATTGCCTTTTTCCTCTCGTCCGGGTTGTTGCTTGTAAGCGGGGGCCATCCCGCGCAGACGCTGCAGACCTTTATCCCCGACTCTTTTGCCAGAGAGGTTATTTTTTCCGCGTCACCCTTCGCGGTCTTGAGATTTACGTCCGCGCCTTCACCCGCGAAATTGATCTCCACCCCGTCAAAACCCGCCTTCTTCGCCAGAGCGAAACAATCCTTTATGCCCATACCACCCGGAAAAATACATTTGTTTACAGCTTTCTTCATCCTATTCCTCCTTCTTTTAACCACGAATTAACCCCTGCGGGTTTCTACGAAACCATAACGCTGGGGCCTGCGAACCAGAGCCATGTTGATGGTTCTCCGGCACGAATTTCCCCCTGCAGCTGCTACGCAGCTCAATGCAGGGACCTTCGGGTCAGAACCGAGTCGATGACCCTATGGCACGGATTTTTGTAACTCAAGGCTTCAGCCTTGATATCAAAACTAAAGTTTTGAGTTACTCTAACCTGTGTTAACCTGTGTTAACCTGTGGTTATTATTTTATATAGATCCTCGGGACAAGCATGCCCACCGTGGTGACCACCTCATATCCTATGGTATTATACCAGCCTGCGAGTTCCTCAGCCCTGATCTCCTCCCTGCCCTGCCTGCCGAACAGCACCACCTCATCCCCGACCTTTATCTTCGATATTCCCGTGACGTCAACAAGGCTCTGGTCCATGCATATCCTTCCCGCGACCGGAACCCTTTTCCCTCTTATAATAACGCTGGAACGGTTGGAAAGATTCCTGGCGTAACCCTGGGCGTAACCGACAGGGATCACGGCTATCAGGGATCTCCGCTTCGTCCTGAAAGTCCTGCCGTAGCTTATGCTTGCGCCTTTGCCCACCTCTTTAAGCGACACGATCCTGGCTTTCAGCGACATTGCCGGCTTAAGGAACGCGCATTTTCTTTTTGTTCCCCACGGCGAGATCCCGTAAAGCATGATGCCGGGCCGTACTGCCGTCAGCCGCATTCCGGGGTATGCAAGAGTAGCAATGCTGTTAGAGATATGGATCAAGGGAATCCTAATACCTTGGCCTGCCAGCTTATCCAGGATATCCTTAAATTTCTTATACTGTTCCTTTGTGTATTTCCTGTCATCCCCGGCGCTTGAAAGGTGGGAAAATATCCCCTCGATCCTTATATTGGGAAGCTCCGCGATTTTCCGGGCGAAACAAACCGCTTCCTCAGGCATAACGCCAAGCCTGCCCATGCCGGTGTCAACCTTTATGTGGACCTTCGCGGTCCTGCCGGCCTTTCTTGCCGCAAGCGAAAGATTTTTTGCGGATTTGAGATCGAAAATAGTCTGGGAAAAACGATTTGCCAGCACTTCCCTGAAACGCTCGTGCGGCGTGTAGTTCAGGATCAGCACCGCGGCTTTTATCCCGCCTCTGCGCAGCTCTTCCGCTTCGTCTATGTTAGCAACAGCTAACATATCCGCGCCGTTTTTAAGCATAGCCTTGCCGGATGGAACCGCTCCGTGGCCATACGCGTCCGCCTTGACCACCGCGATTATTTTAACGTTCCTGCCAACGGTCCTGCGCACATACCGCGCGTTGGACCCTATGCTCCCAAGATCCACCTCAACCCATCTTAGCATAACAAACCTTAATTATGAATTATAAATTATGAGTTATGAGTCAAAAACAAGGATTTTTATTTAAATTTAATTCCATGCTGTTGATTCATAATTCATAACTCATAATTCATAATTGTCTTATTTGAGCTTGCGGCTGCCCGGCTTCACCACGGGGATCCCCTGCTTGCAGAGCGGGCAGTTCTGGGAATCAAATGTCTTTATTTTTAATTTTACAACCGAGTGCACCGGCGCGTTGAAATTCAGGCTCTTTATGCTCCTATTAACGATCGAGCCTACGCCCGCCAGCTTTGCCCCGCTTTTCCTGACGATCTTGATTATTTCCTTTACCGAGCCGCCGGTTGTGAGCACGTCCTCAACAACAAGGACCCTTTCTCCATTTCTCAGTTCAAAACCGCGCCTTAACGTCAGCCTGCCTTCGTCTCTCTCTGCGAAGAGCGACCTTGCCTTCAGCACCCTTGCGACCTCCTGGCCTATCACTATGCCGCCTATTGCCGGTGAAACAACCGCGTCTATTTTCTTATTGCCGAATTTCTTCGCTATCTCACTCGCGAGGAACGCGGCGTAGTTGGGATACTGCAGGACAAGCGCGCACTGAACGTACCTGTTGCTGTGGAGCCCTGAGGTCAGCAGGAAGTGGCCGCTGAGAAGCGCGCGGCTTTTCCCCAGGATATCCATAACCTTCTTGCCATCGCTGCTCATTTTATGAACCTTTCGATTACAGTGATTTTATAAAAATGATTACGGTGATTATCTTCAGTATCAAGAATCAAGTTTAAAACTAATGACAAAAGACTAATGACAAATGACTGCACTATCCTATTTCTTTAAGGATTGAGACTGCGGCTGAGACAGGATCTGCGGCTTCAAGGATAGGCCTTCCGACGACTATGAAATCCGCGCCTTTTCCGACCGCGTCGCGCGGGGTTACCACCCTTTTCTGGTCTCCGGTTTCCGCTGCTGCCGGCCTGACTCCCGGAACAACTATCAGGAAATTCCTGCCGCACGCCTTGCGCACGGTCTTTATTTCCCGCCCGGATGCGACAACGCCGTCCAGCCCGCAGGATTTTGCCAGGCGCGCGAGGGCTACAACCTGCCTTTCCACGCCGCGGTTTATACCCAGCTCTTTCTTCAGGATGTTTCCATCAATGCTTGTAAGGACTGTGACCGCGACAACGCGCATCCCGCCCTTGTTTTTCGCCGCCTCCCGCATCATCTCGGTGCCGCCGCCTGCGTGCACGGTAAGCATATCAACTCCCAGAGAGAGCGCGGATCTCACGGCCATGCCGACCGTGTTGGGTATGTCGTGGTATTTCAGGTCAAGGAAAACTTTTTTATTGAATTTCTTGACCATCTCGACGATCCCCGGGCCTTCCTTAGTGAAAAGTATGCTGCCTATCTTGAACATGCCTGCGCAGTCTTTCAGCATCGCGACAAATTTTTTCGCTGCGCCGTAGTCCTTGACATCCAGCGCGACTATTAACGGATTGTTTTTCATTTAGATAACTCCGTCATCCTCTTTCTTCCTCTCCCTTAACGGGAGAGGAAGGTGGTGAGGGTGAATTCATTTTGCCTTCAATGATCCCACAAGCAAACCTATTTTTTTGATCCTGTTTTCAACCATATATTTCCTGATGCCGTCTATTATTTCCGGTATCGCGCGGGGATTAACAAAATTCGCCGTGCCAACAGCTACTGCTTTCGCCCCGCACACCATGAATTCAAGGGCGTCGCGCGCGTCCATGATCCCGCCCATGCCTATTATTGGTATCCTGACGGTATTATATACTTCCCGGACCATCCTCAGCGCTATCGGTTTTATTGCCGGGCCTGAAAGCCCCCCGGTTGTGTTGCTTAGGCAGGGTGTTCTTTTTTCAAGGTTTATCGCCATACCAAGCGGCGTGTTTATCAGGGAAACCGCGTCAGCCCCTGCCCTTTCAACCGCCCTCGCTATTATTTTTATGTCGGTCACGTTCGGGGAAAGCTTTACTATAAGGGGAAGTCTGGTAATTCTGCGCACCCTTCGGACCACGCCAGCCGCTGCTTTTTCATCCTGGGCGAACATTCTTAACCTTTCCTTTTCTTTCCTCTCCCTTGACGGGAGAGGACTAAGGTGAGGGTGAAGGTTTGGGCAGGAAATATTCAGTTCTATTCCCGAAACACCCCTGACACCCTTCAGCTCCCTTGTTATATCTGTGTATTCCTGCTCTGTTTCCCCGCCGATACTCACTATTATGGGTATTCCCGGCTTCCTGAGAACAGGCATCTTATCTCTTATGAACGCTTCTGTTCCCGGGTTCTGCAGGCCGATGCAGTTGAGCATCCCGCTGTATGTTTCTTTTATCCTCGGAGGCGGATTTCCCTTCCTGGGCTTCAGGGTGATCGTCTTTGTCACTATGGCGCCCATCTCTTTAAGATCAAAGAATTCCGCGTATTCCTCGCCGAACGCGAACGTGCCGGACCCACACATTACCGGATTTTTCATCTTTATCCCAGCTATATTTACTGATAAATCAGTGGTGAGTGGTGAGTGGTGAGTGGTGAGTTTCACTTCTTATCTCCTGGCTTTGACCTTTGAACTTTGTGCTATTATTTCCAAATGATCTTTCCCTTTACACGTTACACCTTATCCGCCCCGATCAATATCGGGGCGAGACCTCGCCCTGCCTTTACGCAGGGCGGGCACCTTACACGTTATTTAGACTCATCAGACGATCTCTCCCGCGTTGAAGACCGGGCCGTCCTTGCACACAAGCTTGTAACCTTGTTTTGTATTAACGGGGCAGCCGTAACAGGCGCCAATCCCGCATGCCATATCCTCTTCAAGCGATACCTGGCACGGTATTTTATGCTTCGCTGCGATCCTAGATACTTCCCTGAGCATTGCTTTTGGCCCGCACGCGTACACCGTCGAGCGTTTGTTTTTTCGTATAACGTATGACGTACGACGTACGACGTTTTCTAAAAGCCCAGTAACCAGACCCTTATAGCCTTTAGAGCCATCGTCGGTACTGACCTTTACCGTACAACCTAGGTTCTTGAATTCGTTCTCGCACAGCAGTTCTTTCTTTGTCTTCGCCCCTATTAAAACTATGATCCTGGATCCTGGATGCTGGATGCTGGATGAAGGATTTAAATTTAACTTTTGCAATTTACAATTTGACTTTTGCAATTCTTCTGCTAACAGCAGAAGAGGCGCTACCCCCATCCCTCCTGCGACCAGTATAGCCGAATTTATTTTTCTGGGTATACTGAACCCGTTTCCAAGAGGTCCGATAACATTTATGATCTCACCCGGTTTCTTCCGCGCAAGCGCTTCTGTTCCCTTCCCTACTGTCTTATAAAATATTTCTATCCATCCTTGCTTTTGCGCTGACACGTTGATACGTTGATACGCTGATACGTTTGCATTATTGATTTTATGGATGCTGAACGGCCTGCGCAGCAGGATCCCCGCAGGTCCCGAACACCTTATATGAACAAATTGCCCCGGTCTTGCCTTTATGGCAATAAGCGGGGCAATGATCTTTAACCTGTAAAAATCCGGCCCTACCTTTTTATTTTCAATTATCCTGCACTTTTCAGTCTTCACCATGCTCCGTCTTTACAATTTGCAATTTAAAATTTACAATTTACAATTTGAAATTTGTAATTTATAAGGAATACAACACTCTTCCCCCCACTATCGTCGTCACCACCCTTCCTCTCACTGTCCTGCCGATAAAAGGCGAGTTCTTGCACGGACCCGCGAAATCCGCCGGTGCTATCGTCCATTCAGCGCCCGTGTCAAATATGACAACATCGGCATCCTGATCCGGCGCTATGACTCCCTTTTTCAAACCAAGGATCCTCGCTGGATTTACCGTCATCTTGGCAACCGCGCTCTTCAGTGTGATCACCCCTTCTCCGACTATTTCTGTCAGGATAAGCGCCAGGCAAGTTTCAAGGCCTACCATTCCGAACGGGGCTGAGCGGTAATCATCGTCCTTTTCTTCCTGGCTGTGCGGCGCGTGGTCCGTCGCGATGGCGTCTATCGTTCCGTCGCGTAATCCCTTCCTCAGCGCGGATATGTCATCCCTGGTCCGCAGCGGCGGGTTCACCTTTGTGCTGGTATCGAATCCCCTTACCAGGTCATCGGTAAGTATGAGATGGTGGGGTGTAACCTCGGCGCTGACATTTACCTTCTTTCTTTTCGCCTGTTTCAAGATCTCGACTGTTCCCCTTGTGCTTGAGTGCGATATGTGCAGGGCGCCGCCGGTCATGGCGGCAAGAGAGATATCCCGGTACACTATCACTTCCTCGGCCTCTGCCGGCATTCCCGTTATTCCCAGCACAGTCGAATTATAACCTTCGTTCATCACGCCGTTCCTTGAAAGCTGCTTGTCCTGGCAGTGGGACATTATTGGCAGGCTGAACATTTTCGCGTATTCAAAAGCCCTGCGCATTACAAGCGCGTTCATAACGCTGTCCCCGTCATCAGAAAGCGCCACTACGCCCGCGTCCTTCAGCTCGCTTATCTCCGCGAGCTCCTCGCCCTTCCTTCCTTTGGTTATGGCACCCACCGGGAAAATCCTTACCGTCCCGCCCCTGTTCTCCTTAGCTTTTTCAAGGATGTATTTCACGGTCCCGGGGCTGTCGATGGGAGGATTCGTATTAGGCATGCAGCATATGCTGGTAAAACCGCCTTTTAACGCGGCAAGGGAGGTCTGCGCTATCGTTTCCTCGTCTTCCCTGCCAGGCTCCCTGAGATGGCAGTGCATGTCGATAAGGCCCGGGGCCACGGTTTTACCTTTTGCGTCTATGACGCGGGCGTTCTTTTCCCTGATGTTCTTGCCTACGGCGGCGATCTTATCATCCTTGATAAGGATGTCCAGTTTTCCTTCTTTTCCGCCCGGGTTTACGACCCTTCCGTTCTTTATAAGTATCATTCTTTTTCCTTAAATTATAAATTATGAGTTATGAATTATGAGTTAAAAGCAAAGGATGTTATTTAAAGTCAATTCGTGAAAATTCGTGTTAATTCGTGGTTAAAAATTATGCTTTAGCGGTAATCTTAAACTTTCAGCTTTCAGCTTTGAGCTAAATTTGCTTCTGTGCCAGAAGCAGGTATAGCACCGCCATCCTGACCGCTATGCCGTTGGTGACCTGTTCCAGTATCACCGAACAGGCACCGTCTGCCACGCTGCTCGAGATCTCTATCCCGCGATTTATCGGGCCCGGGTGCATAACAAGGCAGTCGCTCTTTGCAAGCTTCAGCCTTTCCGGCGTGATGCAGAAATCCTTCACGTATTCATGTATGCTGGGGAAGAAATTGCTGGTCTGCCTTTCCAGCTGTATCCTGAGGCCCATAATAACGTCCGCGTCTATGAACGCCTCCTCAGGCCGGTAAAAAACCTGCACTTTAAGGTCCTGAGCCCTGGGCGGGATGAGCGTTGGCGGGCCCACAACCTTTACCACCGCGCCCATCTTGGTAAGCCCCCAGATGTTGGAGCGCGCCACCCTGCTGTGCAGGATGTCGCCTATTATCACCACGTTAAGGCCTTCTATTTTTTTCTTTTTTTCCCGGATAGTGAACATGTCAAGCAGCGCCTGGGTTGGATGCTCGTGCGAGCCGTCCCCGGCGTTCACTAACGACGCCTTCAGGACCCTGCTCAGCAGGAAAGCCGCCCCTTCCACCGGGTGCCTCACGACAACAGCGTCAACCTCCATTGCCTGGATGTTGCGCGCGGTGTCCGTGAGGCTTTCTCCCTTCACAACGCTGGAAGCTGAAGAGGCAATGTTGATCACGTCTGCGCTCAGCCTTTTTGACGCGAGTTCAAATGAAATGCGGGTTCGGGTGCTGGGTTCGTAGAAAAGATTTACAACGGTTTTACCCCTAAGGGCAGGCACTTTCTTGATGGGGCGGATGGAAACTTCCTTGAATCCTCTTGCGGTATCAAGTATGAGTTCGATCTCTTCCCTGCTCAGTTCTTCTATTCCAAGAAGGTCTTTTCTTTTAAACACAATCTTCTTGCTGTTCATTCCTCTTCCTCATTCCTGCTGCATGCATTAACTATTCGTTTAAATTTATTCCTTGTTTTTGCGTTGATACGTTGATACGCTGACACGTTGACACGCTTTATATTATGGACTGTTAACAACAACTTCATCCCTTCCATCCGACTCTTTCATCCTTACTTCCACTATTTGGCGGTGTGTTGTTGAAATGGACACTCCGGAATAATCCGCCTGTATCGGCAGTTCCCTCAGGCCCCTGTCAACCAGCACCGCGAGCTGTATGTTCCTCGGCCTTCCGAAATCCACAAGCTCATCCATCGCGGCGCGGATGGTCCTGCCGGTGTAAAGCACGTCGTCAACAAGGACTATTTTCCTGTCCGTAAGGTCAAAACCTATCTCCGTGCTCCTTACGATCGGCTGGGCTGAGATCGTTGTGAGGTCGTCGCGGTACAGGGTTATGTCAAGGATACCCAGCGGGACCTCAGCCTTATATTTGCTTTTTAACAATACGGCGATGCGGTCCGCGATATGGGCGCCCCTCATCCGGATGCCTACTATCGCAAGGTCTTTCAGCCCGTTCTTCGCGCTGTTCCTCTGCGCTATCTCATCGCAGATCCGTGCGATCGTCTTGCTTACCCCGTTTTTATCCAGTATTACCTGTGTCTTATTTGTCTTCATTTTTTCCTGGCTAACTTATCCTGCTGTACCCACCCTTGTCCGCCAATTCTTAAGGTGGAAATCTTTAAGGAGTGTGATTTGATATTACGATAAAATTCCTTGTTGTTGCGTTGACACGCTGATACGTTGACACGTTGACACGCTTTAAAAAGGAAACTGACTTAACTGTCTTTTAAACGAACAGCTTCGCTATCTTCACATTATCATTTGAGCTTATTATAAGAAGCGATTTCCCGCTTATGGAAGAAGTTGTTCCATATATATGGGTCAGGTTCGCTTTCTCGCTTGAAAGTTTCCTGCACACCTCTGATATGGCGCCGGTCTTGTCTTCAAGCTCCAGGAACACGATCTCCTGCTCTTTCATGGTGAACTTCAGGGGTTTTAACGTATCCATGGTTTTTTTGTTGTCTGACGTCACTATCCTGAATTTGGCTTTCCCGCCCTCACCGTATCCGCAGATCGCCTGTATGTTGATACCCGCGCCTGCAAGCACCGTGCTTATTTTCGCGAGCATTCCCACTTCATCAGGCGTCTCTACATAAACCTCCTTTCCTAATCTCGCGTTTACCATATCTTCCCCCTGCCCTTTATGGCTATGCAGCGTTCCGCCTTCAGATAATACAAAAGATTTCTTTTTATATATAGCATAAAGTCTATTCTTATCCAATTAATCATGCTGCAATCTGCATATAATCTGAATAATCATCTTTATCCAAAAAAACCCCACTTTTTAGTGGGGATTTCAAAGCTTTTTCCTGTCCAACAACCCAACATATATTCTATCATAATTTCAGAAAAATGTCAAGTTAAAAAGTATTTAGTGTTCCGCAACATTCAAAAGTATACTTTTGGGAACCTTAAAAGTATACTTTCTCATAAATGATATTCCCCGATTTTCTGCTCATCTTTTAACACAATAATCTTTTTGTTGGGGATAAGACACACGGTTACTTCTTGCTCCGGAAATCGACCTACCTTCCAGATTCTGCCTTCGAGAGTACCCACCCCCCTCACCCTACCCCTCTCCCTCGAGGGGAGAGGATAAAGGAGAGGGTGATTATTACCTGATTTTTAAACCAGCCAGCCTAAATAATTTTCCCCCAGATATATTCACTTTTAATTGTTCCCTATGTCCGCTTTTGATTATTTCCGC
>MNUP01000041.1 GCA_001871075.1 Candidatus Desantisbacteria bacterium CG1_02_49_89
TTTTATATCGCTTCACTCGGGGAAATTGCTTTTACGGAAGCTTTCAAGGTCGCTGACCGCCTGCGCAGGAGCGGTTTCAGAATCCTGTCATCCGGTTCAACAAAAAGCCTGAAAAGCCAGATGAGGGAGGCGGACAGGTTAAAAGCAAAATATACCCTGATACTGGGCGGGGATGAGCTTGCAAAGGGAATAATTATGCTCAGGGATATGAGATCCAGCACCCAGAAGGAAATACCGCTTGCAGATCTAGAAGATGAGCTCAAAAAATCGATATCTTAAGAAATTACATAATTTATTAAATATTGTCATTGCGAGGAACGTAAGAGACGAAGCAATCTCGTATGGGATTGCCGCGCCCTTCGGGTCCAACGGACAATGACACGCGGGTAAAAAATTAATGATAAAATTGGAAAATAAAAATTTGATATTAGCTATTACCTGTTTGCTGTCAATAGCATGCTTGCCGGTTGCTGCGTTTTGCGAACAGGCGCCTGAAGAGATATGGTCAAAGAGATATGACAGGGCGGGCGAGGACAGGGCGAAAAGGCTGTGCGTAGACAGGGACGGCAACATATATGTTGCTGGATATTCAAACAACGGTTCAAATAATGACCTGACGATCATCAAATACAGCCCGAACGGCATACCAATTTGGGTCAGGAACATTGACAAGGGCGGAGTTGATGAGGGCCATGATATCATTCTGGACGATCTGGGTTATATCTATGTGGCAGGTTGCACGAAGGGAGCAAACCTTGATGGTTTTATCGTAAAGATGGATTCAAATGGAGATACGGTCTGGGAAAGGTCTCACGACGTTTCGGGGAGCAAGTTATATAGTTTAACTTCTGACAATACCGGGAATATATTCGTATGCGGCTATTCCGACGCAGGGGGCGCGAGCAAGAATTTTTTTGCGGCTAAATGCAATGTTTCTGGTGAGACATTCCTCTGGACATATACATATGACAGCGGTAACAATGATGAGGCAAAAGCTATCGCCGTTGCGCCAGACGGCTCCTCTTACGTGACCGGGGTTGCCAATGACAATAATATATTTACGGTTAAACTTGATTCCTTTGGAAACACAGCCTGGACCGCGGCGGTCGCAGGCAGTAGCTCAAATGTAGCCGGCAACGATATATCTCTAACTTCGGACGGTAGTATATTGGTAGCCGGTACATCTAATACCGGATTTACAGATAACTGCATACTGATTAATTACCGTTCTGACAGCTCCGTGGCATGGACCCAGACTATTGATAAGGGAGGGATAGACCGCGGTTTCAGCGTCATGGTGGACCAAAGCGGTTATATATATATCGGGGCGGAATCCTATAACACTGCAAATTTTGATTTTGACTGGCTTATAGCAAAATTTACTTCAGACGGTAGTCCGCTCTGGACGAGGTATTATGACAGTGGCGACACGGACAGGGAGCCTGACCTTAAAACGGACGCCAGCGGTTATGTTTACCTTACCGGTTATTCTCATAATGGCGCGAATAATGATTTCCTGACGATTAAATATACAACAGTACCCGGGATACTGCCGCCCCAGAGCACGGGCGAGGTAAGGATAGGTTCAACGGGAAAACAGGGGATAGTTTATCCTCTCCAGGGTGATAAGGCGATAATAGCGGTAAAACCGGCAACCGCCGGGAGAATAGTGGTGAAGATATATACTGTTACGGGGAATTATGTCACCGATAATGTTTTTGACGTGCTTGACCCGCTGGACAGTTCAAAGAACTACTGGCTGTGGGATTGTTACAACAGTCAGGGAAGCCCGGTTGTTTCAGGGACATACATTGTTTACGTTGAAGGCCCGGGCATAAGGGTTTCGAAGAAAGTGATAATAATACGCTGAAAACGTGTCAGCGTGTCAGCGTATCAACGTGTCAGAGTAAAAGCAATGAATAAAAACATAAAGATTTATTTAATTCTTGGGATTTTAACTTGTAACTTGTCACTTGTTACTTGTCACTGTTACGGCTGGGGCGGGGGAGTGACGGCAGGCGCGGGTCTTGAGTTCGAATACCTTGCGGGCGCGCGCACCGGAGCGATGGGCGAGATAGGCAGCGCTCTGGAAAATGACATATCGCTCCTGCCGTATAATCCGGCGGGGCTCGCGAATCTTACGGAGTCCCAGGTCGGTTTTGACTATATGCTGGGTTTCGGGGATCTGAGCTTCTGCAGGTTTGTTTACAACCTGCCGACTGACATCGGAAGTTTCGCGGTTTCTCTTTCTTCTTTCGACGCGGGCAGCGCGGAGCTGAATTTCGCTGACGGAACGGTGAGGGTCATCAAAGCCCAGACCGACGTCGTATTCACGTTTTCGTACGCGAAGGAGTTTTTTAAGGGCATACCTATCGGTTTCAGCGGCAAGGTGATCTCTTCATCTCTTGCGGAAAGGTCAGCGGTCCAGGCGTTCGCGATAGACGCCGGCGGGCTTTTCAGGGTCCCGGTCGAAGGCCTCAGGGTCGGGGTCTGCCTGCAGAATATGGGCGGCGGGCTGAACTACCTTACTCAGGCCGAACCGCTCCCAGCCACGCTCAGGGCGGGCCTTTCGTATGAACTGCTTGAATTCGGGATGATAGGCGGGCTTGAGTTCAAATGGCTGCTGAACGAAGGCAAGATCATACCAAGCCTCGGGGGCGAATACAAGTTCAGCGAGAACCTCGCGTTCAGGTTCGGCTACATATTCGGGAACACAGAGGGTATGACATTCGGCCTGGGTTTTAACATCAAGCGCTATACTTTTGATTACGCGATAAGCCTTGTGAAGGATATAGCGCCGTTCGGCAACCAGCGCCTTGGTTTTAAAATGCAGTTGTAAATAATCACCACGGAAGCACGGAAAAATAATTCAGCCACGGATTCTTTGCTCCGCAACATTCTTTGTGGGCTGCGTCGATAAACGACGAATTTCACGGATTTTAAACTGTGTAAACTTTATAAACTCTGTAAACTATATAAACTGCATATATAACCACGGGTGAACACAGGTTGACGCAAGTTAACACTGTTTAGAATAAGAATCCTTGCTTTTGATTCATAACTCATAATTTTTTACTAATGACTAATGACAAATGACAAATGACTGTATTTAAAGGAGGGCAAATGTCGGAGTTCAGGCTGGGTATGCAGAGTTACACGTTCAGGAATTTCAAGACCCTGGACGAGGCGATCGGGCTTACAAAGAAGGCGGGGCTTTCTTACATGGAGTTGTTTTCAGGCCACCTGTCATGCGACGCGGACGACGCGACCGTGCAGGCAGGCCTTGACAAGCTGAAGGCGGCGGGAATAACGCCTGATTCATACGGGGTGCACGGTTTTTCAAAGGACGAAGCCGCCAACAGGAGAGCGCTTGGATTCGCAAAGAAGGCCGGCATTAAAGCGCTTAGCGCGGACATAGAGCCGGACGCGCTGGATATGGCGGAGAACCTGAGCAAGGAATACAACGTAAGGCTCGCGATACATAACCACGGGATAAACCACAGGTACGGGACCGTAAAACAGCTGAAGGAGCTGTTCGGGAAGACCGGGGCGAATATAGGATTGTGCCTTGATACCGCGTGGATGCTGCAGACCAAAACAGACCCGGTGAAAGCGGCGAAGATCTTCGGCGAACGCCTTTACGGAGTGCATCTGAAGGATTTTGTTTTCGCGGCTGACAGCTCACCGAAAGACGTAGTGCTGGGCGAGGGCGGGTTGAAACTGGAGCAGCTCTTCCAGGCTCTTGATTCAATGAACTTCAGCGGGTATCTTTCGATAGAATACGAGGGTGAGCCGGATGACCCGCTTCCCGCGGTTTTAAGGTCCGTCGCGAAAATTAAGAAGGTCCTGGGCGACTGAGTAGCTGCAAAGGTTGCTTTGCTATAGGTTAAAAAGGTTAAAGGTGTTAAAAGTTAAAAAGGTTGAAAACTCAATCTGTGAAAATCCGTGTTAATCCGTGGTTACAGGAGGTTTTGTTGTGGAAAATGTAAAGCTGGGGAATCTTGAGGTCAGCAGGTTTATACTCGGCGCGAATCCGTTCTGCGGTTTCTCGCACCATTCGATCGAAAAAGACTGGGAGATGCGCAAATATTTCACGGTTGACAGGATAAAGCAGCTCCTTCGCCAGGCCGAATCACTGGGCGTGAATTCGCTTATAGCCAGGGTGGATTTCCATATCATGCGCATGCTTCTTGAATACTACGGCGAGGGAGGGAAGATCCAGTGGATCGCGCAGGTATGTTCGGATGTTGCCGGAAATATAAAGTCCGGGATCGAAGCCGCTATTAATTACGGCGCGAAAGCCTGTTTCATTCACGGTGGGCACATGGATTATATGGTCTCGCAGTCCAAGGCTGACATTGTAGGCCCGGTCCTTCAGATCGCGAAAGACAAAGGTATCCCGGTCGGCGTTGCCGGGCACAACCCGGAAGTTTTCAAGTGGGCTTTAGAAAACCTTAAACTTGATTTTTACATGTGTTCCCACTACGACCCGATACCGCGCGAGGACAATCCCCAGCACAGGTTCGGGGCTAAAGAGGAATTCAAGGAAGAGCAGAGGCAGGCAATGGCAAAGGTCATAAAGGGCCTTCCCGCACCGGTAATACACTACAAGATATTGGCAGGCGGAAGGAATGACCCCCGTGAGGCGTATGAGTTCACGGCGGGCATAATGCGCCCGGGGGACGCGGTGTGCGTGGGAATTTACCCGCCGGACAAAAAGGATATGATGAAGGAGAACATAGAACTCTTAGAGAGCAGCTTGAAAAAACAATTATGAATTATGAATGATGAATTATGAATTAAAAGCAAGGATTTTATTTAAAGTTTTTGATTCATAACTCATAACTCATAATTAATTTTGAAAGGGAGGGTGTTATGACAGAGGGAAGATGCATGAAGTGCAAGAAGCAGGTGGAAATGAAGGACGGGAAAGAGATCGAGATGAAAGGCGGCAGGAGAGCGATGCAGGGTTGCTGCCCGACCTGCGGGACAAAGGTTTTCAGGATCCTCGGTAAGAAGAAATAATAGTTATGAATGATGAATTATGAATTATGAATGAAGGAATCAGGGCTAAAGCCCTGAGTTACCCCGAAGGGATCCCTTTGGGACAATAAAATTCCATGCCGTTGATTCATAATTCATAACTCGTAACTCATAACTAAATACAAATGGGGAAGGTAAAAGTAGCCATAGTGAGCTGCAAAAGCTATGGCTACAGGGAACTCAGGGAAGCGATCGCCAGATCCCTGGATCTGATAGGTGGGCTCGGAGCGGTAATGAGAAAAGGCGATAAAGTACTGCTCAAGCCCAACATGATGGCATCCAAACCCCCTGAAAAGGCCATAAACACGCATCCTGCTTTTGTAAGGGCGCTGTTTGAGCTTATCAGGGATTTTGGCGCGAAGCCCGTAATAGGCGAAAGCCCTGGCGGCGCGATATTCGGAACAAAAAGGGTCTGGAAGAATTCGGGAATGGAGGAGATGGCGAAGGAAGCCGGCGCTGAAATAGTAAGGCTGGAATCCAGCGGCATCGTCAAAGTAAAGCCCCCGTTCGGAAAGAAGCTTAAGGAA
Organism: Candidatus Desantisbacteria bacterium CG1_02_49_89; assembly: GCA_001871075.1. GTDB lineage: Bacteria > Desantisbacteria > UBA1551 > UBA1551 > UBA1551 > UBA1551. The sequence continues at coordinate 5,571 of MNUP01000041.1, forward strand.
TTCTACATTGCCAGGCCGGTGCTTGACGCGGATGTTGTGGTCAGCGTCCCGAAGTTCAAGGTCCACGGGACAATGCTGCTCACGGGCGCCATCAAGAATTTTCTTGGCACGATCCCGGGGATACATAAAATAGATTTCCACAAGGCAGCTCCCAAGCCGGACGAGTTCGGGGATGTGCTTTCGGACATCCTTTCCGTTATCAAGCCGAAGCTCGCGGTAATGGACGCTGTCACCGGAATGGATGGTAATGGTCCGACTTTCGGCCGGGCAAGGGATGTCGGGTTTGTGATCGCCAGCCCGGACTGCGTGGCGCTGGACGCGGTTGCAGCCACAATGATGGGCATAGAGCCGATGAAAGTCTATGCCACGAAACACGCGGCTCGCAAAGGCCTTGGGGTCGCTGACCTGGCTATGATTGACATAGAAGGGGTCCCGCTTTCCGAGGCGAAGATCCCTGACTGGAAACCGGATTTCATTTCAAACCGGACCGTTTCCAGGATCCCCAGGTTCCTCTTGAAACTCTACGGGTGGGGGTTCAGGGCTTACCCGCTCCTGAATGAGCGCAAGTGCAAAAAATGCGGTGAGTGCATTGAAGGATGTCCGACAGGCGCCAGGTTCCTGGACAACCAGGTGCCGAAAGTGGATTTCAAGAAATGCATACGCTGTTTACAATGTTTTGAAAAGTGCCGGAACAGGGCTGTAAGGCTTAAATTCAGTTACTTCGCAAAACAATGGCTGAAGTCGCAGGCGGGCGGTATTTAAATGCAGTTGTTTGTCATTAGTCGTTTGTCATTAGTCTAACTCAGTGAACTCAGTGCATTCAGTGGCAAAAAGATTTCTCTGTGCCTCCGTGCCTCTGTGGTGATCTTTAGTGTTTTTGGGAAAAATATGAAAAGAACAGGTTTAGCGATCTCTATTCTTGTTTTTATGTTATGCGCGCAGAGTTGCCGGGCGTTCAAGATGGACACTGACGGTTCGTATCCTACTGAGCACGAGCTACACTGGCTTTCGTCCGCGATCCCGGTTAAATATTACATAGGCGAAACTCCGCCTAAGGACGTTGCGCTTTCAGATGCGGTCAATGCAGTTACCAGCGCGTTCCAGGTGTGGGAGAGCGTACCGAGTTCTTTTATCGCGTTTGATTACAAGGGCACGACTACAGCGAACCCGGTAGCAGGCACAATGGACGGCAAGAATCTTGTCAGGTGGGTTAAGGAAAGCGAATGGGGAGAAAGGCCTGCAAACGCTATTGCATATGTCTGGGTGTTCAGCAGTCAGGTGGACGGAAGGATCCTTGAATGCGACATAGATTTCGCCGATTCATGTTCCTGGTCAACTACGGGCCTGACTCAGACATTTGACATCCAGAACGTAGCCGCGAACGAAGTCGGAAAATTCATCGGTCTTGGGTCGCTGAACGGTTTTCACGATAAAGAAAAAACTATGTACGGTTCTTTTTCAACACAGGAAATAAAAAAAAGGACGCTCGACGAGGACGACGAGGCAGGCGCGAACCATATCTACCCGGTTATAGAAGAGCCTAAACTCGATCATATGCCTTATTACACCCGCACAGGGGATTATACGGTTTCGTGGCAGGGCGGTTCGAATACCGATTACTACGAACTGCAGGAAAGCGACACGCCTATATTCATTGCTCCGGTGTCGAACACAATAACGTTGAATTCTAAGGTTTATTCAGGTAAACCGGAAGGGAACTATTTCTACCAGGTGCGTTCCCACGGAGACACGGAAGGGAACAGCGAGTGGTGCGCGGGGGACAGCATATTTGTTGACTGGACGCCGCCCGTAGGCAGCATTTTAATTGACAGCGGAGCGGAATTCATAAACACTGTCGGGGCAGTGCTGTATTTTACCTGCATTGAAACCCTGAGCGGCATTGACACAACAGTTGTGAGCAACCTTGCGGATTTTTCGATTTCCGACACGTCGTTTTACTCAGACACGAAAGCATGGGTGCTTGAAAGCGGTTCTGACGGCACCAGGACCGTTTACGTAGTTTTTTACGACGAAGCCGCAAACACGTCCGTTGTTTATTCTGATACGATAGTGGTGGACAGGGTGCAGCCGTCCACAGTCACTTTTGCGCCGGTGCCTGACTGGACCGATACCAATTCAGTCGTGCTGGACTGGGATGACACGCTGGATACCATGGCAGGATTGCTACGCTACGCGGTCCTGAGAAGCGATTCATATTCAGGCCCATATTCCGAGATCATTTCCTGCGATACCTCGGCCTGTGCGGATACGGATGTGCTTGACGGGCAGGAATGGTTCTACAGGATCAAGGCATATGACAGGGCGGGTAATTATTCGGTTTCAGATCCGGACAGCACTTTCGTAGACGTTGCCGCGCCCGGGATACCTGTTCTGACATTCCCGCAGGACAACGCGAAAATAAACGATGCCACACCGCTGTTTACATGGAGCATTGCTGATACGGGTTCACCCCTGACCTTCAGGATCGAAGTTTCGGAAACGATTTCGTTTCCGTCCCTGACGTATGAGAATACCGTTACATCCCAGAGCTGCGGGCTGACAGAAGCGCTGGCCGTCTATACGACGTATTACTGGCGGGTTTTTGTGTGGGACGTTTTCAGGAGCGGGACAGTTTCCGCGACCTACAGCTTCAGCATGGATACTTACCCGCCGCAGGTTTATATACAATCACCTGAAAACGGCAGTATCACGAACGCGGCAGTTGCAGTATGCACGGGAACAATAGAAGACAGCAGCCCGGTTAATACCGCGGTTCTTTACCTTAACGGCGCGGCGCAGGTTATAAATATCAACACCGGGACTTTCTTTGAAACCATAACGTTTAAAAAAGGTTTCAACGAGATCAGCGTTCTTGTGTGCGACGCATACGGCAATACAGGTTCCTCCGCGGTCAGCATCGACTGCATAACGGTTATAAGCGGGGCGATATTCCCTTCATCCGCGGAAACAACTGTTCCGAGCGCTTACGCTGAAATAACAGTGCCGTCAGGCGCTTTTTCCGAAACTGTCGAAATCGCGATAGCGGGAAGCCCGGTTTATGACAGCATCGCTGTCGCGAACAACGCGGCCGCCGCGGATAGGAACTTAAGGCTTGTAACCGAGCTTGGCGGGACAATATGCGAGGCGCTCGCGTTCAGGATAATAGACGGGGTCTTTTCGTGCACGCAGGTCCTGACAGGCCTTTTCAACAAAGATTTAGAAATAGCTGTTTTCTACCCGGTATCGCAGGCTATCCTGCTCGCAGAGGACGCCCTGCGCGCGTATTATCTGGACACAGGCACGCTCAGGTGGGTTATTGTGCCGGGAGCCCAGACTGTTGATAAGGTGAGGAGATGCGTTAGTTTCAACGTGAACCATTTGAGCATATTCAGGATCATGTCGCTTTCTTTCGCCGCGCAGGACCTGACGGGGGTGCTGGTATACCCCAATCCGTTCACGCCTTCTTCCGCGGTGGGAGGAAAGCTGAAATTCACAAAGCTTACCGCGAAAGCGGTTATCAGGATATATACGGTGTCGGGTGAGCTGGTTTACACAATAGATAAGGCAGGGGACCCAACCGACAGGGCTGAATGGGACGGAAAGAACACCGCGGGCGAAAACGCCGCGAACGGTCTTTATTATTACGTTATCACGACAGAAGGCAGCGCTGAGAAAAAGATAGGCAAGTTCGTCGTGCGCAAGTAGCGGCAGGGCTTGCCCTGCTATTTTGAAAGCGTGTCCCGCCCAGCAAGATTGGCGGGCAGGCGCTGTGTCAACGTGTCAACGCAACTGCAAGGTAGCCGCAGGCTTTAGCCTGCGAGGATGTAAAGTATGAAAAAGAAGATTTTAATAATCTTGTTTTTAACTTTTAACTTTTCCGAATGGATCCCTTTGGGACAACTTTTAACTTTTCCGCCCACCATGGGTATTGGTGGGCGAGACCTCGCCCAGATGAATATCTGGGCGGGTAGCTGCGCCTGGGCGCTCAGCCCGGGAAGCAGCGGGGTGAATTTCCTAAGGCTCGCGGTGGGCGCAAGGGCCGCGGGAATGGGCGAAGCATTCACTGCGGTCGCGGATGACGCAAGCGCGGTCGGCTGGAACCCGGCAGGGCTGACACAGATCGAAGACAAGCAGATATTTTTTGTCCACGGATTGCTGCCTTTATTTGTAAACCAGGATCTAGTAAGCTACGCGCAATCCTGGGACAAATATTCGTTTGGGTTCAGCGCGAACTTTCTTTCAAGCGGCAAAATGTACAGGACCACGGAGAACGCTTCGGGGGATTACACCGGGACTAACGGGCAGTTTGAAAGCGTTGATTCCGCGTTCATGTTTTCCTTCGCGCAAAGAACGGGAGGTTTCGGGTTCGGCGCCACTCTTAAGATATTACGCAGCGTTATAGATAGTTATTCCGGAAATGCCATAGGGGTGGATGTGGGTTTCCTTTACAGGTTTGGGAACAACAAAAATTTCAAGCTGGCAGCGGTCTTGCAGAATTTCGGCTCCAAGATGAAGTATTCAAATGACGTGCAGGACGGCCTGCCCATGGGCATGCGCCTGGGCGGTTCTTACGCGGTCGGCACTGAACTGGGAAAGATGAACCTGAGTTTTGATCTGAATTTGCCTATTGATCATTCCGCGGGAGTGCATCTGGGGTTAGAATACTGGATACAGGACATTGCCGCGATAAGGATAGGGTATAAAACTGACAGGATAAACGATCTGGACGCTCTTTCCGGGCTCTGCTGCGGCGGCGGCGTGAAGTTTGAGAACTTCGAGGTGGATTACGCCTACGTTCCTTACGGGGACTTGGGCCAAACGCATCGCATCTCCATACTTGCTAGCTTCTAAAATTAACCACAGGTTAACACAGGTAAACACAGTTTCAGATAAAAACCTTGTTTTTGATTCATAATTCATAACTCATAATTCATAATTAGAAAGAGGGAAAAATGAATACGGCGCCGAGTTTAAAAGCAATGCTGACCTGCGACAACATTATAACAGAGCAGGGCACAGGCAAAAAAAGCCTGATAGGGATATTCGAAAAAATACATTCGCAGAGGTTTCCCTGCATGCATCCGGCTTTAAGCGTGTACGTGAATTTTACGGATGCCGTGGGGAAATACAATTTCAAGCTGGAATTATACGACGTTGAAAAAGAGAAGGTGCTTGCCGGAGCGGAAATAAAAGACATTAACATACCGGACAAGCTGGGCATAAGCGAACTCGCGTTCAACCTGAGGGGACTCGGGTTCGAGCACCCTGGAAAATACGAGTTCAGGATCTCAGCGAACGGCAGGTTTTTCGGGATGAAGTCTTTTATGCTTGAGCAGGCTAAAGCGCAGGGCGCTCAGCAGCATCCCGGTGAAACCATCAACTAACACAAACAATTAAGAACGCAGGATAAACCACGGAGACACAGAGGCACAGAGAAGAATTTCTTGGTTTTAAACTGGATACTGGATACTGGCAACTGGTAACTGTAGTTAAGGATGCCGAAGTGGCGGAATTGGCATACGCCTACGGCTCAGGACCGTAGGGGCGAAAGCCCTTGGGGGTTCAACTCCCCCCTTCGGCATGTCCTTTTCGCAAAACGAAAAGGACAGAGCAATGGAGCAATGGAAAATAGAGAATAGGTTAAAGACAAGGCGACATTGCGGTCTATTCTCTATTGTTCTATTCTCAGATGTTTTTAATTAGCTCCCCGGTAGAAGCGGGGGAGTTGAAAGGCACTTTCCGCTTATATTAAATGAATCCGTTGTTCACAATTATTACTCAGCTTGATCGATGGAATCAGGTATGACAAATCAGAATTTATTTGACTTTTGAGCCAGGTTATGCTATAATGTTCTATAAAACGAACAATTGTTCGCAAAATAGAACATAGGAGAAAATGATGAGGTTTCATGATATATTAGAGGATATTTTTTCCAGCAAGGTAAAAATATCCGTTGTTAAAATATTGTTTCGCTATCCAGAAAAGAAATTTAGCGGCAGAGAATTAGCGAGAGTTGTCAATGCTTCTCCCTCTAGAGTGTGGGAGATCCTGAATTTTCTACAACGATACGGAATAATTGAAAGCGCGAGAATTGGAAATACAATTGCATGGAATTTGAACAAAAGCAGTATATTTTCAAAAGAGTTAAAAAGGGTTTTTCATTTAGAAAAGAAAATGTTTGGAGATTTAAAACATAAAATAGCACATTTGTTCAAAAAACGGCTATTTGTCAAAAGGGTAATACTTTTTGGCTCGGTTGCTCATGGAAAAGAATCGCCTGAAAGTGATATAGATCTCCTTGTCGTAGTTAAGAAAGAAAATGATAAGAAAATTGCAGGAGATATAATTCAACAACTGAACCCAGTTTTTCTATCTTTATACGGAAATATGATTTCAGAAATTATTTATTCTGAGAAAGAATGGTTGGCAAAGAGAAACACGCCCCTTGCAAAGAATATAGAATCTAAGGGAGAAATTCTTTTTGAAAGGGAATCAGCGTAAACAAAATAAAAGTGTATGATATAGAAGAGGAGCGTTATAATATATACTGGAAAAAAGCTAAAGAATTTTATCAGATAATGAAGTTTGCGGAAGATAAAGAATTATGGATAGGCGCAGGGCTTCTTGGTATCCACTGTGCCATTTCACTTTGCGATGCATTAACAACTTTCTATTTAGGGGCAAGGTCAAGAAGTGAAAAACATCAAGATGTGGTTGTATTGCTTAAGAAAATCAAAGTGAAAAATATAGATGAAAAAATAAGGCACGTTCTATCTATACTTTCTGTAAAAAATCTTGTAGAATATGAAGCAAGAGAATTCAAAGAAAGTGATTCAAGGAAAATTATAATTCAGGTAGAACGCTTGTATGTTTGGGTAAGTCAACTTCTTCCCATAAGAGAAGATTGACAGAAATATAAAAGTAGCTTTAGAATTCCGCAGACAGAGCAACGGGGAAGATTATGGTGATTAGGCGAGCGCCAAGCTAAGCTGTGGCTAATCCAGTCAGTTGCAAATAACTGACCCAGATAAGATTTGGCAGTCTGGTAGCAAGAAGCCAGAAAGGAAGGAGCAATCTTTCTTTTCTAAGCGGCTTGACAAAGTCCGCCTCGGGCGGGCGATGCAAAAGACGGGTTGCAACGAAAGTGAATCCAGGTGTAGCTTCGTAAACATTAAAGGGTGAGGAGGGCG
>MNUP01000134.1 GCA_001871075.1 Candidatus Desantisbacteria bacterium CG1_02_49_89
GGGGCCGACTTTAACTGTTCCGCCATTTCATCCGCCTGGCCCTGAAGCTTTTCAAGCTCAGCCCGCTTGGCCTGCAGGGTATTGCTTGCTGACTGGCGCAAATCCTCTTCTTTCTTTATCCTTGCTTCCTCTAATTTCTTTGCGTCCTGCTCTTTTTTCTTAAGAGAAGTTATGGATCGTGAAAGGGAAAGGGTTTTGGATTTTGCCTGCGCGAGTTTTGATGCAAGAGCGGGCTTGGCTTTTTTGTCTGCTGCTTCAAGCTGCTGGCTTATTTGTTCTTTTTCCGCATTAAGTTTTTCCAGCTCGTCTTTCTTTGTCTGGATTTCGCTCTGGGTTTTCTCGTGTAAAGAAGCCTCTTTCGCTATTCTTGCCTCTTCCTGCTTCTTGGCATCCGCTTCTTTCTTCTCAAGCGCTGCAATGGATTTGGAAAGGGCGGTAATCTTGGATTTGATCTGGCTAGATTCGGCCTTAAGATTAACGGGTGGCTTTTCCTCTGCCGGGGCCGACTTTAACTGTTCCGCCATTTCATCCGCCTGGCCCTGAAGCTTTTCAAGCTCAGCCCGCTTGGCCTGCAGGGTATTGCTTGCTGACTGGCGCAAATCCTCTTCTTTCTTTATCCTTGCTTCCTCTAATTTCTTTGCGTCCTGCTCTTTTTTCTTAAGAGAAGTTATGGATCGTGAAAGGGAAAGGGTTTTGGATTTTGCCTGCGCGAGTTTTGATGCAAGAGCGGGCTTGGCTTTTTTGTCTGCTGCTTCAAGCTGCTGGCTTATTTGTTCTTTTTCCGCATTAAGTTTTTCCAGCTCGTCTTTCTTTGTCTGGATTTCGCTCTGGGTTTTCTCGTGTAAAGAAGCCTCTTTCGCTATTCTTGCCTCTTCCTGCTTCTTGGCATCCGCTTCTTTCTTCTCAAGCGCTGCAATGGATTTGGAAAGGGCGGTAATCTTGGATTTGATCTGGCTAGATTCGGCCTTAAGATTAACGGGTGGCTTTTCCTCTGCCGGGGCCGACTTTAACTGTTCCGCCATTTCATCCGCCTGGCCCTGAAGCTTTTCCTGTTCATCTTCAAGTTTTCTCAATTTACTTTTTTGCGCGTCTATGTCATCCTCTATTAACTTGGCGATTTCGCTTTTGTCTCTGTTTTCACCAAAAGATGCCCCTGCGCTAAAGTTCATCCCTTCGGTAAGGTCAAGGAATGTGGCGCCGCCGCGCACGGTTATCGGCAGCCCGGTGAATTCTTTAAGGTCCCTTTCTATTCCCAGGCAGATGTTGGAAGAGGTTTTGATATAATAGGAATTATAATGGTAGTCGTAATCAAACGCGACCAGGAAATCGTAGACCGAAAAGCTCATGCCCGCCCTTATCCCTATCGGGAGCAGGTCGGTGCAGGTTCCCGCCTGGTGTACTGCGTTTACGGTTACGATATTCGGCTGGTTGATGTCTGTAAGCGCAAAACCAAAACCCACGTCCTTCGCCGGTTTGTAGAAGGCGCCGGCGTCCACGCTTATCCCGCCCCAGCCCAGATCGTCTTCCATGTCAAGCGAACCGGCAGTATAGAACTGGCTTTCCGCGCTTTTCCAGGAAAGGTACTTAAGGGTGCCGGCGATCGTCAGGTTGTCAAAAAGCTGGTATGCGTAGGTGCCGAACACGGCAAGCTCGTTATACTTGCTTGCTGAGAAGTAATTCACGCCTCCGCCAACGGTGTGGCCCTTCATTATCGGCGTTGAAAAAACACCATAGCTGTTCATCAGCAATGATTCGTTCTCCAGCTGGCCCAGGAAAGGAAACGAACCCGTGAAAGACGCTGACATCTTGTCAAGCGTGCCGATGCACGCGGGGTTTATGAGCATGCCGCTTACGTCCCCGCTTACTCCGCAGAATGCTTCCCCCATCCCCTGCGCCCTGGCGCCGGTTGTTATCAGTTCCTCGAACGCGGCCTTGGCTGAACCGGTGAACATTGAAAAGTGAAGAGTGAAGAGCAGAACTACTATCGTTAACGTACTCGCTAACACCTGAAGTTTTCTGATTTCCATTCTATTTTTTATCATTTTGGGCTCCTTTTTATTTTCTTTTATCGATTTCATCGACATTTCCGTTATCTCGGTGAGTATATCTTCAGGAATATCGTCTCTTCCTTGCCGTTCAAGGAAGCGTCTGCCATATTGTAGGTCATATTCCTGACGTAGCCCAGTATCAGGGGATATGAACCTGCTTTAGAGACAAGCTGTGCCGCGATGGTCAGCCCGTCGTAATCGTTCACGGATTCAAGCGGCAATCGCACAAGCTTATACTGCACTCCCGCGGTGAACGTTGTCTTGTCGAACAGCTTGTAAACCGCCTTTAGCAGGAATGCGTTCGTCTGCCTTTCGGAAAGATAGAGCGATGAGTAGGGCGAGCTTGAGCCCTTCTCTACCCAGCACTTCCACTGCGGGGTAAGGGTGAAAAGCTTTGTGGGCTTGTAGTCATACGCGGCGTTTGTTATTAACCCGGCCCACCTCACGCTGCGCGTGTCTGTGAACTGGTAGTTGTAGTCATACCTGAATTTGTTTGAAACGGTCAAGCCCGTGAACCCGTTGTATTTTGTCTCGATATAGAAATTATTCAGCAGGCTGTCCTCAAACGCGAGCAGGTCCTTGCCTGAAAAAACATCGTAGGCGCTGTCGCTGGATTTCAGCTCCACAAGGTCATCCGCCAGGTTGTCCTCTACTTTCTTTATATTGTGCCATATCAGGATCTCCCCGAGGTTGGAAACCTTGGCGCTGTATTTTGTCGTAAGAAAAAGGTTGGTGGTTTTCTTGTCCCCGAACGCCTCTGTGAAGTAATCGTAGCCGCCGTTAAGCTCCACGTCTTTCAGGAGCGGATAGTTCAAATTAAACCCGAACCCGTGCCTGTCAAGCTTGACAGGATAGTCCGGCAGGTCATCATCCTCGTATACGTCGGCTGTTCCGTTGTTGTTGCGGTCGTTCCCGATCCAGAATTTCGGCGGGTCCACTATGAACAGCATCATATCCTGTTCCCAGTCACCCACGTTATCAGAATCCCTGTCATACGCTATGTGGTACGTGGGCACGGGATTGCTTGTGCCGCTTCCCCCGCACCTTCCTGTCTTGTCATAGTACCAGTCGTAGTCATCGTTGTCGTCAACGTAAGTAAAGCCCTCAAAGGGAGTGGACCAGTTCGGGGAGCTGAAGCTGGGATGCGTGAAGAAATAATCTCCGCTTACAGAGAGCTTATTGTCTATGAATTTAAGGCCGGTGAAATCGATCTTCCTGTCAGCCTTCACGTAGAAAACGGGATACATCGCAAGGTCCCTTTCCCCATCCTTTGTTGGGAATTTCCTGTACTGGTTATTGAAATCGCACTCAACGCTGACATTGGCTCCGTACACGGTCCCGTCCGCGGTGACAGCGATCATGTCACTGGCGCTGGAAAGCCCGTAATTGTACGTGACCTGCTGGGCGATGTCATCCTTGGGGTTGCCTGGAGCGCGCAGCATCGTCGCGTAGCCGGCCTTATCCGACTTTATCTCTATCTTGTAATCGTTTGCCACGGATATAGAAAATTTTACGCCTTTCGCGTTCGCGGGTACCGGGATGACGCACTCAAACAAAGAAGCCCCGTTCGCTTCCATGGGAACCGGGACAAGCGTTACCGCGGTGTATGCGCCTCCGTCCACAGAATACTGCAGATCCCACAACTGGGCTCCGTATCCGTCCTGCGGAGAATCATCGCTGAACCGCAGCGTTATTGTACCCGGCGCGTCATCTTTCACATTGCCGAAATATGAAGTTTCGTTTATCAGATTATAGTCCTTCCAGTGGTGGATATAAGCGCCGCTCAACGTAAGGTTTATTTCATCCATTTTCAGTTTGTACTCGTCTTTTACTCCTATAAAATACGTTGAAAATTCTGTTTCCGTGGTTCCTGTAGGCGGATAGCCTAATGAAGTGTTGGAAGTCCTTGAGAAGAAAAAATTCGCCTTGTGAGAGGGAGACTTGAAGGTTCCCTGGAATCCCGGGAACCAGATCTTTTGGAAAGTGAAGGGGGTGAGCTTCACGTCAAAAAGCTCGGTTGAAAAAGAAGGGCGCCCCGTGACTCCCCACATGTGCAGCCCTACCTTGAATGTAGCCGATACCTTTTTATATTTATCCGAATAGTTCACTTTATAGCCCTGGTCTGTTATGAACCCCCAGGCTTCGCCTTTCAACAGCGAGCTTCCGCCGTTAAGGCCGTTGATGTCAACAAGCCCTATCGACCACAGCCTGCAATTCAGGGATTCCCCGAACAGGTCGTAATAACTGCGCTTTTGAGGCGCTTTCGCCCTTTTCCACTGCGCCATTGCCGTGCCGGCGCATAACAGCACCCCCGCTGCAACTAACAAACATGTTGCTTTTTTCATCCTTCCCCCTTACAATATATTTTTTGATTTCGGTAACTAAATAACTGATTCCGGAGATTAAAAAACACGATGGCAGCGATAGCTGACTATTTGGCAAGTGTTATCGTTCCGTTCTTGGCAACATTCCCTTTCTTGAGCTGTATAACGTAAACGCCCACGGGGCATATTTGCCCCTTTTCATCCCGGCCGTCCCAGGCTACGGTCTGGTCCCCTATCACTGCCTGCCGGCTGAAAAGCGTTTTCATCAGCTTGCCCTTAAGATCGAATATCTTCACTGTAACATCGGTTGGATCGGTACCGGCAGTGAACATCAGACTGGCTTCGTCATTCCTGCCGTCACCGTTTGGAGAAAATGGGTTGGGGAACAGGTTAAATCTGTCAACAGTGGCTTTTTCGTCTGTGGCAAATAAAATAAAACTTGAATACGTCTGTCTGATTGGATGGCTATATGTGGTTGTTTTTCCGCCGGAAACAGCTACCGTGGCAAAACCGCCGCCCATACTTCCAAGCGTTTCTGTATTGTTTGTCTCAAAGGTATAGCTGTCCGTCCATATCCCACTTCCGTTAAGTGTTAATGGAGTGCCTGATACCGGGACTATCGTCACGGCGCAGGAGTCGGCAGGATCCGTGCTCATGGGTATATTAAAATGAATCTTAAAATTCACAAGTTCGCCCGGCACCAAAACGGCTTTATAAGAACGTTCGGCACCAACTTCGGTATTTATTGCTTTTACTGCAGATGTTACCGTTACTTTTTTTAATACCGGGGTAATCTTGCCTGAGACGCTTTTAAGAATCGCCCTGAACTGAAAATATTTATTTGGCGGGCTTTTAATTTCGCATTCCCCTGAATTTGTAACAGCTGTAGCAACCGTATCAAGGCTTGCGTTTAAACCATCAGGGCTTGAAGCTGAAGCAGTAAGGAACGCTATTGTGCACCCCTCGGGTATATCAGCAATCCAGGATAGCTTTCCAAAAGTGACATCTGTGTCGCATTCAAGCAGGTTAGAGGTGTAAAGACCGTAGGTGGCACCTGAAGCTTCCGTTAAATCAATAAGCTCAAGATCATCAAACCACACTTTACCGTTGCTGGTTCCGTCAGTTACTGCTCTGACAGTTACTGATGTGTAACTTGGATTTTGCCAATTAACATAGCCGTATGTCCATGCGCCGGATGCACTTACCACCGCAGTCGGGTCGCCCGTGGGAAGATCAGACATGTCTATTGACGTGGAACCAGCGAAACCGCTATCTCTGAATATCCACACTCCGAATTTGTATGTATGACCAGGTGTTACAGTGAAAGGTCCATTGGTGCTGCTTGCGTTTGAATTTACGCAGATACTTTTTAATGACCACGCACCCGAATGTACCTTGTCACTGGCTCTGTCTGCATCACCAGCTTCAGTCCAGTTGTCAGCATCTTCGTTAGTGCCAGCTTCGAAGGAATAATTCGGAATAAGATTCTTGGATTTGATCAGTATTACATATCCCCTTTCATTATATTCTACTTCAGTGTCACTGCCGGTAATAAAATCCATACTTTCCTGAACCCAGGGGAGGGATCCTGCAAAAGCTATATGGTTCTTCTCCAAATGTTGTCGTATAATAGAATAAATAGCATTAATGCTCTTTAAATAACGAGGGCACCTGTTGACTTCTTCTCTGCTATAGGGTATAATATTCTTTGGCAAAAAAAACCCGAAGCAAAAAGGAGGTCCACAGATGCCAGATAATATTATATCACAATGCCTTCAATTGTCAAGCGTAAAAGTCGTTTCCTGCTGTGTCCATGAAGATGAAGTTGACATAATCCTTGCAAGGGACCCTTCCAAAGGTTTCTATTGCTCTTCCTGCGGAAGC
>MNUP01000079.1 GCA_001871075.1 Candidatus Desantisbacteria bacterium CG1_02_49_89
CAGGCTGGACAGAAGCACCATTAACTGTGAGATTGAGAGATGTCCCGCCCAGATTAATATCCGGGCGAGGTCTCGCCCCGACTGAAGTCGGGGCGGAAAGATTGAGAGATTGTCCCAAAGGGATCCCTTCGGGAAGAGACTGAAGCCAGGAAGGAGCCCTTATTTTCAGATCGAATGGGTTCTCTGATTCTATCTCCAGGTGGAGCTGGCCTTTGAGCGGGTAAAGCGTGCGCAGATTGAACCTTACCTCAGAATCCATCATCCGCAAAGCGCCTTTTATGTCATTGAACAGATTGATCCACACAGACCTGTTATCAAATGTAACAACGTATTTCGCGATCTCAGAGAGCCCGTATGTGCCGTGCATTGAACAGCACCAGTACGCCTCGTTGCGCTTGCCCGGGGTATGGTTCCCCATTTTTCCGTTCCTGAAATCACCTCCGCCGTAATTGCAGGAAAACCCGCCGTTCGCGCTTTGGTTCCAGAAGAAGTGGTTGAGCAGAGTTTTTTCCGCCATCTCTATGTACCTGAACTTGCGGGTTATGCTCCACATATAAAGGTTTATCATCATCCAGTCCGCTTCAGAGCAACCCTCGTCGCTTGTCCAGCCGGCAATGTAATGTTCGGGCGCGCCGCCTGTCGGAAGCAGGCCTTTCGCATGGATCTTTTCCCATTCTTCTTCAAGCCTGTCAAGTAAAGACGTATCCGCTGTTTCAAGGTAAAGGTTGACCATGCCCCGCAAAGTTGAAAAGAAGTGATGGGAGTGGATCGCGTGCTCAAAAGGCTTTACGAGCTTCGCGACCTGCTTTGCAAGCTCAAGGTATTTCTCCTCCCTGGAAGCCCGGTAAATATTTACGAGCCCGTCAATGCAGTGGGTGTAGTTTGAATACACGTAAGCCGCCTTATCCGGGCTTTCTATGTCAACCATGGCTTCCGGGGTTGTCCAGAGCGGGTGGGTCTTCACGTAGTAGTTTGCGAGTTTTTTCGCGGCTGAAAGCACGTTATCATCATGCGCAAGATTGTAATATTCCGTAAGGCCTTTAAGCATCCAGTTATGCCCTGAGGTGTGGTCCCTGTAGATCCTGCCTTCCTGCCTTTCCGCTCCGAAATATCCTTCGGGCCGCTGTAAAGAAAGCACCCCGGCAACGACTTTCTCGAGCTTCTGCTTGATCCCTTCGCGCAGGTCCTGCGGGTAAAGGTTCCCTGCGTAAGGGAAAATAGCGCTTAACGCGTTAATATACCTGCCTGCCTCATCCCCTGCCCAGTGCCCGCACGGCGAACCCTCTGTTCTGGACATTACGAGATCAGCAAGGAGATAATCAGTGGAATACGGCGTGCAGGTCCAGTTCTCCCTTGCTTTTATTGTTTCCTCTTTCAGGAGCCGGCGCGCCGCCATTTCAATGCGGGCAGAAAGTTCCCCTCCCAGTTTTACGCTCTTCAGGTTTGGAGTCAGCATGGTTTTCCTCGTTCATCGTGCTTCGTGCTTCGTTCATCGTTACTAACTTTTAACGTTTCCCGAAGGGATCCCCTTGGGACAACTTTCAACGGTATTAATGGCTTCCGCGATCTGCCTGCAATCTTGAGCGCCGAACGCGGGTGATACCCAGATGGCAACAGACCTTCCCAGGATATCAGAGGTGCGCGGGCACATATCCGCAGAATACCTCGGCAGTTTTCCCTTATAAAACGAACAGGTGAACGGACATCCCTCTTTTGTGATCGTTTTTTTGCCGATTATATGTTCCCAGTACGGATAAGTGTGCCAGTCGCGTAGTCGCGGGGAATACAGCCTGCCTGAACTTATGCCTGCGCCTGCCAGGGCTGATCCTGCTTTTTCCGCTTCCTTCGCGTTGTTGAACATCAGGACTATACTTGTGCCTGCTTCGCCTTTCGGGTCCGCGGATGGAACAATCCTGAACTTCCCGCTTTTCCTTATGCCCGCGATGATCCTGTCCCTGTTCTCCCGCAAAGACCTTATTATCATGTCCAGTTTCCTCAGCTGGGCAATGCCTATCGCCGCATGGACCTGGGATTGCCTGTAATTCTCCCCGCAAAAGATCTCACCCGGCTTCCTTTCCTTCGCGTACCTGTCAGGCCTCCAGCATGCGGATGAATCCTGATAACTCTGGCACCTGGTGTAAAGCCATTCGTCTTTCAGGGTTATGACCCCGCCTTCCCCGCAGGTAAGTATCTTGAAAGGGTCAAAGCTGAAACACCCGCAGTCCCCGAAACTGCCCAAGAATTTCCCCTTGTACGAACCGCCGCACGCCTGCGCGGTGTCTTCTATGACTTTCAGTTTGTGCTTTTTCGCTATCCTCATTATCGCGTCCATCCTGCACGGCCTTCCTATCATGTGCACCGCGATTATTGCCTTTGTGCGCCTGGTTATTTTCTTCTCAAGGTCTACCGGGTCCAGGGTTAGGGTTTCGTCTATCTCGGCAAGCACCGGAATCGCCCTCGCTGTCACGATAATGGAAGCAGAGATGAAAAACGTGTAGGCCGGCACTATCACCTCGTCACCCGGCCCCACGCCGCACGCCGCAAGGGACGCGAGAAGCGCGGAGGTGCACGAATTTACCGCAAGCGCAAAAGGCACGCCTGCCTTTTTCGCGAACAACTCTTCAAACTCCCTTACCTTGTCCGGGAACCCGGCAGGCACGTAATACCTGAAAAGGTGGGGGGTCTTGCGAAAATCCTTCCTGATAATTTTTTCAAGCCTTTTCATCGCCGCAGGCCGCAGGTTCCACAGGCTTATGATCTCCATAAGTTCTTCAACCCCGACCTTCTGGCCGAATAATTTCCTTTTTAATCTATCATCAGGCATCTTTCAGCCTCCTTTTATAATAATTAGAATATGTCATGATCTCCATGCCGGCGTCTTTCGCATATTCGACTATCCTTGCGGTCAGCTCCATGCCCGGGTCTTCCTTTATGCTGTCCCAATCATGCTGGGCATAGGAATACACAAGGCCGCGCCTGGCGGCATAGTCCAGCTCTTTTTTAACAACTTTAAAATGATCGCCGTGCTTTTTCCATCCCGTTATCCTGCGTTTGATATGACCATCCTGGACAGGGAACTCCATCATGCGGCCAAAACCCTGCGGCCCGTAAAAGAACGGCTGGATATCAAGTGAAAGCGGGACCCAGTCATTTTCGTTCCGTGACCACGAACGCACGAATTTAATACCGAGTTTGTCAAGTATTTCGAGGATATCCGGCCTGTCAGCAAGGCCTCTGTAAAATCCATAGGGAGTTGTAAGCCCGGCGCACTCAACTCCAAGGATATCCTTGAGCAGGGCGGAGGTTTTTGAAACCTCTTCCGCGATTCGCTGCAGGCTTTCGCCCTTATAAACCGTGGTCCCCTTTTCAAGAAAAACCTTGCCTGTGTCGCCGTCAGCCCACGGAGAGTCAAGCTTCTGGACAAGCGATTTCAGCAATATGTGCGAATACGTGTGCTGCTGGATATCTATGAACGGATAGCCGCGGCGGACCTTCCTGAATTCTTCGGCGTTCGCCTCAAGCGTTTTCCCGCACACAAAAAAGGTGCACGGCGCGCCCAGGTTCCTATGCATTTCGCCGGCTGTATTGAGGAAATGCCGGGTCTCCTCGCTGCGCTCAGGCGGCGCCTCAATATCATAACCCAACAGAAATATAGGGACAGGCACTATTTTTAAACCTCTTATTTTAAAGTGTTTTTCTGACTACTTTTAGAATTTTTAAATGTTCGACCCAGCATAACTTCGATTTTCTTTACAAATTCTTTATTACCCGCAGGTCGGCCTGATATTGTACTGCTTTTTATTTCTTTAACAATTCTTCCATCTTCGTATTCTGAAAGGAAATTTTTCCAATCTTTAATTTCAGAAATTAGATAAGATTCCCCGGGCAATAAATTATCCAGTTTCCTATTTACATGGACTTGCGCGCTTGACCACCTATAATCCTCAGGATTATCTATAATACCCGCCTTGACCGGATTCATCTCTACATATCGAACAGCGGTATAAAGATGAGTTTCACCTAAAACACAGGAAAAAAACCTGGATTGCCACACATGCCCTTTGCGATTCTTCCGATGGTTGAAATATTGGGAATATAAGGTACCTACCGTATGAAAAACGCCCGACATTGAATCGGGATTTTTGGGAACAGCAACCAAGTGCAAATGGTTGGGCATCAAACAATAAGCCCAGATTTCCAAACCGAATTTTTTACTATATTTCTCCAGCAGTGAGAGATACGTTTTATAATCCGACTTGCTTGTAAATACTCTCTGCTGATTATTACCTCTTTGAGTGATATGGTGTGGAAAACCAACAGCTATCGCTCTTGCAATCCTGGGCATGCTTACTCCTTTTAAAAAATGAAAAGTGCTTCGAATTCCCCTTATTTTACGTGATTATAAAAATAGTGCCTGTCCCTATTTTGTTTTGGCTTTGGCCGGCGGGACCACAGGCAGGATCACGCACGAAGGGTTCCCGGAACTGCAGTAAACCGAATTTACCGCCGTGTTGGGGTTTGCCTCGAACCTCGGGAAATTGCTGGAAGAAACCGCGACCCGTATCTTGTGCCCCTTGTTGAAAACTATGCTGGTTGACCACAGGTCGATCTCTATTTCATAAACTTTCCCGGGTTCAAGCGGCTCCGGCTTTTCAAACGAATTCCTGTATTTAGCGCTGAGTATCCCGTCGGTCAGCAGCATTGACCTGCCGTCAGGATAAACATCGCACAGCTTCGCGGTAAAATCAGCGTCCGTTGCTGTGGAAGATACGAATAAACGCGCTTTTATCCTTCCCGTGACCTCAACCGGCTCTTTCAAAGCCGGGGTTGAATACGTAAGCACGTCCTGCCTGCGCTCAACAGAACGCTGGTCCATCGGCCCCATTGCCTGGTATAATTCCTGACCCCCTTTTGTTGGAGCCGGGTCTGAAGGACTGTAAAAAAACGTGTCAACGCCTGAATTCTTATCCGGCTTGTCTATTGCAAGGATGCCGTCTCTATTCAGGTACAACTTTGTTGCTTTCGCGGGCACCGGCCAGGTATCAGAAGTGCGCCATTTGTTCCCCGGAGTTTTGTTATCATCCACGTCCCCCATCACGTAGTAATAGACCGCGGGGTCCTTCATTATGCCGGTGTCAGCGCCTTTCAGCCAGTAGTCAAACCAGCAGAACTGGTCCATCACAGGGCCGGGATCAAGCGAGTTCGCGGGGAATACAAGCTCACCCTGCTTGCGGCTTCCTATCGCGTAGTGGACCCAAGGGCCTATTATAAGTTTCTGCCTGCCTTTCGCCCCCTCACCGCCTGATGCCTGGATATTCGAAAAGGAATCAAGCTGGCCCTGGGTGAACAGGTCAAACCAGCCCCCGATATGCAGGATGGGCGCGCGTATGCTGCCGAGTTTTTCGTTGACGTTCAGGCCTTTCCAGAACTCATCGTAACAGGGGTGGCCTTTCACCGCGTCAACCGCTTCAGGTTTAAATTTCTGCTGTTTGAACCAGCCTTCGATAAGCGATTTCCTGAAAGCGCCTCCCTGGTACACCATCTGGTTATACAGGTCCTGGCCAGCGAAAAGAACGTGCTGGCACGCAAGACCCGGCGGAGCGGCAGGGGCGAGGAGCAGCTGGGTTATGCCCACAGCCGAACCTCCGAACGTTCCTATTTTCCCGTTGCACCATTCCTGTTTCAGGATCCATTCGGCTGTTTCATACCCGTCTTTGTTCTCTCCCCACGCGTCATCCCTGAACATCACCCACAGGCCTTTTGAAAAATACCTGCCCCTTATGTCCTGGGCAACAACAGCGTAGCCGTTCTGGCAGAATTCAGCCGCGAAATCGCGTATGCTCGCCCCGTAAGGGGTCCTCCAGAGCAGCACCGGCCATGAATCGTTTCCCGGAGGAAGGTATACGATGGAATACAAAACCGTGCTGTCGCTCATCGCGATCCGCACTGTCCTCTGGGATCTTATTGCCGGCTCAAGCACGAATTCGATCTCGGCGTCCTGAGAAAGGTCAAGCGCGTCAACTCCGTCAAGCTCCAGATCCCTGTACCTGGGCTCCCTGCCGCAGAACGGGACGTTCCCCGAAAGCCTGTTTATGTGGGAAAGTGACTGGGTGAAAACGAACGCGTCCTTGCAGCTCTGGTCCGTCTCTATTAAGAACTCCCCGTTCTTGTCGGTTACTGCAATTTTACGCACGGGTATTTTGCCGTAGGGCTTTATCTTCGAAGGCAGCTGGGTGGAAGCTATGCCGACCTGTATTTTGGCAACAGGCCTTCCGCTGCCTGCGGCAAGGACCCTGCCTTTCAAGACAGCGGCGCCTGAAACCGCTGGCAGCGCCACGGAAAACGCAAGAAGAATCAGCAAACATTTTTTCATACAAAATCCTTTTAGCCACGAATTTCCACTAATTTCCCCCTGCAGTCCGATGTTGCATCGGACTCAACGCAGGGACCTGCGCGCCAGAACCAAGCGGATGGCGCTTCGGACGAAAGCACGAAAAAATCACCACGGAGGCACGGATTAATTTTAAACCTTTTTAACCTTTAACCCCTTTAACCTATTTAACCGACAGAAGAAGCTCACGAACGGCGGCAACCAGCGTTTCCCCGACATTGGGGGCGAAATGGAAGAACCCGCAGATGACCGGGACCATGTCCGCGGCGTAGCCGTTGCGGGCGAAATCGTCCTCATCCGGTATATAGCCCACTTCATCATTCGCGATACCGATGACAAAAGTATTTTTCGCCGGCGAGCATTTTTTTATTTTAAGCCCCCATTTTGTAAAAACTTCTCCCGGAAGCATGGCGAAAAGGATATCTTTTCCAAGCATTAGTACCTGGATTTCAACAGGCAGTGTATCGCGCACATTCCTGCTTATTTCCCTTAAGGTATCTTCCTTCCATTCCCTGTAAAACCTTTCCCAGTCAGGCTGTTTCCTCTGTTCAGCGTACCTGCTCATTATGCCTTCGACAAATTCTTCGTCAGGCACGCGCAACGGAAGGTTGACAAGCTTTGACCTCATGCTGACGCCCAGGTTCTGCGCCGGTTTTATTTTCCCGTAAATCCTCAAAGCTTCTTCTGCCAGCTGCTCCCCGTGCTCCTTCATCTTTTCAAACGATGACGTGCAGGCGTCCTTCGCATTTATGTCCCCGCAGCACCCCTGTGCGAAAACCGCAGTTCCCTTGCCGAGCGCCGCGTCTATTTTCGAGCTGGCAAAACCGGGCCAGTCAGCGCTCACAGCAATGTTGGAAGGCCCGCCTACAACCGCGTGCGCCGCGTAATTGTAAAACACTGCCTTTGTTTTTCCCTTGTAATCGTCAACGCGCAGGACTATAAGGGACGTATCCATAAGCCCGCCCTTAACAACCCTGTTCACCCCGATCTCAACCTTGCCTTTTCCCGCCCCAACTAAAACCGGTTCAAGGTTATTATTCGCCTCCTGCGCCGCTTCAAGGATCTTCTCCCTCAGGAACGCCATGTAACCCTTATCCATCTCGCCCCAGCCCCTGAGGTAGACTGTCACGGGGCCTGAATGGGTGTGTGTGGCGGAGATACTTATATTGTTCTCCGGAATCTTAATGGTCTTTGAGATCTCCTGCCTGTACCGGACAACAAAATGCCTTCCGATCCCGCAGAGGTCGCATACGATAAGGAGCGCTTTTTTCCTGCCGTCGTCAAACAGGAGCGCCCTTGCGTAGAGGTCGTCGTGTATCTCCTTCCCGATCCGGTTGATATAAACGCCGTACCCGGCCATTTCAAGGCCCGGCCGGGGCGTTATCTTTATTTTCGAAACTCCTGCCTTCAGCATAAAACCCTCCCATATCTTACTGCGCCTTTTCTCGGTGTTTCCCTCGGCGGGGCGTTCGCATCTGATTGCCTGCTCACTCTAAAATTTTACCCGTTCCGGGCCTTAGGTAAAATTTTTTAATGCCCGCTACAGGAAAGCACCTCGCGGCGCAGCACATGGCCTCTTCTGCCCGCAATCCCGGTTCTGATTTATCCTATATAAGGATTTCAAAAATATTCGTTGTCACTTTTATATGCTCAAAAGGGCTATGCCGGCCGCTCCCAGGAATATGCCGGCATACCCCGCTTTCCTGATCTTTTCCCTGAACACGATAGCCGAAACTATTGTGCTGACAATGACAGGTCCGGTAAGCGTCACAGGAAAAACACCCGCTGGCGGATAGGTAGTAAGCAGCTTAAGCGTTAGGAAATTGCCTATAAGGCTGCATGCCGCGCCAGCGGTCCCGAACAGGAAAACCCTGCCGCCCAGCATCTTCCTGCCCGCGCTGAAAATAAAAAGAAGTATCCCGCCAGCAAGGTAGGTCACAAGCAGGTATGCAAGCAG
This sequence comes from Candidatus Desantisbacteria bacterium CG1_02_49_89, assembly GCA_001871075.1. Lineage (GTDB taxonomy): Bacteria > Desantisbacteria > UBA1551 > UBA1551 > UBA1551 > UBA1551. The sequence goes on from MNUP01000079.1 coordinate 8,349, forward strand.
ATCAGACCCGAAACGCGCGGCTGTGGACTGGCAGATGCCGTTGCCCCCGTTTATGAAAAAAGAGCTTACGGCGAAAAGAAGCCATTTGCCGCTGCTCGGTTTCTTTTCCCCGGAAGAGCTGGAAGTAATGAGCAGAAGGCTCAGTATTATAAGGCATATACCCAGTATCCTGAAAGGCCCGATCTTCTCCTTCCAGGCAATAACCGAGAAAACGACAGGTATCAGGAACGAGAGCTGGAACACGGACACGGAAAACGCGTAGTTGCCTATCTGCGCGGCTTTGGTGAAAAACAGGAACGCGGTTATGCCGCACACGCCCCCGGCTGCGGCCAGCAAAGAACAGAAAAGGGTAAAATTGACAGGACGGCGGGAAACCAGGACAGCGGCAAGGACCATGACCGCGGAAGACATCGAAACCACAGTGGTAAGCCCCAGCGGCGACATGCCCCTGTCCGTGCCAAGGCGCATGACAAGCGTTATCAGGCTGAAAACCGTTATGATCACAATAAAATAAATCAGGGCTGTCAAGTGTTCCCCTTTCACTTAGATCTTCGCCAGCTCCGCGGAGTTCTCTTTTATCTTGGCGACCGCGTCTATTATTTTTTGGACCTTCGGCCGCTTTGAGAGGAGTAAACAATGCGATATCGTGACCTGCCGGTTCGCGCAGAAATCTTCCGCCGCGGGCAGGCGCAGTTTTTCGTAGTCAGGCAGTTTTCCTATGATCCTGGGCGGGAGGACCTTAGCGATCTGTGATCTGCGGAACGCATAATTCTTGTAAAGCGGCACCCCGTACGCTGCGCCCGCGGGTATGCCTTCCGCGTTCAGCGCGCGCAGGAATTTATCCCTGTGCGCGCCCCCGAAATGTTTTGGATCATATTTAATGATAAAGAAATAGTAGCCCCTTTTCGTGATCCTGCTGTCCCGCGGCAGGGGCTCTGCCCCGCCGATCTTACTGAGTTCTTTCGCAAGGAATTCCCCCATCCTGTGCTTGTAATCCGTCTGGTATTTAAGCCTTTTTATCTGGCTTAAGAGCAGCGCGGCCTGTATCTCGCTGAGCCGGTAGTTGGACGAAAGTATGAAATGCCCGTATCCGGGCTTTCCCACCACTCGGCCTATGTTATGGATGATGGACGCTTCTTCAAAGAGTTTCCGGTTGTTGGTAATGACCGCCCCGCCTTCTCCTGACGCCAGCGATTTGCTTTCCTGGAAGGAGAACGAGCCGAAGTCCCCGATCGTGCCGGCATGCTTTCCACGCCACCTGGTGCCGTGCGCGTGCGCGCAGTCCTCAACAAGAAGGAGCCTGTGCTTTCTTGCAATGGACCTTATACTGTCAAGGTCAACCGGATACCCGCCGTAGTGGACGACGATTATCGCTTTTGTCCGTTTTGTTATGGATTCCTCGATCGACCTTGGGCTTATCTGGGCTGTGTCAGGGTCGCAATCCGCGAATACGGGTATCGCGCCGACCTCGCTGACAGCGCTTGCGGTCGCTATAAAAGTCACTGCAGGCACTATTACCTCATCCCCGATCCGCACGCCGCCGGCTTTAAGCGAGAGCTCAAGCGTGACCGTTCCGTTTGAAACCGCAAGAGCGTATTTCGCCCCGGTCCACTTCGCGTATTCGTGCTCAAACCTTTCTGCCCAGGAACCCGGGTATATCCGGCACCACCTGCGGCCTTTAAGCGCTTCCTCCACCGTTTTTATATCGCTTTTGTCCACCATGGGCCAGGGAGGTGTTTTCAGCCCTCCCTCTGCCACTGGTTTCCCGCCAAGCACCGCAAGCTTTGCCATAAAGACCTCCAAAGCGTATCAGAGTATCAGCGTGTCAGCGTGTCAAAGTAAAAACATGGAATCTATTTTAAAACTTATTAAGCTTATCTATAGCTTTGGCTTGTTTTTTACTCTGATACGTTGACACTTTGATACGTTGACACGTTATTTTAAGGATTTGCTGAACGTGGTCCACCCCGAAACTCCAATGGAGCGCAGCCAGGAGAACAATTCCTCGTAAAGCGGCCGCACCCGGTCCCAGGCAGACATCATCGCCCAGTAATGGGAGCCGAAAATGCCGGTCCCGCGGTCACCGAGTTCCCTGATGTAATTCTTCATTTCGCTTTTGAACAGGTCTATCCTGTCCGCGTATTCGTTCTCAGGAAGGCCGAAAATAACAAGGTCTTCCATGCACCCCATTTCAAGAACGCCCTCAAATTCCGCCGGCAGCCTGAAGTCCGGGTCCCACCTGCGGTGTTCGGGATTTTTTGTGGCGGTATAAGCGGTCGCGAGCGGGTTTATGCCCCTGCTTGACGAATATTTTATGCCCGCGCCTGCCAGGGCTTTGTAGGCTTCCCCGCACATGCCGAAACACGGGGACCTGAAAACAAGCGGTTTGCGCCCGAACGCCTGTTTGTAAATTTTCACGCCGGTGTTGATTTTTTCGCCCAGCCTCTCAACCGTATGTTCCTTTTCCCACTTCTTCCTGTTGCTTTCATATTCATTAAGGACCTTTGTGTTGAGTATGGTAGAATTTTTCGAAGGCAGCCCGAACTCAAGGCAGGTGTCGTGCCTCAGGCCGTGCAGCTGGAAATCATGCCCCCTGGTTTTGGCGCGCTCTACCGCCTTCATCAGGTCTTTTTTTTCATACCCGGGCTTGCCTCCCGCGAAGGGAACCCAGAAGAACGTTCCGGGAATACCCATGCCTTCAAGCCACGCGCATACTTCCTCAAACCACCGTATATGCTGGGGGTTGTCTGTCCCGCCGATATCGTCGTTCGTGAAAATGAACCGCACTTCCGCTCCAAAACCACACGATTACACAGAGTTCCAACAGATGACCCGCTTCATCGGCGGGTTATTGTCCATTGGACCCGCAGGGCGCGGCAATCTGAATATTTGAGATTGCTTCATTTCATTCGCAATGACATTTCTCGTGAAATCGCGTGAAATCTCGTGGTTATATGTTTTGCCTCGATCTGAATTATTCCGTGGCAAGGATTTGTTCATCGGAAGTGATGATAACGCCCCTGGCTTTCATTTTCTTAAGCAGCGCAAGCCCTTTTTCAGGGCCCAGCACGAACATGCTCGTAGAAAGCCAGTCCGCCGCCATACTGTCTTCCGCGATCACGGTCGCGCTGATAACGCCTTCAGCCGGGTAGCCGGTGCGCGGGTCAAAGATGTGGTGGAACCTTTTTTGCTTCCCTTCCTGGAAACCCATAAAGAACCTTTCGTAATCCCCGGATGTCGTAACGGTCCTGTCTTTTACGGTTAAGGTCTTCAGGATGCCTTCCTTTCTCGGGTTTTTTATGCCTATGCGCCAGGCTGTTCCCATGGCGTACAGGTCGCCGCCTGCCTTCACTATGGCTTTCCTGATGCCTTCCTTTTTAAGGACTTCGGCTGCCTTGCCGACCGCAAATCCCTTTGCGATCCCGCCAAGGTTCACCTGCACTCCTTTTTTCCTGAAATAGATCAGGTTGTTCTTTTCGTCAATAATTATGTTCTTATAGCCCACCAGCTCCAGCGCCTTCTTTATCTGTTTTTCGGAAGGTAGTGCGTGCCTGCCATTAGCAGGGCTAAAGCCCTGCGCTACATTAGAAACTGGACCAAAGCCCCACAAGGAAACGACAGGGGCGACTGTAACGTCAAAAGCGCCTTCTGTCGCGTCGCCCGCCTTCACTGCCTCCTTCATCACTTCCATAAATTCCGGTGAAGGATCTTTGATCGTTCCTGTGCGGTTAAGCACGGAAGCTTCGCTTCCGGGATCAAAGACGCTCAATGTCTTTTCAATGCCCGCGATCCTGTCAAAAGCCTTTCCCGCGGCTTCCCTTGCTTTGGTTCCGTCCGCCCTGATGGTGATCTCCACAAAGGTCCCCATCATCATCCTTGTTTCTTTGTACGGCGGCTGCGAGCAGCCGCATAATAAAACGGTGTAAAGTGTAACGTGTAACGTGTAAAGCAGCATCTTTCTAAACTTTGACACGTTGACACGCTGCCTGCCCGCCAACGCTTTCTGGGTGGGACACGTTGACACGTTTTTACTGGATGACATCAACTTTCTCCCCACAGTAACCACACTTGCCTTCCTTTACTTTGAATCTGGTGACGCTGAAACCGCTGCGCTCTATGACAGGCTTGCCGCATTTGGGGCAGTAGGTCGCGTCGGATCCCGGGTCCCAGACGTTGCCTATGTAAACATATTTTAATTTTTTCATCGCGATCTTTCTCGCGGTTTTGAGCGTATCTTCCGGAGTGGGCGGTATATCCATTTTGTAACAGGGATGGTACCTGGAAAAATGCAGGGGGATGTCCGCCCCAACTTCCGCCACCCAGTCCACGAGTTTAGCGATCTTCTCCGGGCTGTCGTTCAGGGTCGGGACAACAAGGTTTGTAAGCTCGATGTGCGCCTTCCCGTGCATCGCCTTTATGGTGTCCAGCACCGGCCCCAGTTTCCCTTTGCAGATCTTTGCGTAGAAATCCTCGTCCATGGCCTTAAGGTCTATGTTCGCCGCGTCAATAAAGGGCAGGACCTCCGCAAGCGGCTCCCTGCTTACAGAACCGTTTGTCACAAGCACGTTCTTGAGCCCTGCCTTTTTCGCCAGCCTTGCCGTTTCCAGCACGAACTCAAACCATATAAAAGGCTCGTTGTAGGTATAGCATATCCCGAACGATGCGTGCTTCTGCGCTGTCCTGACCGCCTGTTCGGGCGTGATCTCGTCCACCGGTGCCTTTGCGTCCTGTGAAATGGACCAGTTCTGGCAGAAATCGCAGTGGAAATTGCACCCGGCTGTGCCCATGGAAAGGATAGTTGAGCCCGGATGGAAATGGTAAAGCGGTTTTTTTTCGATCGGGTCCATTGAAATAGAAGTAACCTTCCCATAATTCAGGGAATAGAGCTTACCGCCCGTGTTCCTGCGGACACCGCAGACCCCGGCCTTACCCTCAGAGATAATGCAGTTATGGGGGCATAGCAGGCACTTTGTTTTTTCGCCCTGCTTTTCCCAGTACAGCGCCTCTTTCATTATAACTTCCTGATTACGGTGATTTTAAAAAGATGATTTCGGTGATTATAAAATTTTTTACCCAAAACCATTAATCTTTTAATCTATTGATCTGCTGATCAATCCATTAATCAAATACTATATAATGTTATTTGATAAACTTTATGCAATAAATAGTATATCATATTTCATGTGAAAGTCAAGACGAAATAAAAAAAGCAAGGTTTTTCCTTGCTTTTAATAATCACCGGGATCTCTTTTTGAAATCACTGTAATCTTGCTATAATTTATGGATGGCTTTTTGCGGGCATTTCTCTGCGCATATCCCGCACTGGTTACATTTTGCGTAGTCGATCACCGCGAGGTTGTTGACCATTGTTATCGCCTGAACCGGGCAGGCTTTCTCGCATATGCGGCAGGCAATGCAGGCAATGGCGCACACTTCTTTCGCCCTTTTCCCACGGTCAAGGTTCCTGCATACCACAAGGACCTTCTGGCTGCGCGGCACCATCGATATAAGGCCGCGGGGGCAGGCCTTGACGCATTTTTGGCAGGACCTGCATTTCTTCGGGTCAATAGAGGCAAGGCCTTCGGGCGTTATGCTGATGGCGTCAAACGGGCATACCTTCGCGCAGCTGCCCAGACCCAGGCATCCGTAAACGCACGCCTTGTCCCCGGTATAAAGAAGAGCGGCTGCCTGGCAATTCTCAATGCCGCTGTATTTGTATTTCTTCACAGCCTGTTTCGCGCCTGCCCTGCAAGCTACGAAAGCCACAAGTTCGGCTTTCGGCTCTATTTCAACGCCCAGTATCCTGGCTATTTTCTTCACGGTCTCAGGCCCGCCCGCGACGCAGGCGTTTGCCTCTGCCTTCCCTTTTGCCAGCGCCTCTGCAAGGCCCTGGCATCCCGGGAAGCCGCACGCGCCGCAGTTCGCGCCCGGAAGGAGCTCAAGTATTTCCGCTTCCCTGGGGTCAATCTCAACCGCAAGCCTGTTGAAGGCCACGGAAAGAATTATTCCGAACGCAAGCCCCAGACCCCCAAGAGCGACCGCAGCGATTAAAACATTCATTCTGTCTCCAAATCCCCCTATTTCCCCCTTTGCTAAAGGGGGATATCAGGGGGATTAAGATGTTCGAAATCACAAACCAAACAACCCCTTAAAACCAAGGAACGCGAGGGACATAAGGCTCGCGGTAATGAACGCTATCGGATAGCCCTTGAACGCTTTCGGAACAGGCGCTGTGTCTATGCGCTCCCTTATGCCGGCGAAAAGCACTATGGCAAAGCAGTACCCGATCGCCACCCCCATCGTGTATACTATGCTTTTCACGAAGCCCAGGTTGTAATCTATGCAGAGGAACGCCGCCGCGAGCACGGCGCAGTTCACGACTATAAGCGGGAGATAGATGCCCAGCGCCCTGTAAAGGGCGGGAGCGGTTTTTCTTACGAACATCTCCTCAAGCTGAACAAAAGTCGCGATCGTGAGTATGAAAGCCGCGGTTCGAAGATAGGTAAGGTCAAAGGGAACCAGGATGAAATGGTACACGAGCCACGTAACGGTTGATGACATCGCCATAACGAATATGACGGCCATCCCCATTCCTATGGACGCTTCCATGCTGTTGGAAATGCCGAAGAACGAGCAGAGCGCTATGAACCGTATGAGCAGGATGTTATTGACCAGCATAGCGCTGAGGAAGATCAGGAATAAGTTCATATTGTTGCTTATCATGTCACCCCCGATGAACTTGATTACGGTGATTATCGTAGACTGCGATTACGGTGATATTTAAATAATCACTGTAATCTCTTTAAAAAATCACTGTAATCATCTTTTAATGGAGTTCTGGTGGATAGCCATAAGGAAACCTATAACCAGGAACGCGCCGGGCGGAAGTATCATTATAAGGAACGGCTGATAGCCCTTCGGCATGACTGCGTAACCGAACACGGTACCATTGCCTAAAACCTCCCTTATGATGCCTATAAGGGTGATTATCATCGTGAAACCGCAGCTCATGCCTATGCCGTCCAGCAAGGAAGCCAGCACGGTGTTCTTGCCGGCGAACGCCTCTGCCCTGCCCATGACAATGCAGTTGACCACGATAAGCGGCACAAAAACGCCCAGGGAACGCGAAAGAACGGGCGAGAAAGCCTTTAATGAGTAGTCCGCGATCGTCACGAAGGTAGAGATGATAACTATAAAAACCGGTATGCGTATTTCGTGCGGCACAAATTTTTTCACGGAGGCTATCACAAGGTTGGAGCACGTCAGGACAAAAATAAACGCTGCGCTCATTCCCAGCGCATTGAAACCTGAAGTCGATACGGCAAGCGTCGGGCACAAGCCCAGCATTATGACCAGTATCGGATTTTCTTTCCACAAACCCTTTGTCAGTTCCTTCCACATTTTTATTTCCTTATTGTGATTACGGTGATTATTAAAAATGATTACCCCTGCAGTCCCGATATAAGAATCGGGACAAGACGCAGGGGTCCTTTAGGGACAGTGATTTAAACGATGTTACGATGCACGATGAACGATGCACGAAATACGATCTTATTTGACGAGAGCAATGGCGTCGCGCACAGCCTGGGTTACCGCCCTCGCGGACGCGGTCGCGCCTGAAACAGCGTCTATCTTGCCGTTGACCGGGTCATCCGCCTTCAGAGCGGCTTCTTTCGCGCTCCTGTTCCGGAACTGCCACAGGAAATCCGGCCTGTCGATCGCGGAACCGATGCCGCCTGCTTCCTTGTGGCTGATGATCTTGATACCGGTTATTTTCTTTTTGTCCGAAAGCCCGAACATAACTACTATGGGGCCCGCGTATCCTTTCGCGGTTGTCTCTATGACCTTGCCAACTTCCTTTTCCCCGTCAAACGCGGCCCACACCTTTATGCCGGTGTATTCAGCGGAAATATCCTTAAAACTCTTACCCCAGGTTATAACCTCTTGCAGGGATGCTTCGTTATCCAAAACTACAGGCTCAAAAGCTTCCTGCAGGCCTTTATTCACTGCGCCGGTGACTGCGCGGGAGGAGATCGTAGCTCCGGAAAGCGCGTCTATTTTTCCGTTCTGCGCGTCGTCTTTCTTAAGGGCTGTCTCCGCCTTATCCCGCCCGTCGAACTGGGCGAGGAACTTCTTTTCCCTTATCTTTGCGCCAAGCCCCGGGGTTTCGTTGTGTTCCAGTATCTTTACCCTGGTTATTTTCCTGTTCGGGTCGATCCCGAATAATATGCGTATAGGCCCGCCGTAACCCTGGATGCTGACCTCAACAACCATCCCGATCTCAACAGCGTCCTTGTACACTTTCCATTTCTTTCCCGGCACCACCTCATCAAACCTGGTGGCTTCAGGCATCACTTCCTTAAGGGCTTCATTTTTCTCAACAAGCGCCTGTTTCTCGATCCTGGCTTTTGTCGCGCTGTATACGAACGCGAGGCAGCCTGCCGCAAGCGCGCACGTTACCAGGAGTACCAGGCTCATTTTCCATAAATTCTTCATATAAACCTCTCAAATATTATCAGCCACGGATTTATAACAAAGTACAGCTTTCAACTTTTAACCTTTAACCTTTTTAACCTTTAACTGCTTTAACAGCGCCAAACCGGCGCGGCTTTACATACTTATCGATAAGCGGAGTAAGGCAGTTCATGAACAGTATGGAATAACAGACCCCTTCGGGGAACCCGCCGCAGGCCCTTATCAGGGACGTGATCGCGCCGCATCCCAGGCCGAAGATCAGTTTCCCGTTTTTAGTGGTGGGCGCTGTCACCATGTCGGTTGCCATGAAGAACGCGCCCAGGATCAGCCCGCCTGAAAGGATCTCGGAAACAGGGTCCCTTTTGAAGAAAAAGGACAGTAGCGCCACAACGCCTATGAATGAAGCGGGCGTGCGCCAGTCGATCACTTTCCTTATTAAAAGTATCGCGGCGCCTATAAGAAGCGTGATCTTGCAGGTTTCTCCTATGGAACCGGGTATGCTGCCCGCGAACATGGCCCAGTATGAAGGCGCGGATTGGCTGAGATGCATTTTAATGACGGTAAGGGGGGAGGCGCCCGTAACCGCATCCACTCCGCCGAACGAAAGGACCGGCAAAGTCCAGGTTGTCATTGCCGCAGGCCAGGAAGAAAGCAGGATCGCCCTTGCTGCAAGCGCCGGGTTGAAAATATTGTATCCCAGCCCGCCGAAGAGCTGTTTGACTATAAAAATGGCTATGACCGCGCCTACCACCACTATCCACAAAGGAATGGCAGGCGGCAGGGTGAATGCGAAAAGCAACCCGGTAACAACCGCGCTGCTGTCCTTTATGCTAATTTTCCTGCCCAGCATTTTCTGGCTGATCGCTTCAGCGGCTACGCATGAAGCGATGCTGACCGCGACAACAAGCAGGGAGCGCCAGCCGAAAATATAGATTGACGCGATCAGGGTGGGCAGAAGGCTCATATTGACCGCCCTCATCACCCCGGGCGTGTCTTCGCCCTTAACCCTTATGTGCGGCGGCGCCGACACAACGAATTGCTGTTCCATATTTTATCCCGTATTAAAGATTTCTGCGAAACCACGAATTAACACGAATTCCCACGAATTATTTTACATCTAGCATTCAGCATCCAGCTACTCAACTTTTAACTTTTCCGAATGGATCCCTTTGGGACAACGTTCAACTTTTAACTTTTCTTAGCTGCTGCCAGGCGCGATTTGGCGTATTTGATCAGGTGCACAAGCGGCCGGCGGGAGGCGCACACGAACGCGCATGCCCCGCACTCCATGCAATCCATTATCCCTAATTCCTTGCACCTTTCAAAAATATCTATCCCGGCATAATCCCCTATGCGGTTGGGCATCAGGTACATAGGGCATATGTCCACGCACCTGCCGCATTTTATGCAGGGCCCTTCTTTTTCTTCCTTTACGTCATTCAGAACGAGTATGCCGCTTGTCCCTTTTATAACCGGCACGTCCAGCGTGTACTGCGCGATGCCCATCATGGGCCCGCCCATAATAATTTTAGGGAATGTCCCGACAAAGTCGGGACCGCTGCTTGCTCCCGCGATAAGGCCGCCGCAATATTCAATGACCCGGGACACAGGCGTGCCTATCCTGACGCGCAGGTTCCTGGGTTCTTTTATGCCCGGGCCTGTGACGGTTACAACCCTTTCGATCAGCGGCTTGCCTGATGTTACAGCTTCATATATTGCGAATGCCGTGCCAACGTTCTGGACTATCACGCCCACGTCAAACGGCAGGCCCCCGCCGGGAACTTCCCGGTTCAATATCGCCTTGATAAGCTGCTTTTCCGCTCCCTGAGGGTATTTCGTCTTTACGGGCGCGAGATGTATGTCGTTATTCGTCGTGCGTCGCCCTTGCGGGTCGTGCGTCGTGCGCAGCTTCTCTATAGCGTCCAATTTATTGGATTCGATGGCGATAAAAGCGCGATTAATGCCGAGGACTTTTAAAATTATTTTAAGTCCTTCGAGGATCTCGGCGGGTTTTTCAAGCATGAGCTGGTGGTCATTGGTCAGGTAGGGTTCGCACTCGCAGCCGTTCAGGATAACGGTATCGATCTTCTTCTCAGGCGGCGGAGAAAGCTTCACGTGCGTGGGAAAAGCGGCTCCGCCCAGCCCCACGACGCCCGCCTCGCGTATCTTTTCCTTTATCTGCTGAGGCGTTAACTGTGTTAATAATTCAGTCGACGGTCCACGGTCAACGGTCCACGGTTTAGAAGCAGTAGTCTCCTGACCGTGGTCTGTGGACTGTGGACTATTTGCTTCGATAACAATTGATAGGACGTCTTTCGGGATAACCGGGTGGGGGCGGGGTTCGATCGCGGAGACTTTTCCGGAGATGCTTGAGTGCAGAGGCGCGGAAACAAAAGATTTTGAATCACCGATCTTCTGGCCTTCTTTGACCTCATCTCCCGGTTTTACAAGCGGCTCGCAAGGCGCGCCGGTGTGCTGCTGTAAAGGAATGACGACCAGGGAAGGGACAGGCATGTCCTCAATGGGCTTGCGCTCGGTGAAGTGTTTGCTTTCCGGGGGATGGATCCCGCCCGGAAATGTCTTCAAATTCATATTTGCCTCATAATCCCCCTTGCTTCCCCCTTTACTAAAGGGGGATTGAGGGGGATTAGATATTTTCGAAGTAGGGCTTGAATTCCTTTGACTCCACTGCCCTGCCTGTCCAGCGGGCAAGCTCCTGCCCGTTTTTCTCGATTATGATCGCGGGAACGTTCGTGGCGTCGGCCATAGCGGCCTCCGTAAGCCCGTCAACCGTGTCAATGCTTTGATAAAGGACCTTTACCTTATCAACCACGTTCCAGCGCTCAAGGAAAATGCGGAACTTCTCCCTCATTGCCTTGCAGACGGCGCAGGAATCCTTGCCGAATATCTTTACAGTCATTTTAACTCCGTTAAAATGACGATTACGGTGATTATAAATATGATTACGGTGATATTAAAATAATCACTGTAATCTCTTTAAGAAATCACTGTAATCAGTATTTAAGCGAATTGGTAGTGCTGCACCGCTTTCTGGCGGTCTTTCAGCTCTCCCAGCTTTGACTTGTTCCAGCAGTGGACCTTTGAGAAATAACCCACGATGCGGGTAAGCCCGTAAACATTGGCGCTGCCGCAGGACCCGCAGGTATCCGTCAGCCCCCTGCCTACCTTTGCGCAGTCGTTGCATATCGTAAATTCCGGGGAGATCGTAAGCTGGCCGCACTGCGTGTTCTCCCAGGTTTTCCTGACAAGGTTCTCTATGCTCTCAGGCGACGGCCTTGCCTCTCCCACAAAAGCGTGGATTATCGCGCCGCTTTCGATTATGGGGTGGAACTTGCTCTGCCCTATGATCCTGTCAAGGAAACCGATCGGGGCGTTCGCCGCGTAGTGTATCGAGTTGGTGTAATAATACGAGTCCTTTTTAATGTCGCCCTTCACCACCTCTTTGCTCTGCGGGAACTCTCTCAGGTCAACCTTGGTAAGCCGCCTTGAAGCGGATTCAGCGGGTGATTCTTCAAGGGCGATGTTCAGCCCGTATTTCCTTTTGAACTCCAGGGTCTTAAGGTACATGGAAGATATTATCTTCATGCCCAGCCTGAACGCCTCTTCGCCCTCGTGCAGCTGTTTCCCGATCAGGTACTGCACGCATTCGTTAAGGCCTATAAGCCCTATTATATAGGTGGACTTCTCAAGGTCCACGTACGGCTTGCCGTCGCACGCGTTCTTTCCTATCTGCCACAGCGGGGTGCCGGGGCCTGACATAAGCTTCGCGATGAACCTTTTCTTTTCAACGTGCGCCTTCATCGCGATCTCCATCGCCTTATCAACTTCCTCAAAAACCTTCGTGATGTTCTCTTTCCCTGCGCGGTACGCGCACTGAGGCAGGTTTATGGTGACGTTCTGGAAACCGCAGAACCTTATGGTCTCGGGATGCTTCAGCATCTCCGGGTCAGTAACCTTGGTCCGCAGCCGGCAGCACTGGCTCAGGGTCGCCCCGTCGCCCCTGTCAAAGAAGAAATAGGGGCTGCCGTTAAAGCTTGCCACCTCGCACGCGAACTTAAACAGCTCGTACTGTTTGGGGTCTGAGAATGTCTCGTTATTAATGTGAAGGTCCATCTTCGGGAACGAGAAAGGATGCCCTTCCCTGTCCCCTTCTTTCCAGACCTCCATCAGCGCGCGGGCGAACATCTGGGATTCCTTTTCAAAATCCCTGTATGCCTTGCCCATATATTTCCCGCCCGGGCCTATCGCTTCGACGTCCTTCAGGTAATCGGGTATGCCCAGGTGGATGTTTGAGTCAAGGAACAACGACTGGCCGCCGCGCGAGAACGCGTTCTGCGAACCGCTGAATATAAGGTACTGGGCCTCCTGTTTCATTTCATCGTAAGACATCCCCTGCAGGAAAGGAGCGTAGAATATGTTAAGGAACCCTATTCCGAGAGCCCCGGCGTAATACGCCTGCATTGAAGCGAGGAATGTATTGAGGTGGCCTGTCAGGGTGCGGGCGTGTTTGGGCGGAGCTGAAGCCGTACCCAGGTTGTCCAGGACAAGCCCGTATTTCTTAAGGTATTCAAGCGAGTGGCTTGAGCAGTAGACCCTCGGGTAGCCCAGGTCGTGCACGTGCACAAGGCCTGTGAGGTGGGCGATCCCCACGTCCTCGCTGAAGATCTCCTGAAGCATGTACTGCTTTATTGTGTTCTCGGCGATAGAAAGGTTTATTGCCTCGGGGTTGTTCGCGGTAATGTTGGAATTTTCCTGGCTTTTGGAGAAGATGAGCTCGCGCAGGTCGTACACCGGCATTCCTATCACCTGCTGGGATTTGAGCCGGCCGTTGAATCCCCTGTTGATAAGCTCCATGTCCACGAATTCGCGTATCATTGAAGTCGAAAGTTTCTTTAAGCCTAACGCCAGGATCTTTTCCTCAACCTCACGCGCGATCTTATCTGCGAAATCCAGCGGGACCTGGGCTTCCCTGACAAGCGCCTCCGCGATCTTGGATTTATCCCACGCAAGCACCTCATACTTGCTTGGCGCGGTCACGAGCAGAGAAAGGTCCGTGGTATTATTCCCGCCCTTGACCTCTTTGTGGACCGTAAGGAACTGCCTCAGCCTTGCTCTCTTATCACGGTAGAGTATGTATGCCTTTGCTGTTTTTGCGTGCCCGGCCTCTATCAGAACCTTTTCCACCACATCCTGTATGTCCTCTATCCCCGGAACGCGCCGCGTGAACTTCTTGGCGAGGGCCGACTCGGCCTGGCTTGCGAGCTTGCCTGCCGTGTCTTTCCTCTTACCGCCCACTGCTTTGGCGGCCCTGAAGATCGCCTCCGCTATCCTGGTCCTGTCAAAAGGAACAACGCGCCCGTCCCTTTTGCGCACCTGCTTTAAAACTGCTGACATTACTCACCTCCCCCCTGTTTTTAAAACCGTTCGTCGTGCGTCGTGCGTCGTGCGTCGTAAAAACAGCTGGTTAATTGGATAGAATTGTAAAATTTGAAAAGTTAAAAGGGATCGTAGATTTGTAGGTAGTATTGTATTATTCCAATTTACGATTAACTGCTTTTGCAACCACGAATTAACACGAATTTCCACGGATTTTTACTCTGTAAACTTTGTAAACTATGGAAACTCTGTAAACTACATCTGCTTTTGCCTTGTTATTTGAGCTCCTTAACTTCCTTGCTGAAATCGTCAACGTCCTTGAACTCGCGGTAAACCGAGGCGAAGCGCACGTAGGCGACCTTGTCGACCTTGTGCAGTTCTTTTATGACCAGCTCGCCTATGCGCTTTGACGGGATCTCCTTTTCAAGCGAGGACTGAAGTTTCGCCTCAACCCTGCCGGCGATGCCCTCTAACTGCTCCATGCTTATGGGGCGTTTTTCACAGGAATGGAGAAGACCTTTCAGGATCTTTTCCCTTGAAAATTTCTCCCTCCTGCCGTCTTTTTTGATAACCATTATAGGGATTTTTTCTATCTCTTCGTAGGTGGTGTAGCGTTTTTTGCACTGCAGACATTCTCTGCGTCTCCTTATTGAAAGGCCGTCTTCATTTTCGCGGGAATCAACAACTTTGTCCTGAAGGCTGTTACAGAAGGGACACTTCATTATCAATGCCCTCTTAAAACGGCGTTAATTGGATTTGAAGGTTGTATGAGTATAAAGATATATATTATTCCGCTATTTTAAATTGCAAATTTCAAATTGTAAATTGCAAATTTTATTAAAACACTATAAATACGGCCGGAAAGGGGCAAAAAACGGTAAAAACGCTGTAAAACCGAAACCACTACATATTGTATCATTGGATATTATATCATACAATATATTGTTTGTCAAGCAAAAAAAATAAAAAACTCATTTTTTCAAAAATAATTTTTTAATGAACGCAAAAAATATTTTTTTCAGCGCTGAAACTGCAAATTCTGCCTTTGTGTTACCTAAAAACCAGTGGATATCGGTCTGGATGCCGGAGTGAATCTATCTCCAAATCAACATCTAAATCCGACCAGCATAAGCAGTGCCCGCGAATTAACTGAACGTTCAAGATTTGGCTAATAGAGGATTTCTTAAACCAAGGATAGCGGTTATAATCAAGAAAAAATTCTTTGCTATTGACCCAAATCCAGATTCCTCATTTACTTACATTTGTAATTTCAACTCTTGAAATGCTTGTTCCAGGCATAAATAATCTCCTCCCTGCGTCTTTGAATTACTTTTTTAATTTCCTTTTAATGGACTCGTCGCTCAAACTTTCCGGAGTAGAGCCTTTAGGCTCGTTTATTTCTCGTTTCAATCCACGCCTCCGCGCGGGAGGCGACTCCTGGAGTAGAGCCTTCAGGCTCGTTGGGTACCTGTTTCAATAAACGTAATATCGGTTCTTCTTATCTGTTAAATCTTTAAATATGATTTGACATTTGTCAAGACCAGGCACCCAAGCTTTTTGAATGAGAGTATTTTGAACATAATAAAGTGCTTCCTTAACGTTTTTGCATTTTGACATAATAACGATATTGTGTCCCCAGGGTATTTGGGTTATTTGGCCAACAAGTTGTTGGCTAAATGCAGGAGACCTGGAATAAAACAGGTACCATTGCTTTATGTATTTTAGATTACTCAGAGAAAAACCTTTAATATCGCGGAACTCAGCAGCTAAATCCCTGCTTAACTGGGCAAGAACCCCGTCGCCCCACTTTGATTTCTTTTGCTTTAAAACAATATCCACTCCGAGTTCCCAGTAAAAAGCGAGAAGTTCAGCATTGACTTTTATTACTGCTTTAATCTGGGCAGCACGGACCTTTTGCTTTATCTTTTCCAGCCAAACCTTATAGTCATTACCCTGGGCAAAATTAACAGCCATATTTGCATTCACAATCCTGCCTCCATATTTACAGAATTTTCCACCGCGTTTCTCCAATATCCGCTGGCATCAGCGCTATCATTTCAATCCCCATATTGTGACATGCTTACGATAGAACCCACGAACAACAAGGTTCTGCCGAAGGCAGGTTCTTATTGTGTCACGCCCACGACTCAACCCACGAACAACAAGGTTCTGCCGAAGGCAGGTTCTTATTGTGTCACGCCCACGACTCAACCCACGAACAACAAGGTTCCGAACGAAGTGAGCGGTTCTTATTGTGTCAGGCCTACGACTACACCTGCGGACAACAAGCTTTGCTTATAAATCGGGTCTTAAATTCTTACCGGTTAAGATTGTAAGCATTGCAAGGAACAGCGAAGGTTTCAATCCCCTATAAATCGGGTCTTAAATTCTTACGAAAATGTCGGAGGACTCCGCGCACATAGCCAAAAAGTTTCAATCCCCTATAAATCGGGTCTTAAATTCTTACAATGGTATACGTAGGGTAAGAGGCGCACAGGACAAAAGTTTCAATCCCCTATAAATCGGGTCTTAAATTCTTACATAGGGTGGCTGATACCGGAAGACAAGGACATAAAGGTTTCAATCCCCTATAAATCGGGTCTTAAATTCTTACCCGGGAAGCGGGCAGCAGGAAAGGGAGGCGAGTATGAAGTTTCAATCCACGCCTCCGCGCGGGAGGCGACATACTGCCCCTGTTATAAAATTTCCTAATATAAGTTTCAATCCACGCCTCCGCGCGGGAGGCGACTATAGCCGCTGGGGAAGATGAAATTGCCGTTACTGTTTCAATCCACGCCTCCGCGCGGGAGGCGACTCAATGCTTATAATGCTATGGTGGACGTTGCAATGTTTCAATCCACGCCTCCGCGCGGGAGGCGACCGCTAATTTAGCAGCTGGGGTTACAATTACATTTGTTTCAATCCACGCCTCCGCGCGGGAGGCGACAGATGAGGCGGCAAAAGGGATCCTGGGATTTAAGTTTCAATCC
>MNUP01000108.1 GCA_001871075.1 Candidatus Desantisbacteria bacterium CG1_02_49_89
TTTATCTTATACTGCCCGTATATCCTGTACCCGGTAAAACTTGCAAATGCTATACAGCCCGCGATCACAATAAATTTAAAGTGCTTAGAAAAAAAGTTTTTTATCCCTTTCCAAAAAGCGACAAAAGCAGGCGCAAGGAAGGCGTAAAGGAACCAGCCGGACTGAGCCGCGGCAACTCTCTGGCAGGGATAAACGATCCTTGTCGGCCTTGCGCCAACGCGCAGGATAAACCACGCGAGGCACGCCAGGCTGAACCAAATGTATTTTCCGGGCTTGTGTTTCATGCTGTTTCCGTCGTAAGTCGTACGTCATACGTCGTACGTTAAAAACTAAAATACCGTCGGACGTCGTAAGTCGAACGTCGGACGTTAAGAACTATACTCCTTAAAAACTTTCTTTCAGTTTCTTGGTCAGGTTTATTATCATTCTTGAAGTGTGGTTTAATTCTTCGAGGAGGTTCTTTTCGGTTTCTTCCGGAATGTACCCAAAATTCTTAGCAAGGCTTACCTGGGTTTCCAATTCTGCTGCTGAACCTAACGCTATAAACAGAAATTGTTTGTATTCGTTTCTGTGGGACCTGCGAAAACCTTCAGCGATATTTGACGGTATGGATGTGGCAGACCTATTCATCTGCAAGGTGAGATTAAAATTCTCTATCGAAGGAAAACCGCAGGTCAGTTTGTGGACTTCGCCGGCTATCTTCATCCCTTTTTGCCAGATATCCAGATCTCTGTAACTTTTTATTTCCATCTTTTATGTCCGTTCGATCATTCGCGTATGACGTACGACGTAAGACGCTCGACGGTATTTAAAGCACTTTATCGAGTTCTATGAGGGAGCGGTGGGGGAGCCTGGCGTAGTCCGGGATCTCGTAGCGGCATTCTTCTATGTCGGTTATAAGCAGCCTGGTTTTCCCGCGCATCAGTATGTTGTCGTTCCTGCCCCTCACGTAAAACGATTTCCTTCCCCTGTCTGTTTTCGTCTCCCAGTTGTATATGCCGAACTCTTCCGTTATTTTGTATATCTCCCTTATCACGGGCACAAAATAGCGCAGCTTGATCTCTTTCCTTATGAGCGCCTGCTGGTCAGCGGGAAAATCCCCGAGGTTATTTATCACCCCGATCTCCTTGTTCTCGATGTTCCTTATTGAAATGAACTTGTCGGGATTCGCCACGGGGAACGAGCATATGGGATAGATCCTGGGGTGCACGGTCCCGTCCGCCAGGGTCATTTTCAGGACGCCGGTTTCGCTCCTCTCGAATTTCGTGCCTTTGGGCTCAATATTTGTGATGCCTATTATCTCTTCCATTTTCCCTCAATAACTACATTTAACCACGAATTTCCACTAATTTCCACGAATTTTTACAGGGAACCCTCCACCAAGATTTCCACCTTAAGAATTGGCGGACAAGGGCGGGCGGGCAGGCTTACGAGAACTTAAAAATATTCAGCCACGGATATACACGGATTAAACTCTTGATGTCATTGCGAACGGAGTGAAGCAATCCGGCATTTAGGTTGCCGCGCCCTTCGGGCTCGCAATGACCGATAAACGGCCATCTAGTGGAAATCGAGTGTAATCGCGTGGTTAATGATTTTTCATTCCTAAATAAAAATACGGGACTTGGCGATCTCGCTCTGAATCTGCACAAGCTTGTAATACACGCCCTGCATAGCCATAAGCTCATCGTGGCTGCCCTGCTCAGCAAGCTTCCCTTCCTCCAGCACCACTATCCTGTCAGAATTGCGCAGGGTCGAAAGCCTGTGCGCGATGGCAATGGTTGTCCTTCCCTTTATCAGCCTGTAGAGCGCGTCCTGTATCTCTTTTTCCGTTTCGGTGTCCACCGACGAAGTAGCTTCGTCCAGGATCAGGATCCTGGGATCGTGCAGGATCGCCCTTGCTATTGACACGCGCTGCCGCTCCCCAAGCGATAGCCTTCC
This sequence comes from Candidatus Desantisbacteria bacterium CG1_02_49_89, assembly GCA_001871075.1. Lineage (GTDB taxonomy): Bacteria > Desantisbacteria > UBA1551 > UBA1551 > UBA1551 > UBA1551. The sequence continues at coordinate 1,942 of MNUP01000108.1, forward strand.
GCCCCTTTCCCCTACGTACGTATCGTACCCGTCAGGTTTCGTGACGATCATGAAGTCATGCGCATTTGCAGCCTTCGCTGCCCGGACAATGTCCAGCAGTTCCGCGCCCGGCTTTGAATAGGCGATGTTCTCCGCGATCGTGCCGCTGAAAAGGAAGGGTTCCTGGAGCACAACACCTATCTGCCTGCGCAGGTCATCGTATCTTATTTTTTTTATATTTATGCCGTCGATAAGTATCTCACCCTCGTCCACGTCGTACAGCCTGCTGAGCAGGCTTATCAGGGTCGTCTTACCCGAGCCGCTCTTGCCCACTATGCCGATCGTCTCGTTCTCTTTTATCACAAGCGAAAAATTCTTAAGCACCGGCCTGAGCTTGTTGTACCCGAAGGTCACGTTGCGGAATTCTATCCCGCCTTTTATGCGCGGCACTGAAACCGAATCGGGCGCGTCCTCCACTTCCGATTTCGCGTCCAGCACCTCCAGTATCCTTTCCCCGGCGCTGAGCGAGTGGGTCACCACGCGCGCCATATCCGTAAGCATGAATATGGGCCCGTAGAACATTTCAAGGTAGCTGGCATAGGCAACTATGCTTCCCAGCGTCATCATCTTTTTTGGATCGGCATCAAACACATACTTGCCCCCGACGTACCACACGACAATAACCCCCACGATCCTTGTTATGCTCATGATCGGGTTGTAAATAGTCCATTTCCGTTCAAGGGTAATGGCAGCGTCGCACAGATCCTGGCTTTTCTCGTTGAACCTGTTTGTTTCCTTTTCTTCCTGGCCGAACGCCTTAACAACCCTGATGCCGGTAAGCGTGTCGCTGACAGTCGCGCTCATCCTCGAACGTTTCTCGTAGAAGCGGTGGAAATATACCCAAACCCTTGGGTAAACGACCCTTACGAACCACACCGTGAAGAAAACGGGCATTATTATGTAAAGGGTCAGCTTCCAGGAAAGCACGAAAAGCAGCACGCCTATCCCGATTATCTGGAACGAGCTCTGCAAAAGCGCTGGCAGCCACGATACCATGAAGTTCTGCGCTTCGCCGGTGTCAGAATTCACCCTTGTCATCAGCGCGCCTGTGTGGCGCTTGTCATAGTATGAAATGGAAAGGTTCTGCAGCTTCTTGTAAAGCGCGGCCCTTATGTCGTAAACCGTGCTGCTTCCCACAAGCGCTGATTCACGCGCCTGCAATGCCCCCAGAATGACCGACGCGGCCCTGGCGGCAAACATTGAAAGCGCGAGCGGCGCCAGCCTCCACATATCCCTTTTGGGCGTCAGCACGTCGTCTATCAGCACCTTGCTGATATACGGGATGATCAGCCCGGCAAAGGTAGCTGAAACCATTACGAAGAATATCCACATTATCTGGTGCAGGTAGGGTTTCGTGAACTGGAAAAGGCGGAAAAACGTCTGCCTTTTTTTAACGCACCTGGGGCAGACATCCGAGCTCCACGCGATCGGTTTTCCGCATTTCGGGCAGTATCTTCTTTTTCTTTCTTCCGTGGTTTCCCTGAACCTGTGCTCTTTTACAAGTTCATTTACAATTCGCGCGGCGTTCGTGAATTCATGCGCCCTTGCGTTGGAATAAAGCAGTATCCTGTGGACCTTGCTGTCATATTCTATCTCGAGCGCCCCGCCTCCAACCATGTTAACCGCGCGGGCGTCCTTTACCTGGTTCAGGGTGATTTGCTCGACAAGCTGCGCGCTTCCGCCTGATTCCTTCGCAACCGCAAGGTCCTCATTATTAATAAAAAGCCATTCCTCGCCGAACGCGCCCGTTGAGGTCACATCGGTCTGTAGGGCACTAAGCCATTCCTTCCCCGGGAACTTGCTTTCCAGTAATTCCTTGATTTTGTCAGGTATTTTTGTTTCCATTTCGCTTCGCTCATTGATTACACAGATTAGAAATTATGATTACTTCGATTAAAGATATTATTAATCTGTATAATCAGTTTTATATAATCACCGTAATCATCTTCGAAAAATCACTGTAATCATTTTCTAACAGAAAAGACCGGGGGCTTTCCGTCGCCGCGGATCCCGCCCCCGGCCCTGAATTTTTCTTTTAAATCCCCCTCTCTTTCTTATATTTATCTCCCCCTTTACAAAAGGGGGAAGAAGGGGGATTTTGACTATTTCTGCAGGGTTATCGCGAAAATATGTATATCTTTCTGCTCAGGCAGCCTGATCGAGGCAAGTTCTTTCTTCCCGTCTATCTTAACTGTCTGCAGGAAAAGATAGCACGGGATCTCGTGATGCCCGCCCTCTGTCCCGGTGCTCATGCGGTAGGTGAAGGAATAAGCCTTCTTCTCGCCTTCCTTCGGCTCAACGCACCAGTCAGTGAGCTTGAAATTCACGGCTGACTTTGTGCCGTCCTTATACACGAGCGTTAAAGCGTCTTCCATCGAGCCTTCCGGAACGTTCGTCGCTGACGCAAGCATAAGTATCGCCTTGTAGCTGCCTGCCGGGACCTGCACTGCTTCCCCTTCACAGGCAATGTTATTGACTTTCTTGTCAGCGCCTGCGACAAGGAACGGAACCCCGTTCACGGTGACACCGGTCTTCCCGACCTTAGGCCAGGCCTTGGCGGTATAGCTTGCGCCGCCCGCGTCAAAATCCCCGCCTGTGGCATCGTCATCCGGCGCTATCCCGTCGTTGTTGCAGAGCTTCGATATGTCCACCGGAACGCAGCCTGCCCCGCCACCGGCGCCCTTTTCCGCGGCGAACGCAACCCCTGCAAACCCGATTACAACTGCCAGTAAAACCACTACATACTTTTTCATGCTGCCTCCCTTTTAACATTAAACAAAAATTTCCACGAAATCACGAAAGTATCACGAAACCACGAAATAAGCTTTTTACAGGGATTTATGGAGATTTAAAAAATAAAATTATAGTAGTTTAAATCCCGTTAAATCCCTGTTAAAAGATATGTTTTTCACAGGGAACCCGCCTACGCAGATACTCCTTCAACCTTAGCTTCCCGCTATTCGCGGGAAGGTTACGGATGCTACGGCGGGCAGGCTTACGGGAACTTAAAAAACATTCAGCCACGGATTTCCACGGATTTAAACTGTGTAAGCTCTATAAACTATGTAAACTTATTCAAAAGTACCCCCTTGCCCCCTTGTTAATAATATATTAGACTCTGTTATATATATTTCAATATATTATATGCTATTTGAGCAGGTTTGTCAAGTTATCATAAATTTTTACGCTGAAATCCGCTTTGCGAAAAATTCTTAAATAAAAAAGGCCCTCGTTTTGAGGACCCGATTCCTCCCTGTCCGACGTAAAATAATTTCTCTGCTGA
>MNUP01000046.1 GCA_001871075.1 Candidatus Desantisbacteria bacterium CG1_02_49_89
GACCTAAAAATCGAGATTGCCACGCTCCCTTTGGTCGCTCGCAATGACAACTCAAAGCAGAATCAAATGTCAAGGGATTTATGTGACACCACACTAGAAGCCATAAAAGAAATCTTTTCAAAATGAATTTCTTCTGCCTTTTCTCGGTGATTCCCTCGGCGGGCCGCTCGCATCTGACTGCCTGCTCACTCTAAAATTTTGACTGTTCCGGGTTTCAGTCAAAATTTTTAAAGCCCGCTACGGGAATACCCCTCGCGGCAGAAAAAATTTATTTTTCATACGGGTATGGAAGAATGAATAAAGAATTGCAAAAACACTTTGAGCATCACGACGGCAGGATAAGGGAGATGTTCGGCGGTAGGCATCCGAAAGAGCCGATATTCCTTACAGGCCTGCCGGCGCACGAAGAAGAGGATATGCTGTCCGATTTTAACAAGGTAAAGGAAAGGGCCCTTGCTGACATAGGAAACATACTTCCCGTTCTCAGCAAAAACACTTTTTACAGCCCGGTCGCGGAGATATGGCCTTTCGGCGTTCATTACCTGGACGTTATCTTCGGCTGTAAGGTGTTCCACAGATCCGGCACGATCTTCGCGAAGAAGCTGAGCTGCAGGCCCGGCAAGCTTAAAAGGCCTGATCTCGGCAGTTCGGATGTTTTCCTGCGGTCATATGAGCTTGCGAAGTTCCTTCTGGATTCAGTGCCTCCGGAAATAAAGATAAGCACGCCTGTTCTTTCAAGCCCTTTGAATATCGCCATGAACCTGTTCGGCGGAGAATTCCTGGTAACGCTTATGGAAAAAAGGGATGAAGCGGTGTCCGCCCTCGAAACGATTACCGGGATTATCATTGAGCTGCACAAGGCGTTCGGGATGCTTGGCCCCAGGGTCCGCCATTACGCCGCGTCCAGCAGGTACACGCCTGACGGGTTCGGCCATATATGCGGGTGTTCGACCCACCTGGTTTCAGGCAGGACCTACGCGGAAACAATAGTGGCGTTTGACGAGCAGGTGCTTTCTGTTTACCCTGAAGGCGGCACCATGCACCTGTGCGGCAAACATCTCCAGCACGCGGATGCCTTTAAAAAAATGAAGAAACTGCGCGGGATCCAGATAAATGACGCTGCGGCTGACGATTTTGAGGGATACCTTGCCGGTTTGCGGGAGGATCAGGTGATATACGTGGCACCCACCGCTTCCGTGACCGCGCAGAAGATCATTGAGAAAGGGAAAGGAAGGCGCGTCATAATACAGGGCGTCTGCCCCAAATAAAAAAACGCGAAAATTAAAAAAGTAAAAAGGAAAGTAAGCAAATGAAAAAAGGCATTTTTTTAAAAATTATTTTGGCAGTAATTTTAATAAGTGTTATAATAGTAATAATTACTAATGCAAGTTTAAATAAAAAATTTAAAGTCGGTACATATAAAGAAGAAATAGTAGAAAAATACGGCAAACCAGATATAATAATTTATCCTTACGACTTGGATTTAACACAAGTTAAATATAGCTATAAATTTCCATTAGGATATAAAATAAATATATATAGAGTAAAAAGCATCTGGGAAAAAGATAAATGGAAAGGAATAATCAAAATTCCCGCAAGATTTGATATGAATAAAGAAAAAGTAAAGGAAATATTTGTATACGATAAAAAAATATGGTTAGAAGCAGTTTGTTTTGATAATAACAATAGAGTTCTCTATAGTTTTTCGTGGGATTAAGATTCTGAATTGTTGGTTTCAGCGAATTCAGTAACTAAAATTCGTGCTAATTAGTGCAAATTCGTGGTTAAACAGGTTTAGGCGGTAAAAATGATAACGGCGAATTTTAAAAAGAAGGTTCAGCTTGAAGGAGTGCGGTCAGCGCTTGTATACGACGCGCGGCTTGACCCGTTCAAATACTCCCATCATCCGCAGATCACCTTCTGTAACGGAAAATTCTTCGCTATGTGGTCTAACTCTTTGAAAGACGAGGATAGCAGCAGCCAGCTTGTCAGGTGGGCGGAGTCTGATGACGGCTGTAAGTGGAAGATGAAGGGGATATTTGCGGAGGACCCTGACGGGCCTGAATTACCGTTGAGAAGGTTCGCCGCAGGGTGGCGGGTTGACGAGCAGGAGCTTACAGGCTACTTCTGCACTTTTTCCGGCGTTTCCTACAACAACGAGGTAAAAGGCCAGAAATGGTCTGATGATCTGAAGGCTGAGGCAAGAGTTGTCAGGAACGGAGTTCCTGAGGAAAAGATCGGATCCATCCACGCGGATTTCATAGCGAACGAAAGCCCCAGGCGCACCGGTCCGGGCAGGTGGATAATACCCGGCGAGGACAAGCGCGGGATCACACAGTTGCTCGTGAACGATACCTTGGACAGCGTTTCGGGATGGCGTAAGATAACATTGCCGCAGTCACAGGACAAGCATATTATGACAGAGCCCAGCTGGTTTGAAAATGATAAGGGCGTTATAACCATGTTTTTCCGGGACGACACCGGCTCCGGCTTCCTTTACGCCTGCGAAAGCGCGGACAACGGGGATACCTGGGGGTCTGTTGAAAGGACAGGTTTTCCGGATAACATCGCGAAATTTGCGTGCGGCAGGCTGGAAGACGGCAGGTTCTTTATAATAGGCAACTCGCATAACGAAAAGAAGTGGTTTCGTATCCCCCTGACCATAAGCGTTTCGGATGACGGCGCCAGATTTTACAGGCAGTACTTTATACGCGTAGAAGAAACAAACATGCGGTTCGAGGGCATGCACAAGGGGCCGGGTTACCAGTATCCGGGCGTGCTTGTAAAAGACAACAGGATCTTTATCGTTTATTCAATCAATAAAGAGGATGTGGGTATAAGCGTGTTCGATGCGGACCGGATGGAATGAAAAAATAATGGATCGGTCATTGCGAAGAGCGGAGTGATGAAGCAATCTTGTTTTTAGAAGCGGGGTTGCTTCGCTATTGCTCGCAATGACAATGTGAGGAGCAGATGAACATAATTCTGGTTATTTTTGATTCTCTGCGCAGGGACTGCGTCGGGGTATACGGCTCGCCTCCGTGGGGCAGGATCTATACCCCGAGTTTCGACGCTTTCGCGAAAGAATCCGTTATATTCACAAAGGCATTTCCTGAATCCCTGCCAACGCTCCCGGCAAGAAGGGCGATCTACACAGGGCAAAGGGTTTATCCTTTCCATAACGCGGATTTCAGGCTCAAGGGGGATTTTGTCGGGGCGCCGGGATGGGGGCCCATACCTGAGGACCAGCCAACGCTTGCTGAAATGCTTACCGCGGCCGGGTTCCGCTCAGGCCTTATTTCGGACGTTTACCACATGTTCAAGCCTTCGAAGAACTTCTTCAGGGGGTTCAGCCAGTGGACGTTCCTCAGGGGGCAGGAAACAGACCCCGCAAGGTCAGGCCCCAGGCTCACGCAAAAGGAAATAGACTACTGGCTTCCGAAGGAATTCCAGAACAAGTGGACGATCGAATTCGTCCAGCAGTGTATAATGAACATGCACGGAAGGACCAGGGAAGAGGATTATTTTGCGCCGCGCGTGCTTAACGAGTCGATGAAATGGCTTGACCAGAACCAGGACGCTGATAAGATCTTTCTGACAGTGGAATCTTTTGACCCGCACGAGCCCTGGCTTGTGCCGCAGCATTACAGGAAGATGTACCGCAAAGAAGAGGAGCAGGAGCACGTGATATCCAGGTACGGAGAGATGAAGGAAGCCGAGAAGAAATACCTGCCGCGCCTGCAGGCCAACGTCAGCGGCGAAGTCACTATGTGCGACAGGTGGTTCGGGTATTTTATGGAAAAATTGAAGAAACTGAACATGCTGGACAATACAATGGTCATACTGACCTCAGACCACGGCCATTCCATAGGGGATAGGAATTTCACGGGCAAAAGGGGATATCCTTCAGCACCTGAGGTGTATGAGATACCTCTGCTCATACGTATGCCGGGGGCTGTAAATGCCGGGAAGAAAAGCGATATGTTCGTCCAGCACACGGATATCTCGGCCTGCATTCTGGATTCAGCCGGTGTGCAGCCTGCCGGAAAGATCGACGGCAGGCCTTTCCTGCAAGACGCGGTTGAAGGCGACAGGGGAAGGCGGGACCACGTTACGGTTGCTTGGGGCTCAACCCCGACTGTCATAACGGACAGGTGGTGGTTCAACTGCAAGGTCAACGGCAAAGGAATCCTGCTTTACGACCTGGCTACAAAGGACCCGTTCGCAAAAAGCGTGGCAGCAGAGAACGCGCAGGTATGCAAGGAACTTTTCGCGCTTGCGAAGGAAGACGCGGGCAACGGTTTCCCGGAATGGCTGGTAGGGCTTGCGGATAAAGAAGCGGATGCTCCCGGGTGCTCGGACCTTGTGGTGAGAGAATAAGAATTGTGAGATTGAGAGATGTAAGATTGTGAGATTGAACTGAAGTTGATTAATTTAAATAGTTTCCTTGCAATTGCGTTGACACGTTGATACGTGGACACGTTGACACGCCTTTAAACTCATGATAATACAAAGGGAGCGTTATGCATAAACGGATATTGATTACGGGACTGATCATTTTAGCCGCGGCGGGAAGCGCGGGAGCGCGGGCGGCGTCAGCCGCTGATATCGAGAACAGCGTAAGCCTGCTCATAAGCCGGATGACGCTGGAAGAAAAAGTTGATATGGTCTTTGGCAGGGGTTCTGAGACAAAACAGATAAAGCGCCTGGGCATACCGCCGATCAAGCCGACTGACGGGCCTGTGGGCATAAACTGGGACAGGTCAACCTGCTTCCCTTCCTCGATAGCTGTGGCTGCAGGGTGGGATACCGCGATCGTAGAGAAAATGGGTAAGGCGATGGGCCTGGAGGCAAGGGCGAAAAGAAGGAACGTGCACCTGGGCCCCTGCATAAACATAAACCGCGAACCGCACGGGGGAAGGGATTTTGAAAGCTACGGGGAGGACCCCTGGCTTGTTTCAAGGATGGCAGTGGCATATATCAGGGGGGTGCAGAGCCAGAACGTGATATCCTGCCCCAAGCATTACGCGTGCAACAACCAGGAATGGGAAAGAGGAAGCATAAACGCTGTAGTGGACGAAAGGACGCTTAACGAAATATATTTCCCGGCTTTCAAGGCGAGCATCCAGGAAGCCGGAGCCTGGTCGGTGATGGCTGCGTATAACAAGCTCAACGGTTATCACTGCACTGAGAACGGATACCTTCTGACAGACGTCCTGAAAAAGGAATGGGGATTCAGGGGCATAGCGCTTTCGGACTGGGGAGCCACGCACAGCACGGTCGAGGCAGCGAACGCCGGCCTGGACCTGGAAATGCCGACAGGGGAATTCTTCGGCGGAAACAAGCTTTTGAATGCCGTTAATGACGGCAGGGTTAGCGAGGAAATAATAAATGACAAGGTAGCCAGGATACTCAGGGCGCTGATAAGCACGGGCCAGCTTGACAAGCTTGAAAGGGTGAGCCTTAGGACCGTTAACTGCGATGAGCACAAGGCGCTCGCGCTTGAAATAGCCAGGCAGGGGATAGTGCTTTTGAAGAACGAGGGCAATATACTTCCTCTGGATAAAAACAAAATAAGGTCTATCGCGATCATAGGTCCGAATGCCGCGGTGGCGAGGTTTGCTGGAGGGGGAAGCTCGCACGTAAATCCTTATTACTCGATAAGCCCGCTGAAAGGGATACAGGACAAGGTTGGGGATAAGATCACGGTTTATTACGCTCAGGGAAGCGGTCTGACAGACGAGATAGCCATTGATTCGCAGTATCTTCTTACACCAGACACGGAAACCGCGCGCCACGGGCTTAAAGCGGAGTTTTTCGCGAACAAGCGCCTTGCCGGAAAACCCGTTTACACGAGGATCGACCCGACAATTGATTTTAACTGGGGAGGCGGAGGCCCGCGTTCCGGGTGGAAGGCTGACGATTTCTCGATAAGGTGGACCGGAAGGATTGTCGCCCCGGAAAACGGGGAATACAGGATAAGCACTGTCAGCGATGACGGAGTACGCCTTTTTCTGGACGGCGTGCTTCGGTTCTCCGACTGGAATGACCACGGAGCCCAGAGGAAGACCGCGACGGTTGAGCTTGAAAAAGGCAGGGCTTACGACATATGCCTGGAATATTACGAGAACCAGGGAGTGGCTTCGATGAGGCTGATATGGGACGGGCCCGGCCTTGACCCGGTCGCTGAGGCGGTTGATGCGGCGAAGAAAGCGGATGCTGTTCTGCTTTTCTGCGGTACCTCGGACGCGCTTGAGAGCGAGGGGTTTGACAGGAGCCTGCTTGAGCTTCCCGCGTGCCAGGAGGAACTGATAGACGCCGTGACTGCCGCCAATAAAAACACGGTCATGGTCCTGAACACCGGATCACCCGTGCTTATGGAAAAATGGATCGACAAGATACCCGCGCTTGTGGAGGCGTGGTTCCCCGGGGAGCAATGCGGAAACGCGATCGCTGACGTGCTTTTCGGAGACGTAAATCCTTCAGGCAAGCTTCCCGTGACTTTCCCCAAAAGGTGGGAGGACTGCCCGGCTTACGGGAATTATCCGGGGGAGAACGGCAAGGTTGAATATGCTGAAGGCATTTTCGTTGGATACAGGTATTTTGACGCCAAGGGCGTGGAGCCTCGGTTCCCGTTCGGCTTCGGGCTTTCCTATACAATCTTTCAATTTTCAAATCTTAAAATCGAGCCGAAGACCGTGGACGCAAAAGGAAAGGTGAGGGTCAGCCTTGACGTCCAGAACACGGGTAAGGTTGAGGGAGCTGAGGTCGTGCAGGTTTACGTAAGGGATTTGCAGTCAAGTGTTCCCAGGCCGCCCAAAGAGTTGAAACGTTTTAAAAGGATAAACCTTAAGCCGGGTGAAAGATCGAAGGTGGAATTCACGCTTGACCGGAACTGCCTTGCGTTTTACAGCCCGGAGAAAAAGGGGTGGGTGGCTGAGCCGGGTGAATTTGAGGTGCTTATCGGCAGTTCTTCCCGGGACATCCGCCTGCAGGGCAGTTTTTCCTTAAAATAGGATTGTTTATCCATAATCTTCCTCGGACATCCCCCCCTTTAACAAAGGGGGATTGAGGGGGATTTTGTAGCGTAGGGGCAAGCTTGCTTGCCCGCTCCGCCACGAATATTGGCGGACTGGGCGGGATGGGGGAAGATTGAGATGAGGGTGACCAATTTATCAGTTTAAATAACGTGTCAGAGTTGTGCGGCGAGTGGTTTATGGTCCTTGCAAAAAAGTAGATTATCATTAAAAATTTGATAATTTTATTCTGCTAAATGTGTTACAGTATTAGCATATTTGCAACACTTGTAGCAGGACTTTTAAATAACTCTATTTGGTATTGTGAGTGAGATAGGTAGTAAAAGGATGATAAAGTCATTATTTTTGACATAATTTGACAAAACCTGCTAAATGTGTTATAATATCAGCATATTTGCAACACTTGTAGCAGGAGGAGGGAAGATGGCCTGGGAATATCTTGGGTTAAATAAGGAACCGTTTTTATCGATAAACCCATTGTTAATGCAGGAAGAATTGGCCTATTTTGTAAACCGTGAGAAAGAACTCCAGCTTTTAAAAAGGTATTTCGATACCAACATTTCTCAGCACATTTTGATTTCAGGCAAAGCAGGCCTAGGCAAAACTTCTTTGGTTTGCTATCTAGGGATTCCCAGAGAGAATGAAGATTTTATACGAATTAATCTATCTGAATCTAAACAACAAGAAGGCCAGATCCTTGATTTGATAACTCATGATTTGCTAGAATTTGGTTGCAGATTGAAAATAAAAGGGGCAGAGAATCTTGGGGAAGATTTTTTATATTGCAAAAAAGAAACAGAAGAAATGGCAGGTGATATCAAGGCAGGAGTTATTATAGAAGGAAAAGTATCTTCCAAGAAAGGAACAGAAAAAACAAGAAGGCGTCTACCATTTGATACGGAACAGATACTGGGTAAAATATTAGTCGCCGTAAAAAATCACATAAAACACCCGCCTATTATCTTTATTGATGAAAGTGACCATCTGCCGGAATCCACTCAGGAGACTATTCTCTTACAAATAGAGTCACTTTTAGTATCTAACAAGTGCAAAGTTTTTTTTACAACACGAAAAGAAATTGAGAATATTTTTCTTGGAGATGTAAATTCTAAGTATAGATCAAGATTTACTGATATTATCCCATTGGGACCTATAAAGCCATCAGCAGGTAGCATGGCAAAATTGATTTTGGAGAAGAGATTTGAACCTTGTGCTGGTGAAAATTATCAATATCCATTTGCAGAAGAAACTAATATATTTCTTGAAGACGTTTCCAATGGAAGCATCCGGGAACTTTTAAGATATACATCTTTTATTCTTAGCGAAGCAAGCGCTAGCAAACTGCTAAAGCCAATTAACGTCGATTTCGCTTTTAAAGTTTTAAGTGAAAAACAACTTTTAGCATCCGGGATTGAATCTAAAGAATATCAAATAATGAAGATATTGGAATTAAAACCTTTGTCGCCATCAGATAAAATATTGCAGGAAAAAACACTCTTCAAGCGAGCAACCTTAAATATTTTGCTTACTGAATTAGATAAAAAGGGTTTTACGCAAAAAATATGCGAAGGTAAAAAAATTCTACACAAACTGACACCGAAAGGAAAATGGGTCCTTAAGAGTTATGAAATTACAAGGCTATAAAGGGATTATTTTAAACCTGAATAATGCGTGAAAACGCTGTTTTCAAAGGTGGTCTGTAAACTACTATAATCAAAATTCTAATCAGGGATAGATGGATGTACGGCGGAATCCAGTTCCGGTTTATTCATTGGGATAACGACCCTTCCAGTGATCTTGGATACACTCACAGGATATCAGTAACAGCGGAGTTTTAACTGAAAAAAATCTCCGCGTAGAATTAAAGAAAACCGAAGGCTTTCCCACTTTACTCGCAACTTTAGATTAGGATTTATATCTTTTTTGTTATTAAGGGCGTCTTGAAAAATAGATGTTGTTTATGGCGCGCATTTAATTTTATTGCTCTTTGACTTAAAGTGTGGTAGAATTTCTCTAAGAAAGGAGGGATTCTACCAATGCAAAACAACGAGAAAGAACCGAAGGTCAAGATTCTCAGGACAAGGGTTCCTAAAACTGTCATTTGTCCCTTTTGTGGAATGAGACAACCATTTAGAAAAGAAACCGGTTACTGGCGAACCATAAAGGATATGAACCTTGATGAGCCAGTGCTACTAAAAATCCAGATGGTGTGTGCTAAATGCTTAAATCCTGTCTGTAAAAAGGGAAGTTTCAGTCTGCCTGTCTCTGGAATAGAAAAATACGCAAGGGCAACAATTAGGCTTAAAAAGGAATCCGTTGCTACAATCATCGAGGATAATTCCACACTTCCCAGGGCAGGGAAAAGATTATCGCGTTCATTTAATACCACAGGCAGTAAATCCAGTATTGACCGCTGGAAACATCGAGAAGCTGATAAATACGATATTAAGGACATCATTGCCAGACTTGATTTCTCCGGAGTACTTTCTCTTGATGAATACTGGCCGAGGCGTTCATCCACTCCTGATTTCATAAGTGGTGATGGACTTAAGTGCAGGATCCTTTATGCCGAGAATGTCCCCGAGAGAAGCTACAAATATGTAAAGGCTCATTTAGAGAAAATAAAGGAATTGGGAATTAATCCCTGGCTGATTATATTTGATACCTGGAAGCCTTTTCCTGGGGCAGCAAGGGAAGTTTTTCCAAATATCCTTATCCAGATTGACTACTTCCACATTATGAAGGTAGTGCACTGGCACTTAAGGAATGCCCTGGCTGAATACCGCAAGATGCTCAAAGAACAGGAGAATAGCCTTCATAAAGTTCTCTGGAAGAACAGAAAATTAATTCTAAAGAATCTGGATGAACAAACTCAAGAACAACGCATAGAAACCAGGTTTACACTCTCTTTGTTTAAGGGAACGGTAGTAGAGGATATTATTACTTTCAAAGAGTGGATCCGTGATATTTTCCTCTGTAGCAGAGACAAACAGGATGCCCTTAACAGAAGAAACAGGCTTTACGCCGATAAATGGCATTTAAAGAACAGGCACTTCCGTTTTATAATGAAGTATCTTATGTCTCATGTCTTTAACTACATGACCACTTATTTAGAACACCCTGGAGTCCCAAGGTCAGGTAACTCAGAAAATCTCATCAGTGTATGGCGCCAGATGGAATCAGTGCGCTACGGATTTAAGAGTAACAAGGGCGCCCTGGACCACCTTAAACTCTACCAAATTTCCAAGTATTTAGAGGGCAAGTTTCCTTAAAACACGAAAAAATGAGCTAAGTATAGCTATTTCAAACCATTATGTTAAAAAGTTGCGAGTAAAGTGGGAAAGCGTCGAAAACCGCCAGGAAAGGCGGTTTTTACTTTTTCTTGCTTTTTTTATAAAATAATATATAATATACTATAACAAATTTATTCTATTTATTACGAATAATGATATTGTAAAATAAAATCCGTGGAAATCTGTGATAATCTGTGGTTAAAGGTTTCATATGAAGAAGCCGAACGTAATACTTGTAACAAGCCACGACACAGGCACTCACTTCGGGTGTTGCGGGGACAGGTCCGTAAAGACACCGAACATAGACAGGATCGCGTCGCAGGGCGCGCTTTTCACGGACAATTTCTGCACGACACCGCTGTGTTCCCCTTCAAGGGGCAGTATTATCACAGGCAGGTATCCTGTTTCAAACGGGCTTATGGGCCTGGTGAACAGGGGATGGGACATGCCTGACACCGAAAGATCCCTTCCCCATTACCTGGAAGACGCGGGTTACTCGACCTATCTTTTTGGTTTCCAGCACGAGCGCACAGACCCGGCGAAAAGCGGTTACGAAAATATCGCCCGCACGAACGGGGTTCTGTGCAGGGAAGTGATAGATGCCGCCGCGCAGTTCGTAAGTGAAAGAAAGGATAAAAAACCCTTTTTCGCCGCGATAGGTTTTTTTGAAACTCATTTGCCGTTTAACAACACCAGGTATAAAGGCGCAGACCCTGAAAAGGTGTGGGTCCCGCCTTATCTTGTTGACTGCCCGGAAATAAGGAGCGAGGTCGCGAAATTCCACGGCCTTGTGCGCGAAGTTGACGATAACGCCGGGAAACTCGCTGACGCCGTCAAAAAGGCCGGGTTGGAAGAGAACACTGTTTTTATATACACGGTTGACCACGGCATAGGTTTTCCCGGAGCTAAGTCCACTCTGTATGACCCGGGCATAAAGACCGCGTTCATGGTCAAATGGCCTGCGGTGATCCCGGAAGGCACGGTTATCAGCAGGCTTACCAGCAATATTGACCTTCTGCCCACCTTACTGGACCTGCTGGATATACCTGCTGACAGGAGCATACAGGGCAGGAGCCTTGTTCCTTTATTCAACTGTCATTGCGACCCCGATGCTGTATCGGGGGAAGCAATCTATGCCCAGAAAGACTGGCATGATTGCTATGACCCCAAACGCTGCGTAAGGACGCGCGAGTTCAAGTATATAAGGAATTTTGAAAAGGGTCCCATGCTTGTTTTGCCTGAAGATATATTGAACAGCCCTGCCGCGAAACACGTGCATGAAAGGTTCAAAGGGCAAAGGCCTGCCGAGGAACTCTACGACCTTAAAAAAGACCCGGACGAGTTCAACAACGTCGCGCAAGACCCTGGATACGCGCAGGCCAAAAAGCAGCTGCGCGCGAGCCTGGATTCCTGGATGCTAGAAAATAACGATTATTTGCGCGGCATGATAGTAACAAGTAACAAGTGACTAGTAACTAGTGGTCCGTGGTGTTAATTTATAACCAGCATGTCATTGCGAGCCCGAAGGGCGTGGCAATCCAGATACAAGATTGCTTCGTCACTTTCGTTCCTCGCAATGACAGATAAATCAAGAATTTATATCACGAGGAAACATGGAGAGCAAACCTTTCGAGACCGCAAAATGGATAGCGCCTGCCGGAAGCGAGAAGAAAAAGAATTTTCATTTCAGGGCGAGGAAGAAATTCACGCTGGATGATGCACCCACCGGAAAAGTTCTTTTGCGCATCGCGGCCGAGTCCTATTATATCCTTTACGTTAATTCCTTCGTGGCAGGGCAAGGGCCTGCCAGGGGGACAAGGAC
>MNUP01000037.1 GCA_001871075.1 Candidatus Desantisbacteria bacterium CG1_02_49_89
CTTGTTTGTGTTCCTGTAGGTAAGGCCGTGGCCCGCGTTGACCTTTAACCCGATGCTTACCGCGAATTTAACGGCTCTTTTTATCCTGGCCAGTTCGGCACCTACGGTCTTTCCTTCAAGGGACCTTTCCGCGTATATGCCCGTGTGGATCTCCACGAAATCGGCTCCTGCTTCCTTCGCGGCCTTTATCTGCTCCCTGCCGGGATTTATAAATATGCTTACGGGTATCTTTTTCTTTTTAAGCCTTCTGATCGCCGACCTTATCGCGTTTCTGTTATTTATGACATCGAGCCCGCCCTGCGTGGTAAGCTCGCCTCTTTTCTCCGGAACAAGCGTTACAAGATCGGGTTTTATACGCCCGGCTATGCCCAGAAGCTCGTTTGCGGCAGACATCTCCAGGTTCAGTTTTATGCGGAGCTTTTTCTTCAGGCTCAGGACATCCTTCTCCTTGATGTGCCTTCTGTCTCCCCTGAGGTGCACGGTCACGCCGTCAGCCCCGCTTTTCTGGGCGATCAGCCCGGCTTCAAGCGGGTCCGGCTCCACAGTGCCCCTCGCTTCGCGTATCGTTGCAATATGGTCGATATTTATTGACAGTTTCGGCATTCTTACTCCCTATAACGTAAGTTTACAAAGTCTATAAAGTTTACAAAGTTTTCAAAGTTTGAATCTACTCTGTAAACTGTGTAAACTCTGTAAACTATATTTCAAAGTTGGCTAAACTGTTTTTATTGCGTATGCCAGATCGGCCACCCGCTTCATCTCTTTAACATCGTGCACGCGAACGATATCAGCCCCGTTCCAGACACAAATGGCTACCGCTGCGGCTGTGCCCTCAAACCTTTCATAAACTTTCAGATTAAGGACCTTGCCTATGAAAGACTTCCTGGACGGCCCGGCAAGAACAGGACACCCTAATTTTTTAAATTTTTCCAGGTTTTTTATGATCAGCAGGTTGTGCTCAACTGTCTTGCCGAATCCGATCCCGGGGTCAATTATGATCTTTTTTACGTCGATCCCGAGTTCTTTTGCTTTTTTTATGCGTTCCCCCAGGAATCCCGCTATATCCCTGATCACGTCACCGTAACGCGGGCTGGCCTGCATGCCGCGCGGCCTTCCCTGCATGTGCATGAGTATCACCGGGACACCCGCGCGCGCCGCGGCTTTGCCCATATTCCTGTCCATCCTGAGGGCGCTTATGTCATTTATTATATCGGCGCCTTCTTCCAGAGCCCTGCAGGCAACCTCTGATTTATACGTGTCGATCGATACCAGCGTCCTTAATTTCTTCTTTATCTTCCTGATGACCGGAATTATCCTTCTTATCTCCTCTTCGGCGCTTACCTGTTCCGCGTAGGGCCGGGTTGATTCCCCGCCTACGTCTATTATATCGGCTCCTTCACCGGCCATCTTCTCTGCCTGTTTCAGCGCGTTTTCCCGCGAAAAGAACCTGCCTCCGTCGGAGAATGAATCCGGCGTGACATTGAGTATCCCCATTATCAGGGGCCTGTCAAATTTTAAAACACGGCCCTTCCATCTTATTTCTTTCATTTTGAAAATTAACCACAGAGTTCACAGTCGCCTCAACGGCGACCCGCCGAAGTGGCGGGAGACTATATTAAGTAATTATTTCTCTATGTCCTCAAGATTTTTAATTAAAAATATGGAGGTTCTTGATGCTCAAAGATTGTCTCATTTTTGCATTTATTCAAAATATTCCATCAAACCTGAAGGTTTGAGTTACGGTAAAATCTGCAGCATAGAGTTACTTTCGTGTCTTCGTGGAATTTCGTGCTTTCGTGGAAATTTTTCTCAGTGTTCTCCGTGGTTATTTTTTTATCAGGTTTAGGACCTCGGCCTGTTTTTCGCTTTTCTCAAATACCCCGCGCGCCGCGACAGTCACTACGCTGCTTCGCTCCTTCTTGATCCCGCGCATCACCATGCACAAATGGACCGCCTCGATCATCACAAACACACCTTCGGGTTTCAGTTTGTTCTGGAAGGCGTCGGCTATCTGCCGGGTTATCCTTTCCTGGACCTGCAGCCTCTTTGAAAACGCCTCGACAAGCCGGGCGAATTTGCTCAGGCCTGTCATCCTGCCTGAAGGCACGTATGCAATGTGTACCTTGCCGAAGAACGGAACGAGGTGGTGCTCGCAGACCGAATAGAACGGGATGTCCCTCACAAGCACCATGTCCCTGTATTTTTCCGAAGGAAGCGTTTTCAGGACATCTGCCGCCTTCTCTCTCATGCCCGCGAAGATCTCTTCGCACATCCTGGCGAACCTTTCAGGGGTTTTATTTATCCCGGGCCTTTCCGGGTCTTCGCCTATTGCCTCCAGGATCATGCGCACTGCTTTCTCGATCTTCTTTTTATCCATTATGCCCTCATTAGACACAGATAGCCACTGATTTCCACGGATCTAAAATCTGTGATAATCTGTGTCGAAAATCAATGCTTTATATTTCTGTTTTTACTTTTACAATTTACAATTTACAATTTGCAATTTGAAATTTCAGTTGGCTTTAAGGATCTCATCCACTTCCTGCTCTTCCAGCATTTCCTTCTCTATCAGGGCTTTGGCAAGCTTGTCAAGCTTGTCGCTATTATTTTTCAGAAGGTCTTTGGCCCTTTTGTAGCATTCCTCGATGATCCTGCGGATTTCCCTGTCGATCTGGGAAGCCACTTCCTCGCTGTACTGCTTCTCCTTGGTTATATCCCTGCCCAGGAATACCATCTCTTCTTTCTTGCGGTATGTTATGGGGCCCATCTTTTTGCTCATGCCGTATTCGCAGACCATTTTATGCGCTGCCTCGCTTATTTTTTCCAGGTCGTTCTGCGCGCCTGTCGTTACCTCGTTAAATACCAGCTCCTCCGCAACCCTGCCGCCAAACATCACGGTCATCCTGTCCAGGACCTCGGTCCTTGTAGTCAGGTACCTGTCTTCAAGCGGAAGCTGAAGCGTATAACCCAGGGCGGCTATTCCCCTGGGAATTATGGAAACCTTGTGCACAGGGTCGGTCCCGGGTATGAGTTTCGCTATCAGGGTATGACCTGATTCGTGGTAAGCCACGATCTTCTTCTCCCTTTCGCTTATAACGCGCGTCTTCATTTCCGGGCCCGCTATCACGCGCTCGACCGCCTCGCTGAACTCTTCCATCCCTACGCTCTCTTTTCCCTTCCTGGCTGCAAGCAGGGCGGCCTCGTTCACCATATTCGCAAGATCAGAACCCACAAACCCGGGCGTGCGCCTTGCAAGCACTTTCACGTCAAGTTCCGGGGCGAGTTTAACGTTGCGCATATGGACTTTCAGTATTTCCTCCCTGCCGATTATGTCCGGGGGGTTCACTATTATGTTCCTGTCAAACCTGCCCATCCTCAGGAGAGCGGGGTCCAGCACGTCAGGCCTGTTTGTGGCTGCAATAAGTATAACGCCTTCTTTTGTGTCAAACCCGTCCATCTCGACAAGAAGCTGGTTAAGGGTCTGCTCCCTTTCGTCATGGCCGCCCCCTATGCCAGCGAACCTCTGCCTTCCGACCGCGTCGATCTCGTCGATAAAGATCAGGGACGGCGCACTTTTTTTCGCCTGCTCGAAAAGGTCCCTGACCCGGCTTGCCCCGACACCCACGAACATCTCGACGAAATCAGAACCGCTTATGTTGAAGAACGGAACATTCGCCTCACCCGCAACCGCCCTGGCAAGGAGCGTTTTACCGCAGCCCGGAGGCCCCAGCAGCAGCACGCCCTTGGGGATCTTTCCCCCGAGTTTTCTGAATTTTCCAGGGTCTTTCAGGAATTCGATTATCTCCTTCAGCTCTTCCTTTGCTTCATCCACGCCTGCCACGTCCTTGAAAGTGATCTTTTGCTGTTCGGGGTTCTGCAGCTTCGCCTTGCTTTTGCCGAAAGAAAAAGCCCTGTCTGCCGGGTTCTTCATCTGCCTGAAAATAAACCAGTAGAAAACCACGAACAGCAGCATTGGCAGCACGAACGTGAAGAAGCCGCCGAGCCATTTCGCCGGCGGCTGCACCGTAAAATTCACCTTGTGTTCCCTCAGGGTCTTTATGAGTTCCTGGTCTTCCACCGCGAAAGTAACGAAGTGCGCGGGCTTGCCGGACCCGTCATCATACTGCCCCTCGATCGTGCTTTCCTTAATGACAACGCCGGAAATGCTGTCACCCTCCACCTTATCCAGGAATTCGCTGTAAGAGATCTCCTTCTTAGGGCTGGCCTGGACCGGCGTCCTGATGGAATTCAGCATCAGCGCTATGAATATCGCTATCATTATCCAGATTATAGACCTTGCCACTCTTTTCATTTTGTCTCCTTAGTAAATATGATTATTCCCAGCTGCTTTCTTATGAAAGCAAAATGCGGGAATCCCTTGGGGACACAGATTCTATAAGATGATTACACCGATTTTAAAAAGACGACTTCACAGTTTAATACCATAGTTTCATATCAAATCAAAATGATTATGAACGTAATCAGAGTAATCATTTTTAACTAATCTGTTTAATCAGAGCGAAGCTCACGCTTTGCGGAAGATCGTAACCTTCATCACCTTCTTTGTTTCCTGGGTTATCTTGAATTCCTCGCTTATCCTGTAACCCACAACCCATAAAATATCGTTCCCGCTCACAAGCAGCGGTATTCTCTCCCTCATATCCCTGGGCACCTTGCGGTCTATGAGAAAATCGGAAAGCTTCTTGTGCCCCTTGGCGCCCTGCGGGAAGAACCTGTCCCCGTCTTCCCTCATCCGCACGGAAAGCGTGGCACTTATTTTATCTGCGTTCAGGAACGCCGTGTCGTGCGTGGCCCGGTAGAAGTTGAACGGTTTATTCCTGTCGAAAACCACCTTCCTCAATATGTATCCCAGTTTTTCATTTTCCCTGCCTTTTTCTTCCCTCTTTTCCTGTTCCTGCCCGCCCCTGCTTTGATCGTGGCTGGTATGTCTTTCCACCGGTGCTGACGAAGCCGGCGGAGGACGCCTTCCCTTCGCGAAGATCAGCCTGCTGTATTCCTTCCTCGCGTAGAGCCCATCAGGAAGGTCCAGGCTTGAACCGGACGGTTTTGCTTCAACGAGCACAAGAAGATCGGTTATGTGCACGTAGCTTAGCTGCAGGATGTTCCCCTTTGCCCTGCGCACTGCTTCCCTCAGGATCCTGGGCTTGATCGCCGGGGCAAGTTTTTCAAACTCCCTGATATTCAGCATTACCTCTTCGTGCCTGCCGTTCTTGAGTATGTGGCCCACGTGCCTCTGTGCCTGTGATTCAAGGTAAGCGTCTTCCTGCTGGATTATCATGCTGGTGCGGAAGAGCGTTTCCCTGATGTTGGGGTTGTATTCCTTGGCAAGGTACGGGATGAGTTCAAGCCTTATCTTGTTTCGCTCGTATACGGTCTGCAGGTTCGTGGAATCAACGCAGAAAGTAAGTTTGTTCTCTTCGAGGAATTTCAGCAGTTCTTCTTTAGAGCATTCAATAAGCGGCCTTATGTAATTCCCGTTCCTGGGAAGGATCGCGCCAAGCCCGGTGTTGCCGCTTCCCCTCAGAAGGTTGAGCAGCAGTGTTTCTGCCTGGTCGCCCATTGTGTGGCCGAGCGCTATTTTATTGATGCTGTTCTTCTCGGCTGTCTCTTTGAAAAACGCGTAGCGCACTTCCCTGGCGCCGGCTTCCGGCGAGACCTTCTTTTCTTTTATGAAATCCGGGATGTTCTCGTGCTTTATAAAAAGAGGTATGCCGAGGCGGTTTGAAAGCTCACGGACAAAACGCACGTCCTTCTCCGCCTCAACAGGCCTTATCATGTGGTTAAGGTGCGCGATGAACAGCGACAGCCCGAATTCGCTCTGCAGGGACGTAAGTATGTAAGCGAGCGTCACCGAATCAGGCCCGCCTGAAACACCCATCATAACGCGGTCGCCTTTTTCCAGCAGGTTATATTTTTTTATAGTTTCCCTGACCTTATCTCTAAGTTCCATCTTTATTATACTCCCTTATATATAATTTTAAAAATAAGTCAAAAGTTAAATTGCAAAATGTAAAATGTAAAAGTAAATATTAGTTTTGACAGTTTAGTCGGATTCCGCCCGTGTAAGGGAACTGCGTTCCCTTCGTTCGAATCCTTTTAATTTATTATTTTTTAACCTTTAACCTTTTTAACCTCTTTAACCTTTAACTTTTGTTAAAAGGAAATAGCGGCGGACCGACTTTGTCCCGATTGCATCGGGATCAACAATCTTTTATCGACGGAATTCGTCCTTCTATCTTCTACTCACACCACCGAGAATGTTGAACTGAAAGTTCAAAGTTCCGCTCTCCGTTCTCATCGGTCCTTTGTATTTTTTCACGCACGACGTATGACGCACGACGTGTTTTTCTTTTGCGGTAGTTAAAATAGCGGCGGACCGATTCGAACGGTCGACCCTACGGGTATGAGCCGTATGCTCTAACCAGCTGAGCTACGCCGCCATTAGTTTTGGCTCGACATGCGCTTCGAACTTTCCTATAGGCAATCTAAATATTATTTCAACCTTCCCATCATGGCCTATTTTGACTTGTTTAAAGATGGCTCCAATCAGGTTCTTTTTTTCATTTATATCTGCCGCTTCGAAGTAATCATCAAATCTTTCAATAATGTCTTTTGTAAAATTAGTATCGGCTTCAGCGAGCTGTTGGTTGGAACGTTCAACCCTAATGTTATTAAGCTCTGCCCCAATTTTATTTTGCTTCGAAGATATGATTTCAAATTTCTCTGCAAAATTTTTCTTATCTATTTTTGATTCCTTGAATTGTTCGATTAAAGTCTTTTCTTGTCCTTCCAATATTTGTAAATTACTGTACAAAGATTTCTCGTTTCTGATAAGGTTTTCTAAATCGGGGCCTGTTTCTCTTTTAACTTCATCAACAATCCTTTTTATTTCTGGTAACTTATTCTTCAATTTTTTCATTTGCATAATCAAAAACGGTTCAATAATTTCTTGACGGATGGACTTCACCTTACATTCTTTGCAATACTCTGTCTCTATGTCCCGACCGCGCTTCCATCGATTGCACCTGTAATACCTTTCAACAACTCCATTATCTCGGGTCTTACACCAACCTTCAAGTGTCATATCACAAGGTGTAAAATGGATTAAATTAGTGAATAAGTATTCGGCATTGTTGTGTTTTGTTAATTTCCCTGACCTATTTTTTATCTTTTCCTGAACAGCATCAAAAATAGGTCTGCTTATTATCGGCTCATGATGGTCTTTTATTACAATCCAACGTTCAGGTTCGTTCTCGAATGTTCTTTTTTTACCTTCAATCTTTTCAAAAAATGTCTTATTCCAGGCAAAGTCTCCGGCATATGCAGGATTTTTTAATATTTTCATAATAGTGTTTTGCGAGAATTGTTTTCTTAAGCGCGTTGTTATGCCAATGCTTTTTAAATAGCGGGGAAGCTTTCTCATTGTTCCCATATTTTCATAGAGATATTTTTCAAAAATCGTTTTTATTACACCAGAGCGTATCGGGTCTACCACAAATTTTTTATCAATCAACTTATATCCATCTGGTACATTCCCACCAAGGTAATTGCCCATGGTAGCGCTTTTTTCCATCCCCAGTTGGACCCTTTCAGCAATTGATTCCCTCTCCCATTCCGCGAAAACTGCAAGCATTCCCAAAAGAGCTTTTCCCGAAGAAGTCGTAGTGTCAAAGGACTCTGTTGCGCTTTTGAATCCTACCTCATTGGACTCAAAAGCGTCTTCCAAAAGCCACAATAAATCTCTTAACGACCTTGATAATCGGTCTAATCGATAGACAAGAACGATGTCAAACTTCCTGTGTTTGGCATCTTCAATCAATCTTGTCAGTTCGGGTCGATAAATATCTCTAGCGCTACATCCCGCGTCCTTATAAATATCAACGACTGTCCATTTTTGAAATTCCGCAAAACGTTTTAATGTGTCCTCTTGAGCATCTAGTGAAAATCCTGTCTTTGCTTGCTCATCCGAAGAAACACGAATATAAAAAACTACCTTTTTCTTAGGGGTCTCCCGCATAGCAATCGACTCCTTAATATATTTCATATAGTATAACAAATAAAAGTAAAAAATGCAAGTAAAAAGTCGTTTTTATCCTGATTATACCATCCAAAACATCGTCCGCTGCGGCATTATTCTTTCTTTTTTTTGGGAATATCGCTCTTTTTTTTATATTGT
>MNUP01000112.1 GCA_001871075.1 Candidatus Desantisbacteria bacterium CG1_02_49_89
CTGTTGCAATGGGCGAAGCCTTTGTCGCAGCAGCAGACGATATCAATGCCCTGTACTGGAACCCATCCGGCCTGTCCCTATCAGAAGGGAAGCAGGTGATTTTTACCCACACAGAGTGGTTTCAGGCTATCAGATACGAATATCTTGCTTACTGCCAACCAGCTCTTGGTGGAACCATAGGCACAGGCATAACCTACCTGTATATTACAGATATTGAAAGAAGGGACCTTGCAGGGGTTCTGCTTGGGACTACAGTGCCTGCAAATGACCTTGCAATAGCCGTATCTTACGCTAAAACGCTCTCAGAGCGCCTGAACCTTGGCGGTACAGTCAAGATCATCAACCAGCAGTTGGATGACAAGTCCGCACTTGGCATAGCCGTAGACCTTGGCCTGCAATACAAGCTGAACAAGGAAGGTCTGATTTTAGGTTTTGCCCTGCAGAACATGGGCTACGAAGCCCCGTTCGTTTTGGAAGCAAGCAGTCTGCCTATGAACCTGAAAGCAGGCATTGCCAATAAGACTGCTGACAACAAGCTTACTCTATCAGCTGACCTGAATTACTCCATCCTTGATTCTATCTGGGCTGTGGGAGCAGGTATTGAATACTGGGTCCATCCTGTGTTTGCCATAAGGGTAGGATACAAGTATAACAGCGCGATAAACAACACTCTGGGGGCGCTTGCCGGTCTGACCTGCGGAGCCGGGTTCAAGATCGGTATATTGGGTATAGATTACGCGCTCGTTCCTTATGGCGACCTTGGATATAGCCATCGCATATCTTTGCTTGCAAAGTTCTAATCAGTGTCCAGTGTCCAGAACGAGGTTGCTTCGCTTGCGGCTTCGTCTCGCAAAGACATTTGTAAATCTATTTTGCGAAACTCAATAGAGTGTTAACCCGTTTCAATGGCGGGTTTTTTTCTTTTCTTGACTTTTTATCAGGAAAGTGTATAATAGTAGAAGATCAGTTCTGGATTGCCACGCCCTTCGGGCTCGCAATGACCTACAAACGGTCATCTTGTGAAAATCTAGTGTAATCTTGTGGTTTTAAGGGATAAAATGGAAAGGGAACACATAAAAGTCCTGCTTGTAGAGGATAATCCGGGCGATGCCAGGCTGATACAGGAAATGCTCAAAGAGGTGAAGGACGCGGATTTTGAGCTTGAGCAGGCAAGCAGGATATCCGAAGCCGTAAAGCGCGTTACAGGGAAAGGCATAGACGTGATCCTGCTGGACCTTTCGCTTCCTGACAGCGACGGCCTTGATACCTTTATAAGGGTCAGCGCGAAAGCAGGCGAAATACCCATCGTGGTCATGACCGGCCTTACCGACAGAACGCTTGCCATAAAAGCAGTGCAGGGCGGAGCCCAGGACTATCTTGTCAAGGGCACGGTGGACAGTAACCTGATTATCCATTCCCTGCGCTACGCCATAGAGCGCAAGAAAGCCGAGCTCAAGCTGAAGGAATTGCAGGAGCAGCTCGCGCAGGCTAACAAAATGGCCGCGGTCGGCACTCTTACCGGAGGCGTGGCGCACAGGATCAAGGACCCCCTCACTGTTATAATCACCAACATACGCATGATACGGGACCTGATCGAGAAAGAGAAGGAATCCATCAGTATTGAGGAGCTGCGCGTCATGGCGGAAAAAATTGATTCCGCCTCGGAGTTCGCTCAGAAAACAGTTTCCGACCTGTTCCTTTTCACGAGGGAATTCATGCTGGAAATGAAGCCGCTGGATGCCGTGGAAGTGATAGAGGGATCTGTTTCTTCTTTGAAAGGGACAGCCTTTGAAAAGATAAAAATAACCAGGAATTTTGAAAGCGGCCTGCCTGCGGTTTCCGGAAGCAGGGAAAAACTGGCACTGGCTTTTTCGCACATTATACAGAACGCGGTTGAGGCTATGCCCAGGGGCGGAACACTCGGGATCAAGGCGGTAAAAACGAAGGACGGTAACTGGGTCGAGATAAGCTTCCTGGACAGCGGATGCGGCATACCCGAGAAAAAACTCCAGAGCATATTCGAACCCTTCTTCACCACGAAAGAGCTTGGCACAGGCCTGGGGTTATCAATAACCCACGAAATAATCGCAAGGCACAAAGGCGCGATAGAAATCAAAAGCAGAAGTATGCGCAAGGCATCCGAAGATACCGACTGGTATAAAACCGAAGACCCGGAGCGAGGCACCACGGTTACGATCAGATTACCAGTAACAAGTAACAAGTAACAAGTAACAAGTTTAATTTCAATTATGAATTATGAGTTATGCCCCAAGGGGCATTATGAATCAACAGCATGAATTTTATTGTAACTCAGGGCTTCAGCCCTGATGTATCTAAACAGTGTTCACCTGTGGTTTCAAAGGCAGTTGTCAGTTATCAGTTGTCAACAAAAGCCAATAATTTCTCTGTGTCTCCGTGCCTCTGTGGTAAAGAATATGAAAAAGTATATAATTGTAATCCTGCTGTTAACGCTCTCAGGCGTTTTCCTTCCGTGTTTTGCCTCTGCGAAAACCATAAAAGTCGGGTTGTACCAGAACAAACCGCTTATATTCACCGAAAAGAACGGTGATGAAAGCGGTTTTTATATTGATATCCTTAAATACATCGCCAAAAAAGAAGGATGGGAACTGCAATACGTGCGGGGTTCCTGGCAGGAATGCGCGCAGAGGCTACAGGGCGGCGAGATAGACGTACTTGCCGGCGTTCCATATTCCAAGGAAACCGCGGGAAAATATCTTTTCGCGAATGTCCCGATACTTTCGAACTGGGCGCAGGTTTACACGCTCAAGAATTCCAGGATCCAGACGATAATTGACCTGGATAAAAAAACAGTGGCTGGAGTCAAGAACGACATTTATTTCGAAGACCTGAAATCGCAGATCGAGATGCTTTGCCCTACCTGCAATATAATAGAAATGGAAGATAACGACGCGGTGTTCAATTTCCTGAGCCAGCAGTTTTCCGACGCCGGGATCACGGATGTCCTTTACGGGATGAAGCACGAAAGGGAATACGGGCTGGCAGGCGTTTCCATAGTGTCTTCGCCCAAAGAGCTTTATTTCGCCATCCCCTTGAACGGGGACGTGAGGATAATAACCGTCCTGGACAAGCACCTTTTTGATTTGAAGAATAACGATAATTCCGTGTATCACAGGTCGCTGGACAGGTGGCTCGGAGGCGTGGGCAGGTGGACATTCCCCGTGTGGCTGGTAGCTATCCTTGTTCTCGCGGGAACGATGCTGGCAATGTTCCTGTTCATGAACAACATACTGAGGCAGCAGGTTCTTGGAAAAACAAACGAGCTCCTTAAGGTGAACAAGGCGCTGGAGGAGGAAATAAAGGAGCGCAAGTGGGCGCACGACAAGCTGTCCGAGACCCTTATGGACATGGAAAAAAGGATAAGGGAAAGAACTTCCGAGCTTTCGCAGTCAAACGAGCTTCTGAAAAAAGAGGTGGCTGAGCGCAGGTTGGCAGAGGAGAAGCTGCAGCAGGCAATGAATGACCTTTCACGCTCCAACAGGGAACTCGAACAGTTCGCTTATGTTGTTTCCCACGACCTGAAAGAGCCCCTGAGGATGGTCACAAGCTACCTCCAGCTCCTTGAGCGCAGGTACAAGGGAAAGCTTGATAAGGACGCGAAGGAATTCATAGATTTTGCCAAAGACGGCGGGAAAAGGATGGAGACGCTTATAGAAGACCTGCTTTCATATTCGCGGCTCGACACTTTCAGTAAAAGGTTTGAGCAGGTTGACTGCAACGCCATCGTGGACGGCATACTTGATGTCCTCGGGATCGCAATAGAAAAAAACAGGGCGGAGGTTACGCGCGATCCCCTGCCGGGTGTTATCGCGGACAAGACCCAGCTTGGCCAGGTCTTTCAGAACCTTATCAGCAACGCGCTTAAATTCCGCAGCAAAAAACCTCCCGCCATTCATGTGGGCGCGCAGCGCGTGGAAGGGGAGTGGCTTTTTAGGATTTCGGACAACGGCATCGGCATAGATCCCAAAGACGCGGAACGCGTTTTCGTGATATTCCAGCGCCTTCACTCAAGGGATGAATACCCGGGCACGGGTGTGGGGCTTGCCATATGCAAGAAAATAGTTGAATATCACGGGGGGAAGATATGGATTGAGTCAGAACCGGGCAAGGGCTCAACGTTTTGCTTTACAATACCGGACAGGTGACGTGTAGCCGCAAGCTTCAGCTTGCGTCCACAAGTTAAAAGTCAAATTGTCCCTAAGGGATTCCTGCGTTTAGATTTAATAAGAAATCTGCAGGAATAAATTGCAAAATGTAAATTTTAAATACAAAAAGAAACAGGGCGGGATTTCCCCGCCCTTTTTATTTTTTAACCGGCTGACCGGCTGACCGGCAGACCAACGCTATTTCCATTCATACTGTTCGAGGAATTTAAGCCCGTTTTTGAGGGGATTGAAGGTGACATAAAAGGTGAGGAGCAGGGTGCCTGCCACCGAGATCCAGGCTTCAAGGTTATAAGTCTGTTTGAAGCCGGCGATGAACAGAAGGAACTGCACTGCCTGCCTGTCAAGAAGGAATATCATCAGGCCCACGTAACCGAGAGCAAAGACCATATACATTATCCCGCCGTATGAACCGCCTACCTCAGCAGGATTCTTAGCCTTAAATTTGGGATAGCTCGCTCCCATGCCGACAGCCAGGCCCGTAAGCCCGAGCGTTATCAGGAAGACCGCGAACATGCCGGTAAAAAATATTTCCCGGTTTACTTTTAATAATATGCCGGATGTGATCACAAGCACTTCCCCGAGTGCAAGTAAAGGGATATAACTCGTCCAGAACTTTTCAGCAAGAAGGGTTTTCATCGGGTACGGCGCGGCTTTCAGGAGCCAGAATCCCTTTCCTTCAAGTGAGATCGCGGGAAACGAGAAACGCACGCCTGTCGCGGCTATCACGAAACCGGCGAAACCAAGGTTTATAAAGGATATCAGCACGGTGGAAGATGTCTGAAGCCTGAAAGATTTAAGGTTGAACATGTAGATCACGCCTATTGCAAGGAAGAGGAATATCTGCGACCACTGGGACACATCCCGCCAGAAAAGTCGCAGATCCCTAAGGAGCAGGACGTTGAACATTGATCTCGTGCCCAGCAGTTTTTCAAGCATAAGGAACCTTACAGGCCGTCCGCTTACCTTGTTAAGGGATTTAGTCCAGCTTTCGTAATATATTTTTTCCGCGACCCACTTGCAGAAAACGTATGACGCGCCGGCAGAGCTTAGGAGCATTAGGAAATAAAAGAGCATGTCGGTCGGTTTGCCCCTTATCGTGTTGAGGAAAAGGGTGGAAACCCAGTAACTCGGAAGATATGTGGAACTGGGCCCTTTCAGGAAGGTCAGGTAATCCG
This sequence comes from Candidatus Desantisbacteria bacterium CG1_02_49_89, assembly GCA_001871075.1. GTDB lineage: Bacteria > Desantisbacteria > UBA1551 > UBA1551 > UBA1551 > UBA1551. The sequence goes on from MNUP01000112.1 coordinate 5,381, forward strand.
CAAGCGCGGAAAACCCTTCGGGGTTGGCCAGCCTTTCCGGCTGCAGGAACCTGAAATAGATCACCAGCACGGCTGCCAGGGCAATACTTATGAAAAGCGTTATTTCCTTTATCCTTTTCACGGGATAAACCCTGATCAGCAGCATTGTGAGCATCACGCCGGCACCCGCGGGTATTACCAGGAAGGGAAGCAGGAACACGGGGATAAGCGGGTAAAAAAACCAGCTGCTTTTAAGGATTATCCCGTAGGCGAGGAACACGGGTATGCCGAAGAAAAGCACGGCCCACGAGCTCTGCAGGACAGTTTCGAAAAACTTTGAGGCGAAAATGGATTCCACCCGCAGGGGGCTTGAAAAAAGGAAATGCAGGTCGTTTGATAGGTAATACGTGGAAATAGCCGTAATGACGTTTGAAAAAACAAGCATCATCAGGAACGTGAGGAATATTATGAAAAGCAGTTTTTCGATAAGGATAGGGCCTATGATTTCAAAGGAATAGAGCCTTGTGAGCAGCCAGTGGAACATGAAATAGACGCCCGCAACGAAGGCTAATCCCAGCACCGAGAAAGCGTAAGTCCGCAGCCTGCTTTCCTTCGAAATGCGCGCCGCGGTATTTCTGATGCCGGCCCAGTAGTTGCGTATAAGCTCGATTGTTTCGTGCATCGTGCATCGCCCGTCTTGCGTCGTTAAATCCCTTTCTTTCCCCCTTTGATAAAGGGGGATTAGAGGGGGATTTTTTTCAGGGCTGAAGCCCTGAGTTACAATAAAATTCCTTCATTCATAATGCCCCTTGGGGCATAACTCATAATTTATAATTGAGAGTTTGGTTTTGTTAGTTGTAAGAACACGTCTTCAAGTTCGCCGGTCCTGCCCATCGAGACTATTTCCTTCGTGGTACCGAGGGCTATAAGGTTTCCATTGTTTATTATGCCTATCCTGGTGCAGATGTCCTGCGCGAGGTCCAGCGTGTGGGTGGACATGAATATCGTAAGCCCACCTGAAGCGCTGTCCCTGAACAATTCCTTCACGAGCCTTATGCTCTTGGGGTCAAGCCCCACCATTGGCTCGTCAACCAGGATGACTTTGGGGTCGTGCAGGAAACAGGCGCCCATAACGAGTTTCTGGCACATCCCGTGCGAGTAGCTTTCTATCAAGTCATCCCTGTACTGTATAAGTTCGAACATCCGCAGGTATCTATCGATTTTCGGGCCGGGATCCTCCACGCGGTAAAGGTTCGCGGCAAACTGAAGGAATTCCATGCCTGTGAGTTTGGGGTAGAGGAAGGGCTGGTCAGGGATGTAACCGATCAGTTTTTTGGCTTCGATCGGATCCTCCTGGATATCGAACCCGGAAACAATAGCCTTTCCTTCGGTGGGCTTGAGCAGGCCTGTAAGCATTTTGATCGTGGTTGTCTTGCCGGCGCCGTTCGGGCCAAGGAACCCGAATATCTCGCCTTTTCCTATTTCCAGGTTCAGATTATTGACCGCGGTGATCCTGTCAAATTTTTTTACCAGATTGATTGTTTTTATCATCAGTGCTCCTATTAAATTAACAATTAACAATTTAAAATTTACAATTTAAAATGAAGGAATTTATTTGTATCTTGAATTTAGTAAAAAATCTGTGGTAATCCGTGTAAATCCGTGGTTAAAAGGCAGTCATTTGTAAAACCCGATAAATTCTCTGTGCCTCTGTGCCTCCGTGGTGAATCCTATTTATATTCTTCAACGGATATCACCAGATTTCCTATCAGCCTTACTAATTCAGCCTGTTTTTCTATGTCCCCGTCCAGAAGCTTGATGTGCGCGGCGTCAACTTCGTTCTGCCCGAACGTAGGGTCCAGCATTTTCCACCCGCCCGATATATTAACTTCAACCCAGGCATGGTAGAAGAACGAGCCATTGTCTCCTTTGCCCACGGTCAGCCCGCTGGGGGGCATGTAGACCACGCCTGCCACAGCCCGGGCAGGGATCCTGCAGGCGCGGCACAGCGCGACCAGCAGCACCGCGTGTTCGTTGCAGTCCCCCCGTTTTTCTTTCATGACGTTTATGGCCGAAGGCAGGGAGAAAGTCGGGACTTTCTTAATGTTATTAAATGCCCACCGGTTCAGGTGTTTTGCTTTTTCCCATGGCAGGGTGTCGTCTTCGGTGATATCAATGGCGGTATTTACTATTTCGGGTTCATTGGACTGCACGAGCATTGACGGCATCGTGTATTCCCTGAACTTTTCGCCTGCAAGGTTTTCTTCCTCTTCAAGCCGGCTGTTTATCTCCAGGATTATTTCACCCCCGCTGCCGGAAACCGCCTGCCTTTTACTCGGGGGCATTATGAAACCTTTTAAGCCCCTCATCCTGACCTTAAGATAAGAGATGCTCCTTGCCGCTTTTATGAAAACATTGGAAGATATGGAAGCCTTTGAAACAAGTTCGCCGGCTTCAAATTTTCCGCCTGAAAGAGCCATTTCCTTTGATTCGGTTATCATCTTCATGCCAAGGGCATTTTCTTCCTTTATTACTTCTCCCTTCATGTTCATCCAGGATGTTGATACCAGTCCCTTGTAATCTTTTTCGACCACGAGTATTTCCTCGTTGTTGAGTTTTTCCTTCCTTTTGAGGGTCACGGTCATGTATTCGCCCGAGAGGATCTGGGGGTCAAAAAGGTCTATGCGGTACGGCTTCCCGATCTCAAGGTCCTGTTTCACGAGCAGCATGTCCACGGATGAAGGGAGGTATGTGGCTGCGGTAATAGGGAATTCCTTTTTCGTTTTAGACCCGCCCGAATCCATAACCACTTCCATTTTATCGCCTTTTGCCTTTCCTTCAATGACAGCCCTGTAAACATCGGTGAATATGGATATTGAAAAGGAAAGAGGCCTCATGTTTGTCCGGACATAGACCTTTGCGTTGACGTTGGCGTCGTATGACTGGTAATCGTATTTGAATTTCATGAAAGTTTCGTCCGTGACGCAGTAGGCATCTTTGCCTTCATAGGTTGTTTTTGTTATATTGAGGTGGGAGTAGCCGATCTTCTTTTCACCCATGTATATGCCCATCCAGTTGTCGCGTTCCAGTTTTTCATCGGCAATATTTATTTTCCCGAGTTTTACCTGGTCTTTTTCAGCCCTGGGCAGGTTCCTGGACACCAGCAGCGCTGCCATCACGCAGAAAAACACGATCACCGAAGTCTCGATCCATTTTCGCAGTTTCATTTTTAATCCTTGATTTTGTGTTTTTGCGGAAAGTTTTACTTTTGACCTTTGAGCTTTGACCTTTGAGCTGATTTCAAATATAGATATTATTATAAAGGTTTTTAGGAAAAAGTCAAAGAAAACTTGCTTTTTAGCAAATTTGTATTATAATATAAATGTTCAGAAGTCTGGCCAGGCTTTCTATATAATAAATATAATAAAAGGCAGAAAATGATCACCAGAGAAGAAATTGAAGAGCAGGAGGAGAAAAATCTTGCCTCCTACGCGATGAAATCCAGGGACAGCAGGGGCAGGATGCACTCCGAAAAAGAGCATCCTTACCGTACCTGTTTCCAGCGCGACAGGGACAGGATAGTGCACTGCGGCGCTTTCAGGAAACTCGAATACAAAACCCAGGTTTTTGTCAACCATGAAGGCGATTATTACAGGACAAGGCTGACCCACACGCTTGAAGTGTCTCAGATCTCGCGTTCCATATCAAGGACATTGCGGCTGAACGAGGACCTTACGGAGGCAGTCGCGCTTGCGCATGACCTCGGGCACACGCCGTTCGGCCACTCCGGTGAAACGGTCCTGCATGACCTTATGAAAAAGTACGGCGGTTCGTTCGAGCACAACAGCCAGAGCCTTAAGATAGTGGATAAGCTTGAGCGCAGGTACCAGGATTTCCCGGGCTTGAACCTTACTTACGAAGTAAGGGAAGGCATAATAAAGCACAAAACATCATTTGACCAGCCTGAAGTGAAGGGGTTTGACCCGGATAAGTCCCCCACGCTTGAGGCGCAGGTGGTCAATGTTGCCGACGAGATCGCTTATACCGCGCACGACGTGGATGACGGGCTTACTTCAGGTTATCTTTCGGAGGATGACCTTAAGAAACTGAAAATATGGAAGCAGGTAAGCGCGGGGCTGAAGAACAAGTTTGACAGGGAAACATTCAAGTACCAGCTCGTGCGGATGCTCATTAACAGGCAGGCGTCTGACCTTATTGAGAATACGGCCGCAAATATTAAAAAGAAGAAAATAACTTCTGTCCGGGACGTGCGCGACGCGCACACGGCCGCGGCATTCAGCCCGGGAATGCAGAAGATGAACTCGGAGCTGAAGGAATTCCTTTTCGCGAAACTGTATAACCATTACATGGTGAAAAGGATGGTAGACAAGGCGGGAAGGTTCATAAGCGAGCTTTTCGACGCGTATTTAAAACGCCCGGGAATACTGCCGCCGGAAGAACAGTCGAAAATATCCGCGTGCGGGAAGAACGAGCTGGAAAAAGCCCGCGCGATATGCGACTACATCGCCGGAATGACGGACCGTTCGGTCCAGGACGAATATATAAAACTTTTTATGCCTTACGAGAAAGTATAAAAAGGCAGTCGAGCGTCGTAAGTCGTGCGCAAAAGCTTAAAATTTATTACGTACGACGTAAGACGCACGACATTCGACGTGGGACGTACGACGTAAGACGTCCGACGTATGACGGTAGTTATCATGGAGAGAAGATGAAAAAGGAAAAGATATTTGAATATCTTTTTATCGGAGCGGTAGTTGCTTTCATAATTATCGCCATAATAATGGCGATCAAGCCGGACCTTGGAAGGCCGCCCATAAAGGTCGATGAGCCGCCTGTTGCCGCGCCCGTCCAGCCCGTAACCACGGACTAATACAGTGGCCAGTGGCGAGTGGTCAGTGGATAGCGGGCAGAATTCCTTAAGATACTTTGCGGAAGGACTGCTCAATTTCATATACCCCCCGAGATGCCTTGCGTGCAGTAAGCTTCTTGAAGACAACGCGGGCCTTTGCGGACAGTGTTTCGAAGAGATCAGGATCATCGTAGACCCGTATTGCCAAAGGTGCGGGATGCCGCTTGACCCGCCGGAAGCTTTCAAGGGGATCGAAACGCCGCTTTGCGCAGACTGCAGGAACCACAGAAGGCCTTTCGCGCTGGCAAGGTCGATAGGAAGGTATGAAGGCGTCCTGAAAAAATGTATCCATCTTTTTAAGTATAAGGGCAGAAAGGTAATACTTAAACCGATCGACAAACTAATTTCGCTCTATTTCCCGGGATTGTTCCCGGTTGAAAAAATATCTTTTATAGTGCCGGTGCCTTTGCACAGAAAGCGGCTGCGCGAAAGGGAGTTCAACCAGTCTGAGCTTGTCGCGGATATGATCGGCTCAAAATACGGGATCCCGGTTCTGGCGGACATTCTCAGCAGGACAGTATATACTTCCCCGCAGGTTGCGCTGACCAGGGATGAAAGGGCGGAGAACGTAAAGGGAGCTTTTAAGGCGGGGGAAAGCAGCTGGCTTCCGAAGAGCAATATTTTACTGGTTGATGATGTCTACACGACAGGGGCCACTGCCTGCGAGTGCGCGAGGGTCCTGAAGCAGGCAGGCGCGGAATCGGTGTATATTTTCACGCTTGCGCATGACGTATAGTTTTGTAATAGTTTAAAGGATTAAAGGTTCTATGGCTAAAAACCATTAAACCGTTAATCCGTTAATCAAATAAAAAGGAAGTTTTAATGAAGATATTGGTTCAGAAATTCGGCGGGACTTCTGTGGCTGATCCCGAAAAGGTCAGGAAAGTTGCCAGGATAGCGGTCAGCGCCAGGAAGCAGGGCTACGCTGTCGCGGTGGTTGTTTCAGCCCCGGGGGACATGACAGACGACCTTATTGACTACGCGTCCGCTGTTTCGAAAAAAATTCCCGACAGGGAAATGGACATGCTGATGGCCATAGGGGAGCAGAAATCGATTGCTTCGCTGGCAATGGCGCTTGCGGAGATGGGGCAGAAAGCGGTTTCTTTTACAGGCGAACAGGCCGGCATACTTACGGACGGCATTTTTGGCAAGGCGAGGATACTCAGGATAGATCCTTCGAAGGTGCTTAAGGCGCTGAAAGAAGGCAGCATCGCGGTCGTGGCGGGTTTCCAGGGCGTTGACAGAAAAGGTGAAATAACCACGCTGGGCAGGGGAGGCTCTGACACAACCGCCGTAGCGCTTGCGGTCGCGATTAAAGCGGATATGTGCGATATCTATACGGATGTCAAGGGGGTTTTTACCTCTGACCCCAGGGTTGTGCAGGGCGCGAAAAGGATCAGAACTATCTCCTATGACGAGGCGCTTGAAATGACCAGCCTGGGCGCGAAGGTCCTGCATCCGAGGTCCGCCGAAATAGCGAAGGTATACGGGCTGAAAGTCAGGGTTAGGTCAAGCTTCAACCCCGGCGACGCGGGAACGCTTGTGTTCGACACTGGATCCGGGAAGAAACTGAAGATCAAAACAAGAGGTGAGGATATGGAAAGAACTTATGTCGTAAGCGCTACCGCTGATAAGAACCAGGCCAAGGTGACGGTCGTGGGCGTGCCTGACAGGCCCGGGATCGTTTCAAAGATCTTCAGCCCGATCGCTAAAGGCCGCATAAGCGTTGATGTTATCGTTCAGAACGTCAGCCACAAGGGGCACACGGACGTTTCGTTCACGATCTCCCGCGTGGACCTTTCCAGGACCATGGCGATAGTCAAAAAGGTCGCGAAGGAACTGAGGGCGCAAACCGTGATGCACGCGTCCGGCGTCGCAAAGGTGTCGATCGTGGGCGCGGGCATGTACAGCTATCCGGGGGTGGCAGCGAAGATGTTCACGGCCCTTGCAAAGAAAGGCATCAATATTGAGATGATAAGCACTTCTGAGATAAAGATCTCATGTGTTGTTGAGGAAAAGGATGCGGATAACGCGGTGCGCGCGCTGAACAGGGAATTCCGGCTAGGCAAAAAATAAGTGATTTCCACGAAAACACGAAAGTGTCACGAAAGCACGAAAAAAGTCTTTTTTCACAGTGATTTAAAGAGATTTAGATTCCGTCTTACGTCGTAAGTCGTACGTCGTTCGCAAATGATTTTAATAATACGTAAGACGTTCGACGCATGACGCATGACGGCATTATGAATCCCGCTGAATCCCTGTTAAATTTCTCAGTGAACTCAGTGCCTTCAATGGCAAAAGTTTTTTGTGCCTTCGTGGTAAAGAATCGGTGGTATGAAATATATCGTGCTTGTAGGCGACGGGATGGCGGATTATCCCCTGAAAGAGCTGAAGCGCAGGACACCGCTTGAAGCCGCCGGGATAAAAAATCTGAATTATTTCGCGCGGGCCGGGACCCTGGGCCTTATAAGAACGACGCCGCGCGGGATGACGCCGGGAACGGATGTCGCGAACCTCGCGATACTCGGTTACGACCCGCAAAGATATTATAGCGGCAGGGGCCCGCTTGAAGCCCTGAACCAGGGAATAAGGTACGGCAGGCAAGATATAATATTCAGATGCAACCTTGTGACGGCGGCAAACGGGAAGCTTATTGACTACAGCGCCGGGCATGTCACAAGCGAAGAGGGAAAAGAGCTGTTCAGGGCACTTAACAGGGAGATAGGAACAGGTTCTTTGAAATTCTTTCCGGGTGTCAGCTACCGCAACCTGGCGCTCCTAAAAAAGCCCGCCGGCCTTGCGTCCCTGCTTTCCCTGAGGACGCATCCTCCGCACGACGTGATGGGAAAAAAGTTTTCCGTGATCTTCCCGAAAGGAAAAGGCGCGGGGATGCTGATCGGCCTGATGGAGAGGTCAAGGGAAATACTTGAAACGCATCCGGTCAATGCCAGGAGAAAAAGGCATGGGAAAGGTCCCGCCAACATGATCTGGCTGTGGGGCCAGGGCACAAGACCGGAGATGCCGTCCTTTTACAGGAAATACGGCCTGAAGGGTGCGGTAATATCGGCGGTCGACATAGTCAAGGGCATAGGCAGGGCAACCGGGATGGAGATAATAGACGTGCCGGGTGCGACAGGATACTTCGACACGGACTACGAAGGGAAGGCAAGATACGCGCTTAAAGCTCTGAAGAAAAACGATCTTGTTTTTGTGCACGTTGAGGCGCCTGATGAGGCGGGGCACAACGGTGACATTAAAGCAAAGATAAAGGCGATAGAGGATTTTGACCGAAAGGTCGCGGGCACAGTGTTAAAAGGGATAGGTGCATACGGCAACTATAAGATACTGGCGCTTACAGACCATCCCACACCCATTTCGTTAAGAACTCATGCTCCGGACCCGGTTCCTTTCGCAATATTCAAAAATGGGGATAATAAAAGAGGGAAGGCGGGTTTTAACGAGCGGGACGCGAAAAAAAGCAGGCTGTTCTTTAATAAGGGTCATAAGCTGATGGAGTTTTTCCTTAAAAACACCCTCACCCCGGCCCTCTCCCCTCGAGGGAGAGGAATAAGGTGAGGGGGAATCCCGAGATTAGCGTATTTTATTAAAAAGGAGGTATGTGAACATGGTTAAGGTAGGCATTAACGGTTTCGGAAGGATCGGAAGGCTTGTGCTGAAGGCAGCGCTTCTGGGCAAATACAAGGACCTGGAGTTCGTTGCCGTCAACGACCTTACAGATTCAAAAACACTGGCGCACCTGCTTAAATACGATTCAACGTTCGGGATATTCCCCGGCAAAGTAGAGGCGAAAGCTGATGCTATCATTGTTGACGGCAGGGAGATAAAAGTTATAGCGCAAAAAGATCCGGCGCAGCTTTCGTGGAAGGACATGGGTGTTGAAATAGTGGTTGAATCTACGGGGAGATTCACCGAAAAGGAAAAAGCGGCCGCACACATAACGGCAGGCGCGAAAAAAGTCATCATAAGCGCCCCGGCGAAGAACGAAGACATCACCATAGTAATGGGCGTTAACGAGGATAAATACGATCCGCAGAAGCACAATGTCATATCAAACGCTTCCTGCACGACCAACTGCCTTGCACCGATGGCAAAGGTCCTGCTGGATGAGTTCGGGATCGAGAAAGGGCTTATGACCACAATACATGCGTATACAAATGATCAGGTAATACTCGATTTCCCGCACAAGGACCTGAGAAGGGCGCGCGCGGCAGGGCTCTCAATGATCCCTACGACTACCGGAGCGGCGAAGGCAATAGCGCTTGTAATACCTGAACTGAAAGGCAAGTTGGACGGGCTGGCTATAAGGGTACCCATTCCGGACGTTTCCATGACAGATCTCGTGGTGATGTTAAAAAAGCAAACTACCACCGAGGAAGTCAACGCGGCTCTGAAGAAAGCCGCGGCAGGGAAACTGGGCAGGTATATGGAATTTTGCGAGGAACCGCTGGTTTCAAGGGATTTCCTCGGTAATCCAAAATCCTGCATAGTTGATGCGGTATCTACTAAGGTTATTGATGGGAACCTTGCCAAGGTAATGGGTTGGTATGATAATGAGTGGGGATATTCGACCCGCGTGGTGGACCTGATAGAATATATTGTTTCCAAATAGCTCTTTTACAAGAGCTAAATTATGAATTATGAATGATGAATTATGAATCAACGGCAAGGTTTTTATTTAAAATAAAACTCCTTCACTCATAACTCATAATTCATAACTCATAACTAATCCTTTATTGATTTTGGGGGTTTTTATGGCAAAGTTAGGCGTGGAAGACCTTGACATGGCGGGTAAAAATGTTTTGATCCGCGTTGATTTCAACGTCACGCAGGACAAGGAAGGCAAGATAACGGACGATACGAGGATCAAGGCAAGTGTTCAGACCATTAAATACTGCGTTGACAAGGGCGCGAAGGTTATTTTGATGTCACACCTCGGCAGGCCTGAGGGCAAGGTCGTTGAGTCCATGCGGCTTACGCCGGTGGCAAAAAGGCTGGGTGAACTACTCGGTAAGAAGATCGCCAAAACGGAAGATTGCGTGGGCCCGGACGCGGAAAAGGCAGTGTCCGCGATGAAGAACGGGGACGTTCTTCTGCTGGAGAACCTGCGCTTCCATCCCGAGGAGGAAAACAACGCCGAGGATTTCAGCAAGAAGCTCGCGAAACTGGGTGACCTGTATGTTAACGACGCTTTCGGGACAGCGCACAGGGCGCACTCTTCCACTGTTGGCGTGGCAAGGCTCCTTCCGTCAGCCGCGGGGTTCCTCATGAAAAAGGAAATTGAGGTGCTGGGCAAAATACTTGAGGAGCCTGACAAGCCCTTTGCCGCGGTCCTGGGCGGGGCAAAAGTTTCCACAAAAATAGGGGTTATCAAAAATCTGCTTCCCAGGGTTTCCTTCCTTCTCATAGGCGGTGCGATGGCATACACGTTCCTTAAGGCGATCGGGGAAGAAGTCGGCAACTCTAAGATAGAGGAAGACAAATTAGGTCTGGCAAGGGACCTGATACTGGGTGATTCTGAGTCGAAAATACACCTTCCCATCGACCACGTTGTCGCAAAGGAGATCAGAGAGGGCGCTCAGATGGAGGAGACCGGGGGCAGGGCGATACAGAACGGCTGGATAGGCGTTGACATAGGCCCGAAGACCGTTGCGGAATACAGGCAGGTAATATCGAAATCAAAAACAGTGTTTTGGAACGGTCCGATGGGGATATTCGAGGTAGACGCTTTCGCTAAGGGGACCGTGGAAATAGCGAAGGCAATGGCGGAAAGCGGCGCCGTGACCGTAATAGGGGGCGGGGATTCTGTTTCAGCGGCCGCGAAAGCTGGAGTGAGCGACAAAATAACTCACATTTCGACTGGCGGAGGCGCAAGCCTCGAGCTGCTGGAAGGGATAACGCTTCCGGGCATCGCCGCGCTTTCAGAAAAAAAGTGATTACAGTGATTATAAATTAGATTACAGTGATTATTTCTAAATTATCATGATTAACTTTATATAATCACCGGAATTCGTCGTTTGTCGACATAGCCCACAAAGAATGTTGCGAAGCAAAGATCATCAGTTAAAATCACCGTAATCAATGGAGGAATAAGTGAGGAAGCCGATAATAGCTGCAAACTGGAAGATGAACAAAACCGTCTCGGAGGCGGCTGAATTTGCCAGGGAGCTTAAAGACCTTGCAAAGGACATATTCAGCGTTGAGATCGTAGTGTGCCCTCCTTTCATAGCGCTGGGCGCGGTGGGCGAGGTTCTGAGGAACACGAATATCAGGATGGGAGCGCAGAACATGCACTGGGAGAAGAGCGGGGCGTTTACCGGCGAGATCTCGCCTGTTATGCTGCGCGACCTGGGATGCAGGTTCGTGATCATAGGGCATTCGGAAAGGCGCGGGTATTTTCAAGAAACAAACAAGGATATAAATAAAAAGATGAAATCCGCTTTTTCTTTCAACCTTACGCCGATAATGTGCGTGGGAGAGAAACTTGAGGAAAGGGAATCGAAGAGCACGCTTAAGGTCGTGGAAAAACAGATAAAGGAAGGCCTGGCAGAGATCGGGAAAGAGGAGATCAAGAGCCTTGTTGTCGCGTATGAACCCATATGGGCCATAGGCACAGGCAAGACCGCGACCCCTGCGGATGCGTCCGAGGTCCACGCGCACATACGCTCAGTGCTTTCATCGATGCATGACAGCGAGACCGCGCAGCAGGTAAGGATCCAGTACGGCGGAAGCGTAACTCCGGAAAGCGTGGGCGGGCTGATGAAGGAAGAGGGAATAGACGGCGCGCTGGTGGGTGGAGCAAGCCTGAATGTTAATTCTTTTTTAAAAATTATACAGTTTAATAATAGCAGAGTTTAGGCGCTGGTGGGAATAATATAAGCAGGTCAAAAGTCAAAGGTCAAAAGTGAATGCTGTAATTTGATTTTAATCAGTACTGGATCAGCGAAAATCAGCGTCAAATTCATTTTTTAGAGAAGGGGGCGATTAGTTTGCTCGAAGTAAGATTAGGGAAAGGTGAATCTCTGGAAAGCGCTCTGCGGAGGTTCAAAAGGGTTTGCGAACGCGATGGGATCCTCACCGAGATCAAGAAAAGAGAGCATTATGAGAAACCCAGCGAGAAGCGTAAACGCCTTGCGCAGATGAGAGAAAAGCGCATCCGCAGGTTAAAGGCAAAGATGGCAAGGTACGCTGCCAGAAGGCCGGTGCGAAAATGAGCCTTTCAGAAAAACTTATAAATGACCTTAAGGAAGCTCTGAAGAACAAGCAGGAACGCAGGCTTTCCGCGATAAGATTCCTGCGCAGCCTGGTGCAAAGGCGCGAGATAGATAAGCGCGTTCCGCTCACGGATGAGGAGATACTGGATATAATCCAGAAGAATATCAAACAGAGGAAGGAAGTATTTCCGAACTATGAGCGTATGAACAGGCAGGACCTGCTTGAAAAAGAAAAGGAAGAAGTTGCTGTCCTGGAGAAGTATCTCCCGCAGCAGCTTTCCAAAGAGGAGCTTCAGGTAATCGTTGATGAGGCGATCAAGGAAACCGGAGCCGCGACACCCAGGGACATAGGCAAGGTTATGGGTGTTCTGATGCCCAAGGTAAAGGGCAAGGCAGACGGAAAGCTTGTGGGTGAGCTTGTAAAAGCGCGCCTGCAGCCGCCTGCCGCGTAGCTGCAATAAAAACCGTTGAACGTTAAAAGTTGAAGGTTGAAGGTTGAAGGTTAAAGGTTAAACTCTCAACCTTAATTTTCATTTTATATTTATTTTGTCGATGCACGAGCAGGCGGAGGTTTAAAATGAAGCTGGGCGAGATCTATAAAAAAGCGATTAGCACAGGCATAGAGAATGACCCGAGGGGAAAGGCAAGGGTCCTGCAGGTCTTAAAAAAAGCAGAGAAGGATTTTGCTAAGCTTGAAGGCAGGGAAAAAGAAAATTATGACAAAGAAAAACTTACCAATCCCTACGCTGACACAAGGATACTTTACGGCGACCACGGCAGAGAGATCATATCTTTGCTTGCCGGCATAGATATGGAGGTCGGGGAGGTCCTGGTAGCCCAGATGCTTGCCCTGAAAGGCCGCAAGGTGGATCTGGTTCTTTCCCATCACCCGCAGGGTTCTGCTTTCGCGGCATTCTACGAGGTCATGGACATGCAGGCCGATATATTCAACAAATATGGCGTTCCCATAAACGTTATGGAAGGGCTTCTGGGGGAAAGGATGAATGAGGTCAGGCAGAAAATAATGCCGTCAAACCACCAGAGGGGAGTTGACATCGCCAAGCTGTTCGACATACCTATAATGTGCATCCATACTCCCGCTGACAACTGCGTTGCCACTTTTCTCCAGAAAATATTCGACAGGGAACGCCCGGAAATTCTTGACGGTATTATGTCAATTCTTGAGGGCATACCGGAATACAAACAGGCCGCGGAACAGAAAAATGGGCCCAGCATACTTATCGGCTCTAAGGAAAAAAGATGCGGCAGGATAATGGTGGACATGACCGGCGGCACAGAGGGTTCGAAGAACGTCTTTGAAAAACTTTCCAACACGGATGTGGGCACCCTTGTGGTCATGCACATGGGTTCCGAGCACAAGAAGGAAGCTGAGAAGAATCATATAAACGTGGTTATCGCGGGGCACATTGCAAGCGACAACCTCGGCCTGAACATCATGCTCGACTCTGTTACAGGCAAGGAAAAGCTCAGTATCATACCGGTGTCCGGTTTCCGAAGGATTGAAAGAAACAAGAGAAAATCCTAAAAGATGTGGAAATATATCGCAAGGCGGCTCCTCCTGATGATACCCGTTTTCCTGGGTATCACCCTGGTCACATTTTTCATAATACACCTCGCTCCGGGAAGCCCGTCTGACCTTCTGGCGGAGGCCGGGCCGAGGGTCAGTTATGAAGCGAGGGCAAGGCTTGAGAAGCTTTACGGCCTTGACCAGCCCATACATATTCAATATCTGCGATGGCTTAAAAGATTTGTGGTCCTTGATTTCGGCCGTTCTTTCAGGGATGAAAGGCCGGTGATCGATAAGATCCTTGAACGGCTTCCCGCGACAATACTTCTTGAAGGCCTTTCCCTCCTTTTTATCTTCCTGATAGCGATCCCGATAGGCGTTCTTTCCGCGGCAAAACAGTATTCCGCGTTCGACAAGTCCACAACCCTTCTTGTTTTTATCGGTTTTTCAGTTCCGTCTTTCTGGCTTGCGCTTATGCTGATGGATGTTTTCGGCGTAAGATTCAATATCCTGCCCATTTCCGGGATAAGGGACATAGGCAGCGAATACCTGCCTTTCTGGGGCAGGATGCTGGATACTTTGAAACACCTTGTGCTTCCGGTTTTTGTATCCGCTTTCACCGGGCTTGCCTCGGTTTCCAGGTATACGCGTGCCGCGATGCTGGAGGCGATACGCCAGGATTACATAAGGACCGCCAGGGCAAAGGGGCTGGATGAGAACACGGTGATTTACAGGCACGCGCTGCGCAACGCGATGCTTCCGGTCGTAACGCTCATAGGATTTTCTATCCCCGGGTTGATAGGGGGGAGCTTTATAATTGAGACTATTTTTGCCTGGCCCGGAATGGGAAGGCTGGGTTTTAACGCGATAATGGCAAGGGACTATCCGGTCATAATGGGGGTCGGGGTAATAAGCGCGTTCCTGACGCTTGCCGGGAACCTGGTAGCGGATATATTATATGCGGTAGTGGACCCCCGCATCCGCTACAGGTGAAAACAGTTTACAAAGTTGACAAGTTTATAAAGTTTTAAGTTATATTTCTAAACTTCGTAAACTTGAAAAAAAATGAAAAAAACAAAAGCCGGGAGTTTCTGGGGAAGGTTCAAGAGGAACAAGCTGGGCGTTGCCGGAGCCATCATTGTTGCCTCGCTCTTTGTTGTCTATTTCCTGGTGCCGTTCATATCTCCTCATGACCCTAACGCCCAGGACCTTTCAAATAGGTTTACGCCCCCGAGCCTTCATTCCGCGAATCCACTCGGAACTGATGAGCTGGGCAGGGACTTACTGAGCAGGATCTTATGGGGCCTTAGGATCTCGATAAAAGTCGGGTTCGCGGCGGTCGCGATATCCATTCTCATAGGCACCATTCTGGGCGCTATTTCCGGGTATTACGGCGGCTGGGTGGACGGGCTTATAATGCGGCTTGTGGACATAATGATGTGTTTCCCGGATTTCTTCCTGATACTGATGGTTATAGCGATGCTTGAGCCGAACATCAACTATGTAATGATCGTGATAGGCCTTGTGAGCTGGCCGGGAGTTACCAGGCTTGTGCGAGCCGAATTCCTGAAGCTTAAAAAGCAGGATTTCGTCCAGGCGGCGAAGGCGTCCGGTTTAAGCGACGCGAGGATAATATTCAGGCATATACTGCCTAACGCGCTTTACCCGGTTTTTGTGGCCGCGACGCTTGGGATCGCGTCCGCTATACTGGTTGAATCAGGCTTGAGTTTCCTGGGGTTGGGCGTTCAGCCGCCCACAGCTTCGTGGGGCAACATACTGACAAGCGGGAAAGATTATCTTCTCCAGCACGTATGGTGGCTGAGCTTCTTCCCGGGATGCGCCATTTTCATCACAGTCCTGGCATACATTATGCTGGGGGAAGGGCTGAGGGATGCTTTAGATCCGCGCTTGAAATGAGCGCAAGTTAAAATGCAAAATGTAAAATGTAAAAGTCAAAATTAGAAGCTCAACCACAGAGACACAGAGGCACAGAGTTTCTGTAACTCAAACCTTCAGGTTTGATATCAGGGCTAAAGCCCTGAGTTACTCCAAAGGAGTCCCTTTGGGACAATAAATTCCTTGTTTTGGATTCATAATTCATAACTCATAATTCATAATTGGAAATATATGGAAAAGTTGCTGGAAATCAATAACTTAAAGACTTATTTTAACACTGCCGAGGGAATAGTGAGGGCGGTGGACGGCGTTGATCTTTCCGTGGGAGCCGGCAGAACGCTAGCGCTCGCGGGCGAATCCGGATGCGGCAAGAGCGTGACCGCCCTATCTGTCCTGAGGCTTGTCCAGCATCCGGGTAAAATAGTTGGCGGAGAAATTATTTATAAGGGCTCTGAACTTCTGAAGCTTTCAGAGGACGGGATAAGGAAGATCAGAGGCAAAGAGATATCAATGATATTCCAGGACCCTTTTACCTCGCTCAACCCGGTTTTCACGGTGGGAAACCAGATAGAGGAGGCTATAAAAGTCCATATCCCCGGAAGCGCGAAAAACCGGGAAGCCGCAAGAAGGGCGGTGGAAATGCTTTCGCTTGTTGAACTGCCTTCCCCGGAAAACATCTACCATTACTATCCGCACCAGCTTAGCGGTGGCATGCAGCAGCGCGCGATGATAGCGATGGCGCTTGCCACAAACCCATCCCTGCTGATAGCTGACGAGCCTACCACAGCCCTGGACATAACCATACAGGCGCAGATACTGGACCTGCTGGAAAGGCTGAGGCAGAAATTCAACATGAGCGTGATGCTTATAACGCATAACCTGGGCATAATAGACAGGATAGCTGACGATGTTGCCATAATGTACCTGGGCAGGATCATGGAATGCTCGGAGAAGAATGAGTTTTTCAAAACCCCCCTTCATCCTTATACGAGGGGATTACTCGACGCGGTCCCGAAGATCAGGGAAAAGAAAAAACTGTACGTAATACCCGGCAGCCTGCCTTCGCCGCTTGAGATCCCGCAGGGATGCAGGTTCAATCCCAGGTGCGAGAAGAAAATGGAGATATGCGGCAGGGAAGAGCCCGCTCTTAAAGAGATATCGCCGGGGCATACGTGCAGGTGCTGGTTGTATTAAATACAGTGGTCAGATTAACTTCGTGTCAGCGTGTCAACGTATCAACGTGTCAACGCAACAACAAGGAATTTTATCGTAACTCAGGGCTTTAGCCCTGATTTCAAACCTCCCTCCTTAAAAATTTCCACCTTAAGAATTGGCGGACAAGGGCGGGTCTTCGAAAAGGTTTGAGTTACTCCAAAGGAGTCCCTTTGGGATAAGATCTCAGTGAATTCAGTGGCGTTATTAAAAGGTTACTAGTGTGGTGTCACATAAATCCCTTGACATTTGATTCTGCTTTGAGTTGTCATTGCGAGCGACCAAAGGGAGCGTGGCAATCTCGATTTTTAGGTCGAGATTGCTTCGTCGTTAACACTCCTCGCAATGACAGCCCAAATGTAAAGATCTGTTAGAGACACCACACTAGTGTGGTGTTACATAAATCCCTTGACATTTGATTCTGCTTTGAGTTGTCATTGCGAGCGACCAAAG
>MNUP01000089.1 GCA_001871075.1 Candidatus Desantisbacteria bacterium CG1_02_49_89
CCCTGCGTTCCCGCGCAATTGATAACGGCGTGTTCCTTGTGTCTGCCTGTTACGGCAAGCATCCTGATGAATCCTGGAAGCCGGGAATGATGCAGGGTAGAACGGGTGTTGTGGGCCCTGACGGGATGATACTCGCGGAAGCAGGCAGGGAAGCAGGGATCGTTATGGCAACCGTGGACCTGAACCAGAAGCTATACAAGGCGTATTTTACCACGAATTCGGAAAAGGACGATTTCAGGAAGGAAATGCTTGACGACCGCAGGCCGGAAACGTATAGGGCTATAACAAAAGTTAAAAAGGTTAAAGGGGTTAAAAGTTAAAAAGGTTAAAAATTCGCAGAAATTCGTGAGAATTCGTGGTTAAATGGATTTGTATGTGGTTTTGTGGTAAGGTTCGTGGTTTTCGGGGAAAAAATGATAGCGAATGAAAACCTGATAACGGATGATATGAGGGCTAAGGCAAAAGAACTCGTTAAATTGGCGCGTGGCAATAACGGGCTTGCCCCTGTTGACACCGGAAGGTTCTGGAATGACAACAACACAGCTTCCAGGGATCCGTTCGGCAAAGATATTCCTCAGATACCGCTGGGCATAGGCATGTTGGATGAGTGCGTTTTCGCCGAACTCGGGATCAGCGCGGATTTCAAGCGATTGCTTGAAGACGAAGCGTGGGCGATCTCTTTGAAAAAAGCCTATAACGACAAGGCTGAAAAAATAGTGGGAAGGCGCCTGCTCAGCGGGAAGCCTGTTGATAAAACCAGGCAGTATCCTCCGGTGAAGGGCCTGCACGACGTTTTTGAGGCGAAGAACGTGTGGAATTCCGGTTCATGGTGGCTTGAACAGTCGGTAAGGAACGAGAAAGAACTTGAAGAACTGCTTTGCCGTGTTGAAGAACGCAACAAGGACCTGCGCACTTTTATCCTTCCGCCCGAATGGGAAAAGGAGAAGGAACGCCTGATGAAAGCCGGTATTAAACCGGCTATGTACAGGGGCCAGCGCGGGCCGATGACTTTTGCGGGTTCTGTTTACGGAATTGAAAACACGATATTCCTGATACTGGATAACCCGAAGCTCGCCGCAAGGTTCAGGGACGCTATCATCAACACGATGCTGAATATAGCGGGAGTGCTCGATAAAGAAGCCGGTTATTCGGAAACGGACGCGCCGAAAGGCTTTTCTTTTTGCGACGACAATTGCGCGATGTTCAACCCGAAGATGTATGAGTTTTTCGGTTACCCGATACTGAAAGCGGTTTTTGAGCGGTACAGCCCTGGTCCCTCGGACTCGCGGTACCAGCATTCTGATTCAGATATGAGGCACCAGCTCCCCGCGCTTGGAAGATTAGGGTTGACCGGTGTAAATTTCGGGCCTACGCTCAGCGTTACCGAGATAAGGGAGCACTGCCAGCGCGCTGTGATAGACGGGCAGCTCGCGCCATTTACGTTCTGCCGCAACGAAGAAGAGAATATTGTACTGGAATTACTGCGGGATTTCGAGCAGTCAAAAGAAAAGCGCGGTGTCCGTTTCGCGACAGCAGGTTCTGTTAATAACGGTTCTATGCTTACGGGGTTGCGCCTTGTAATGTCCGCGATACAGCGTTACGGAAGATATCAGGTTGGATAACTGGACGACTGGATAATTAGCCAGATTAATTCAGTGTCCTCAGTGGCAGATTTTATATAGTTTACAAGCTTACAAGTCTATAAGTTTACAGGTAATTATAATTCGTGGAAATTCGTGCAAATTCGTGGTTAAATGAGCTTGTCTGTGGTTTTAGTGGTGGAAAATGACTTCACAGGAACGCATAAAGATCGTATTGGGCGGAGGGGTGCCTGACAGGGTGCCGCTGTGCGAAACAGGTTTCTGGCCGCAGACGATCGAACGCTGGAAGAAGGAAGGCCTGCCTGAAGGCGACCCGCTGGACTATTTCAAGATGGACCACATATCCGGCATTTCGTATGACGGCACGTTCCGCCTGCCGGGCAAAGTGCTTGAAGAAACTGCCGAATACAGGATCGAGACCGATGGTTACGGCAGGACATTCAAGGCATGGAAAAACGAGAACTACAGCCCGCCCCAGTATATGGATCACCTGTTTAAGGAAAGGGGCCAGTGGGAGGAATTAAAGAAGAAACTCACACCTTCCAAAGACAGGATACAGAAAGATCTGAAAGCCCAGTATGAGAACCTTCGTAAAAGGGGAGATTTCGTTTTTCTGAGCCCTGACGAGCCGTGCTGGTTTGTGCTTAACAGGACAATGGGCTTTGAGAACGGCCTTTCCAAAATGGTAGAAGAACCGGATCTTATAAGGGACATAATAAACACGCACACTGATTTTATCCTTGAAATGTGCAATATTTTCCTGAGTGAAGGGATGAAGCCGGATGCGATCTGGCTATATTCAGACCTGTGCTATAAGAACGGGATGCTTTTTTCGCCGAAGGTTTACAGGGACCTGGTGATGCCCGCGCATAAGAAGATAAAACAATTCTGCCTTGAAAACAACCTATTCTGGATCTATCACTGCGACGGAAATATTAAGGAACTGCTCCCCCTGCTTATCGAGTCAGGCATCAACGCCATACAGCCGCTTGAGGCAAGGCAGGGTAATGATGTAAGGATTTATAAAAAGCAGTACAGTAATAAGGTTACGTTCTTCGGCAACATTTCGGCTGATGTCCTCAGCTTGGATAAGGAAAGAATACGGGAAGAGGTGGAAAGCAAGGTTACAGCGGCTATGAAAGGCGGGGGGTACATATTCCATTCAGACCATTCCGTACCGCCGACTGTCAGCCTTGAGAATTATAAGTATGCCGTGGAGCTGGCGAAAGATGTCGGGAAGTATTAGAGTCAAAGATTCATAGAGTCATAGAGTCAGAGTAACTGCAAGGTTTTGCCGGAAGCTGAATACCATAAAGATAGTTTATAGAGTTTACATAGTTTACAAGTTTATAAAGTAAAATATTTCTCTGTGGTGTTCTTTCGTGACTTCGTGATACTTTCGTGTTTTCGTGGAAAATTTGGAGGAACTATGGATAAAGTAAAAGTTGCGCTGATCGGGGCAGGGGGTATGGCGAACGCGGTCCATTATCCCTCGCTGGCTGAATTTCCTGACGTGGAAATAACCGGGTTGTGCGACCTGGTTGAGGATAAGTTGAAGGCAACGGCGAAGGCATTCAAGATAGAAAAGACGTTCGCGGACTACAGGAAGATGCTGGATGAGACAAAACCCCGGGCGGTTTATATCCTTATGCCGCCCCACCATCTTTTTGACATTGTCATACACTGCCTTAACCGGAAGCTGAACGTTTTTATAGAAAAGCCGCCCGGAGTTTACACGGGACAGACCGTAGAGATGGCAAACCTGGCCGAGAAGAACAAGTGCATTACGATGGTTGGGTTCCAGAGACGGTTTGCGCCTTTGAGCGTTGCGGCGAAGAAAAGGGTGGATGAAAGGGGAATGCTGCAGTGTTCCGCGATGTTCATTAAGAATTACACCGGCGGGCCGTATTATGACGGAGCGGTTGATATCCTGACGTCAGACGCGATACACGCGGTTGACAACCTGCGCTGGATGGGCGGCGAAGTAAAGAAGGTTTTCAGCGACGTGAAAAAGGTGGATTTTGACTACCACAACATGTTTAACGCGATGGTGCAGTTCGAGAACGGAAGCATCGGGTTCCTTATCGCGAACTGGAGGGCGGGAAAGCGCATATTCAGAGTTGAAATGCACGGGAGAGGTATTTCCGCTTTCGTTGAGCCGGAAGCGAGGTCCGTTATTTACAAGGACAGCAATGAAGACGGCGAGATAACCGCCGCAAAAGATGCCGCTGGCAGCGCGGAGTTTTACAAAACAGCGGGTTTCTTCGCGGAAAACAGGCATTTTATTGACTGCGTTAAGGAAGGAAAGCAACCGGTTACGAATTTCTCCGACGCGGTCAAAACAATGGAGCTCTGCGATAAAATCTACAGATCGCAAATATAAATGCGTGTCAGCGTATCAACGTATCAGCGTGTCAGAGCAAATGCAAGGAATAGTTTATTCCAATAAATCCTTGTTGTTGCGTTGACACGTTGACACTTTGACACGTTGATACGTATTTACGGGAGGCAGCATGCTTACTTGGAAGAAAGTGCTCGTGTTCGGGGCGCATAGCGACGATGAGATAATAGGGCCGGGCGGGACCATAGCGAAACTGAGCAGGCAGGGGGCTGCGGTCACTGTTGTGACCTTCACCACAGGGGATATGGGTTATTCAAAACTTTCGCATAAGGGCAGGATTGGCAGGATCCGCAGTATCGAGGCAAAAAGATCGGCAAAGATCCTCGGCATCAGGCAGGTCGTGAACCTCGGGCTTCCCACTCAGTCAGTAGTAAACGTCAGGGAGGTGTACCAGGAATGCGTGCGCCTGATACGCAGGTTCAGGCCGGACGTGATATTCACGCATTACAAATGCGATAAGCACAGGGACCACAGAGCTGTAAGCGAGATAACGGACGAGGCAAGGTGGAAGGCAAGCGAGAATATCATGCCGGATTTCGGCAAGCCCTGGTACACGCAGGAGTTTTATTTCTACGAAGTCCTTGAGCTGTTCACGTCGCCTTCGGTCCTGGTTGATATAACCGGGACGCTTAACGCGAAGGTCAGGGCGATGAAGACGCAGGCCAGCCAGATGAGTAACCTGCGGGGCATGGAAAGGTATATTGAGGGGGTCGCGGCAGCGCGGGGGTTCCTGCGCGGCACGAAATACGCGGAAGCCTTCTTAGCTTCTAATTTCCTTCCCAGGAAATTATAAGCTGCTTATGGCTTATCGCATATCGCGTATCGTTTGAAGCTTTTAACGATAAGCGATTAGCGATGTGCGATACGCGTTTTAAGGAGTTGACATGAAGGACACATTTTTAATACAGGACGGGCAGATCCTTGTGTTCATGGGGGACAGCATAACGTCCGACGCCAAGGGTTACGCGGCGCTTGTGGAAGAGATCGCGCGCCTGAGGTATCCTGAGAGGAACATGAAATTCATAAACGCAGGCATCGGCGGCAACCGTTCAACGGACATGCTGGCAAGGTTTGAAACCGACGTGCTCAGGCACAAGCCTAAACTTGTTTCCATAACGTCAGGCGCAAACGACATAGCCAGGTTCATAACAGACCCACCCACGGCTTTAGGCCTGCCGGATTACTCGCAAGCAATCAGCTCCATGGCGGAAAAGACCATATCAGCGCACGCTTTTCCCATACTTGTCTCACCCCCGCCTTTTGAGGCGCACTGGCATGCGGAAGGCGGAGCAGCAGAAGTCAACAAACGCATGGAAAAATACGCGAAATGGATGAGGGAATACGCGGAAGAGAACAGGCTGGTTTACGTGCCATTTTTTGAGGAATTCCTGGAAGTTTCAAAAAAGTTCCGCAAACGCGCGCCGGACTTCAGGCTCACGGAGGACGGGGTGCACCTTAATTTC